>NZ_MLYN01000046.1:0-161670 GCF_001866675.1 Streptomyces sp. MUSC 14
GGCCGGGATCCCGGGGTGGGTGGTCGCGGCGGAGAGGGGGGCGGCGATGGCCGTGGTGAGGAGGGCGGCGAGGAACGCGCGCCGCCAGTGCCTGCGGTGTCTCGGCGGGAACAGCCTCCGCCTCGGCTTCGCCGTCGGCGGCTGCGGGCCGGAGGAGAGGCGGGAGGCGGGGGTGTGCGGGAGGTGGTGCCCCATGGTCGGCTTCCTTTCAGAAAGCCCGGCCATCGGGCCTTTCTGACAAGGAAGTTATGGATCGGGGCGTGTCGTTGGCGTCCCGCCTGAGAGCGGTCCTTCGGGGTAGCTCTCAGGTATTACGGGTATGACCGGGGGCGACCCCCAAGGGGCGGGCGCCGGAGGTCGTCCAGGGCGCAACCACCGGCGTCACCAGGCCAGTTGGGCGATCTCCTCCGCCACCACCGCGCACGCGTCCGCCGCCGGGTCGATCAGCGGGAAGTGCCCCACGTCCTCCAGCAGGGTCAGGCCCACCACCTCGCCCGCCTTCGCCGCGGCGTCCGCGTACGACTCGGCCACCGCCTGCGGCACCACCAGGTCCGTACGGCCCTGGACGAGCGTCGTCGCGATGCCCGTCGGGAGGAGGAGCACGGGGTCGGCGTACGGACGGCGCCCGGCGAACGCGTCGTGGCCGCCGAGGAGTTGCAGGCTCGCGTTGCCGCAGACGTCCAGCTCCTCCGCCACCTCGAAGTCCGCGATCGGGGCGAGGGCGACGACGCCGCGGAGGAGGGCCGGACCCGCGGTGCGCCACGGGGCGTCCGCGGGCAGGACGTGCCGGGCCGCCGCCCACAGCGCCAGGTGGCCGCCCGCCGAGTGGCCCGTCAGCACCATCCGGCGCGGGTCGGCCTGCGGCAGCGCGGTGCGGACGAGGTCCGGCAGGGCGTCGAGGGCCGCCGCCACGTCGTCGAAGGTCTCCGGCCAGCGACCCGCCGAGGGGATGGCGCCGTCCCCGGTACCACCGTCCCCGGTGCCCGCGTCCGCCCCCGTGCTCTGCTCCGGGATCAGAGGAGGCTCCCCGCCCCGGCGGTACTCGACGTTCGCCACCGCGAAACCCCTACGGGCCAGGTGGTCCGCGAAGGGGGTGATGTGCGTGCGGTCGTAGCGGGCCCGCCAGGCGCCGCCGTGCAGGACCACCACCAGCGGGGCCGGGATGTCCGGGGCGGTGGACCGGGGGACGTAGAAGTCGATGACCTGGTCGGGGTGGTCGCCGTACGCGGAGCTGATGTCGGGGTCGACCGGGGGGTGCGAGAAGGCCGACTCCTCTTCGGCGGCGGCGCGGGCTGCTGCTGCGTCGTCCGGCATGCTCCAACCTCTCAGCGACGGAAGGTGTTTGGCGGGGACGGTATCAGGCCGGTGACGTGCGCGGACATGGGGTTGTCACGCAGGGTGAGGGGGAATGGTCCGGGTGGCCCGGAGGCGGCCCAGGGGCGGCCTCCGGGCCGTCGCCTACGCCAGCTCCTCCGCCAGGATCCGCGCCGCCCGCTCCGCGTCGGCGAAGCCGACGTACAGCGGGGTGAACCCGAAGCGGAGGATGTCAGGGTGCCGGAAGTCGCCCACGACACCCCTGTCGATCAGGCGTTTCATCACCTCACCGGCATCCGGGCAGCGCAGTGCGACCTGGCTGCCGCGCTCCTCGTGGCGCTCGGGCGTCACGGACTCGACGCGGCCCGGTTCCGTGTACGCCCGCACGCAGCGCAGGAAGAAGTCCGTCAGGGCGAGGGACTTCGCGCGGACCGCGGGGACGGGGACGCCGTCCCAGACCTCCAGGGCCGCCTCCAGCGCGAGCATGGAGAGGATGTCCGGGGTGCCCACCCGGCCGCGCAGCGCACCCGGCGCCGCTGTGTAGGACGGGCTCATGCCGAAGGGTTCGGCGTGGGAGTTCCAGCCGGGCAGCGGGGAGTCGAAGCGGGGCTGGTGCTCCCGGCGGACGTAGAGGTACGCCGGTGAACCCGGGCCGCCGTTCAGGTACTTGTACGTGCAGCCGACCGCCAGGTCGACGCCGTGCTCGTCCAGCCCCACCGGCAGCGCGCCCGCACTGTGGCACAGGTCCCAGACCGCGAGGGCGCCCACGGCGTGGCTCGCGGCCGTCAGACCGGGCAGGTCGTGCAGGCGGCCCGTGCGGTAGTCGACGTGGTTCAGCAGGACCGCCGCCGTACGGGTGCTCAACGCCCCCGGCACCTGGGCCGGGGTCACCGGGCGCAGGGTGCGGCCGGTCAGGCGGGCCGCCGACTCGGCGATGTAGCCGTCCGTGGGGAACGTCGTCGCATCGACGAGGATCTCGCTCCGGCCCGCGTCGGCCATCCGTACAGCGGCCACAAGCGCCTTGAAAACGTTGACGCTTGTGGAGTCGCCCACGACGATCTGACCGGGGGCCGCCCCGACCAGCGGGGCGATCCGGTCGCCGATCCGTTCGGGCGCGGTCCACCAGCCGCTCTCGTCCCAGGAGCGGATGCGCAGCTCGCCCCACTGCCGGCGCACGACGTCCGCCACCCGGTCGGGGACATGGGCGGGCAGCGCGCCGAGCGAGTTCCCGTCCAGGTACACCCCCGCGGCGTCAGCCGCATGACCAGACGCAGTGTCGAGGGCGAAGCGGTCCCGCAGCGGCGCCAGCTCGTCCGCCGCGTCCAGCTTCTCCGCTTCCAGAGTCAGGTCGGACATCACGGACTCAGACATGGGACCTCGCCGTCCACAGCTCCGGGAACACGTTCTTGCGGGCGCGCTTCTCCAGCCAGGCCACGCCGGCCGAGCCGCCCGTGCCGGGCTTGGCGCCCATCGCGCGGCGGGTGGCGACCAGGTGGTCGTTGCGCCAGCGCCACACCAGCTCGGCCACGTCGGTCAACGCCTCGCCCAGGCGCGCGAGTTCGGCGCCCGGATCGCCGGAGTAGACCGCTGCCCAAGCCTGTTCCACCTGGTCGGAGGGCTCGTAGCGCTGGGAGACGTCCCGGTGCAGGACAGTGGCGGGGACGGTGTGGCCGTGCCGGGCCAGCAGCCGCAGCACCTCGTCGTACAGGCTCGGCTCGTGCAGCGCCTTCTCCAGTTCCGCGTGGGCACGCGGGGCGCCGCGGTGCGGTACGAGCATGGACGCGGACTTCTCGCCGAGCAGGAACTCCATGCGCCGGTACATCGCAGACTGGAAGCCGGAGCCCTCGCCGAGGGCGGAGCGGTAGGAGTTGAACTGGGCGGGGGTGAGCTGGGCGAGCGGGGTCCAGGAGGCGTTCAGGGCCTCCAGTTCCCGCACGGAACGCTTCAGCGCGGCGATCGCGGTCGGGACGTCGTCCGCGCGCAGGGCGTCGGCGGCGGTCTCCCACTCGTGCACGATCACCGTGAACCACAACTCCATGACCTGGGTCGTGACCAGGAAGACCATCTCTCCGGGATCGTCGGAGAGGGTGTGCTGGAGGTGCGTCAGGACGTCCGCGCGGACGTAGTCCTCGTACGGCGTGGTGCCCTGGAAATCGAGATGCGGGGTCTCGGGCTCAGCGGCCTCGTGGGGGCGAGCCTGTTGGGACATCGCTGTCTCCTGTTGTACTCCGGGTAGCGGTCCGCCCCTGCCGATCCCGGCACGGGGGCCCCGGTCCCCACCGGCATCCTCTGTAATCGGCTCCTCTACGGCAAGGCCCGTCTGCTGCCAGACGGGCCACACCGGGAACTCCCCGTAGGGGTCAGCCCAGGGTCTGGGCGGCCGTCGGCGAGGAGTCCTTCAGGAACTGCGCGCAGCGCTCGTACTCCGCCTGCTCGCCGATGGCCTGCGCGGCGCGGGCGAGGGCGTGCAGGGCGCGCAGGAAGCCGCGGTTGGGCTCGTGCTCCCAGGGCACCGGGCCGTGCCCCTTCCAGCCGCTGCGGCGCAGGGCGTCCAGACCCCGGTGGTAGCCCGTACGGGCATAGGCGTACGACTCCACGACCGCGCCGCGCTCGAACGCCTCGTCGGCCAGCTGGGCCCAGGCGAGGGAGGAGGTGGGGTACTTGGCGGCGACGTCCGCGGGGGCAGCGCCGTTCGCGAGGAGTTCGCGCGGCTCCGGGTCGTCGGGGAGGTGGGTCGGGGGCGGGCCGCCGAGGAGGTTCTCGTGAATCGTCATGGAGTCCAGTCTGGCTCACTGATCGGTTCCCTGCGTCACAGCGGCTGGAAGGGGCGCGGGCCTGCGTCGATACGCGGCTCCGCCGCGCGGGCGCGAGCACCCCGGCCTCGACCCGCACCCGGAAGACCGGGCTGGTCACCGCTGCCCCTCCAGCGGCGGCACCGTCACACTCCCATAGGTCCGGCATTCCGGTCGCAAACACCCCGGACCGGGCCGGCGGACCAGCGCGAAGGCCAGCGCCGAACCCACCACCAGCACGCCCGCGCAGATCGGCATGGCGCGCCGGAACGCCGCGTCGAACGCCGACGGCAGCCGGTACGCCTCCGGGCCCATCCCCGCCAGCAGCGGCAGCGCCGCCACCGCGATCAGGCCGGCGGCCCGCGCCGCCGCGTTGTTGATGCCGCTGGCCAGGCCCGCGCGGGCGGTGTCCACCGAGGCGAGGACCGTCGCCGTCAGGGGGGCCACCAGGGTGACCATGCCGGCGCCCATCACCAGCAGGGCGGGCAGGACGTCCGTCAGGTAGTCGGCGTGCGGACCCACCCGCAGCATCAGCAGCATCGCCGCCGCGCACAGGAGCGGGCCGACCGTCAGGGGCAGCCGCGGGCCCGTGTGGTCCGCGAGGGCGCCCGAGCGGGCGGAGAAGAGCAGCATCAGGGCGGTCGTCGGGAGCATCGCCGTACCGGCCGCGAGCGGGGAGTAGCCCGCCACCACCTGGAGCTGGAGCGCCGTCAGGAAGAAGAACCCGCCGAACGCGGCGTACACGCACAGGGTGACCAGGTTGACGGCCGTGAACTGGCGCGAGGCGAAGATGTCCGGCGGCAGCATCGGGTCCGGGCGGTGCCGTTCGACGTACCCGAAGGCCACCGCCGCGGCCAGCCCGGCCGCCGCGCTCACCGCCACCACCGCCGAGCCGGCCCGCGCCTCGATCAGCGCGTACGTCAGCAGGGCCAGGGCCAGGGCGCCCAGCACCGCGCCGAGGACGTCGAAGCGGCCGTGCTCGGTGCTGTCCCGGGACTCCGGGACGTGCCGGAGGGCGACCGGTACGCACAGCAGGGCCAGCGGGACGTTGAGCAGGAACACCCAGCGCCAGCCGGGGCCGGTGACCAGCCAGCCGCCCAGGAACGGGCCGACCGCCGCGCCGATGCCGCCGAAGCCCGACCACAGCCCGACCGCCCGGCTGCGGTCGTCGGGGTGGAAGGAGGCCTGGATCAGCGCCAGGGAGCCGGGCGTGAGGAGCGCCCCGCCGATGCCCTGCAGGGCCCGGGAGGCGATCAGCACCGCGGAGTTCGGCGCCAGGCCGCACAGCAGGGACGCGGCGGCGAACCAGACCACGCCCAGCACGAAGATCTTCCGGCGCCCGTAGTGGTCGCCGAGCGAGCCGCCCAGCAGGATCAGGCCGGCCAGCGTGACCATGTACGCGTTGACCGTCCACTGGAGTGCGGCGAGGCTCGCGCCCAGGTCGCGGCCGATGCGCGGCAGCGCGACGTTGACGACGGTCGAGTCCAGCAGGGCCATGCTGGAGCCGAGGACCGTGGTGAGCAGGATCCACTTGCCGCGGGGCGAGGCCAGCCGGACATCGGGCATGTCCCCAGGTATACAGCGGGCCCGGCGCCATAGACAGCCGCCGGGCCCACCGGGAGGTGCCGCTTACTTGATCTTGTTGCCTGCCGAGCGCAGGTTCTTCGTCGCCTCGACGACACGCGCGGCCATCGACGCCTCGGCCAGCTTGCCCCAGGTGCGCGGGTCGTAGGCCTTCTTGTTGCCGACCTCGCCGTCGACCTTCAGGACGCCGTCGTAGTTGGCGAACATGTGACCCGCGACCGGACGGGTGAAGGCGTACTGGGTGTCCGTGTCGAGGTTCATCTTCACGACGCCGTTCTCCAGGGCGGTGGCGATCTCCTGCTCGGTGGAGCCGGAGCCGCCGTGGAAGACGAAGTCGAACGGGGACTGCTTGCCGAACTTGGCGGCGACGCCGTCGTTCAGCTCCTTCAGCAGCTCGGGGCGGAGCACGACGTTGCCCGGCTTGTAGACGCCGTGCACGTTGCCGAAGGACGCGGCCAGCAGGTAGCGGCCCTTCTCGCCGAGGCCGAGGGCCTCCACCGTGCGGATCGCGTCGTCGACCGTGGTGTAGAGCTCGTCGTTGATCTCGTGCGAGACGCCGTCCTCCTCACCGCCGGTCGGGGTGATCTCCACCTCCAGGATGATCTTGGCGGCCTGGGTGCGCGCCAGCAGTTCCTGGGCGATGGCGAGGTTGTCGGCGAGGGTCTCGGCCGAGCCGTCCCACATGTGCGACTGGAAGAGCGGGTTGCGGCCGGCCTTCACGCGCTCCTCGGAGACCGCGATCAGCGGACGTACGTACCCGTCGAGCTTGTCCTTCGGGCAGTGGTCCGTGTGCAGCGCGATGTTGACCGGGTACTTCTCGGCGAGGATGTGCGCGTACTCGGCGAGCGCGACGGCGCCGGTCACCATGTCCTTGCTGTACTGACCGCCGAGGAACTCGGCACCGCCGGTCGAGATCTGGACGATGCCGTCGCTCTCCGCCTCCGCGAAGCCGCGCAGCGCCGCGTTCAGGGTCTGGCTCGAGGTGACGTTGATGGCCGGGTAGGCGAACTTGCCTGCCTTCGCCCGGTCGAGCATCTCGTTGTAGACCTCGGGGGTTGCGATGGGCATCTGTCCGCTCCTTGTGTTGCGGGTTGGCGTTGTGCGTTAAGGCCCTGACCTAGACCTGGGGGGTTCGACGCCGTCGTCGGCCCCATCTTTCCAGACCTGGCGCCGTCGTCGGCGCACCGGCCAAGTCCAGGCCGAAGCGCCCGTTCAGTCCAGACCCAGTTCATCCTTCGAGAAGGCGAACCGGTACGGAACGCCCGCGCCGGCCTCGATCTTCTCGGCCGCGCCCGTCGCCCGGTCCACGATCGTGGCGACGGCGACGACCTCCGCGCCCGCCTCGCGCACGGCCTCGACGGCGGTGAGCGGGGAGCCACCGGTGGTGGAGGTGTCCTCGACCACGAGCACGCGGCGGCCCGCGATGTCCGGGCCCTCGACCCGGCGCTGCATGCCGTGCGCCTTGGCCGCCTTGCGGACGACGAAGGCGTCGAGCCGCTTCCCGCGCGCGGCGGCCGCGTGCAGCATGGCCGCCGCGACCGGGTCGGCGCCCATGGTCAGGCCGCCGACCGCGTCGAACTCCAGGTCGGCCGTCAGATCCAGCAGCACCTGCCCGACCAGCGGCGCGGCCTCGCCGTCGAGGGTGACGCGGCGCAGGTCGACGTAGTAGTCGGCCTCCAGCCCCGAGGAGAGCGTCACCTTGCCGTGCACCACGGCCTTGTCCTTGATCTGCTGCAGCAGCGCGCCGCGTACGTCCGTCATGCCGACCAGCCTAGGGCCTGTCCGGCGGGCCGCTCCGCGGTCGAGGGGTCCGGCATGATCCAAACGACACCCCCTAGAGGCGCCGCCAGCTCCAGGTCGTCGACGCCTCCAGCGGGTCCACGGGGGTGACCAGGCGTGCGGCGGTGTTCAGGCCGTTGGGCGGGCCGGTCTGCGGCTCCACGCACACGGCCTCGGCCTGCTCGTCGTAGACGACGACCCACTCCTCGCGGCTGGTCACCCTCAGCTCCAGCAGGCCGGGCCAGGTGAGGGTCACGTCGACGCCGCCGGGCATGCCGAAGCAGTCGTCCCAGGGGCCGGGCGTGCGGTCGACGCGCCTGCCGGTGGGCAGGTGGTCCGCGCCGCGTTCCTCCTGCCAGGCGGGCTCGAAGGCGAGGACCGCGTCCACGTCGGCCGCACCGTCCCCGCCCGCGAGGGTCCGGTTGAACCAGGGGTGCCAGCCGATCTGTGCCGGGAAGGAGTCCGCCGTCGCCTCGACGCCCGTCGTCAGGGTCAGGCTGTCCCCGGTGAGCTCCACGAGCTGGGTGACCCGGCCGGGGTAGGGCCAGGGGTCGACCAGGTCGTACGTGATCGCCGCCGTGTTCTCCGTGACCTTGGCGACACTCCAGGCACCGTCGCGGGCGGTGCCGTGGATGGCGTGCGGCGGGGAGTTGAGCGGCATCTGGTGGACGGTCCCGCCGTCCAGGAAGCGGCCCTCCCTGATCCGGCCGCACCAGGGGATCATCGGGAAGCAGCCGAAGCGGTCCCCCTGGCGGAGCAGTTCCGTGGAGCCGACCTTGAGGCCGCTGATACGGCCGCCGTTGGCAGGGCTGATGCGTACCTGTGCGTCGCCCGCTGTCAGCGTGATGTCTTCGTTACTCACGGGATGACAGTACTGGGCGCCGCCCCGGGGTCCGCCGGGCTCACCGGCGTCTGCGCAGCGCCCTGGTCACGACGATCGCCGACGCCACGGCCAGCGCCGCCGCCGGGGCCGCCCAGCGCAGGGCCTGGTTGCCCGCGACCGTCTGCGGGGCCGGGACCGGGGCGTAGCGGCCGCGCGGCGGTGCGTGGTCGACCTCCTCGGCGCTGCGGCCGATCATCGTGCGGCGGGCGTGCGCGGCCTCGGCGGGCGGTTCGCCGGTGTCGGCGAAGTCATCCGCCAGGCGGTCCGCGTCCTGCGCCAGTCCGTCCGCCTCGGGGTCCAGGGACGGCGGCGGCACCTCCGTGTCGAAGACCGAGGTGTGCGCCTCGGCCACCGGCTCCCCTGATTCCACCGGCTCCTGCTCCGGCTCCCCCGCGGAGACCTCTTCCGCCCGCTCCGCCCCCAGGTTCTCCACGAAGCGGCCGAGCAGGCGCGTGGCCGCCGAACTCACCGCGTCCGCGGGCAGTTCCGCGATCCGGCCGGCCGCGGCCGCCGTGCCCTCGGCCGTGACCGTCGTACCGCCCTCGGTGTCCGCGAGGCGCAGGGTGAGGGCGAGTTTCACGGTGCCGGTGCCGCGGGCCTCGGTGGCGTCGCCCGCCATGTCGTACCCGCCGTCCTCGCGGGGCGTGATCCGGACCGCCCCCCGGTAGGTGACGGAGTGTCCGCCGACGCGCAGTTTCAGACGGCCGGCGACGGGTTCGGCACCGGCGTCCTGCTGAAGGCCGGGGATCGCGCGGGCGACACGCGCGGGGTCGGCCAGCGCGGCCCGCAGTCGCTCGGCGGGGACCGGAACGAAGACCTGGTGCTCCATGTCGGCTGAGCCTACCCACGCATGGCCGGAACGTACCCTCGCAGCGCGATCCCGGCCCGCGCGGCCGTCAGTAGCGCGGATGCACCAGCGTCGACGCCGGCAGCCCGGGGATCCGGGTGCGCCGGGCCGCCGCCCCGTCCGCCGTGAGGCCCGCCTGGGTCAGGGTGCGCGGCGCGGCGCGGTCCAGACGCAGCGGCGGCGGGGCGGCGGGGGCCGGGGCGGCCAGCAGGAAGCCCCAGTCGTGCGGGGCGCGGGTGGCGCCGGCGGCCGAGCGGTCGGGGCCGGCCGCGAAGCCGGAGTCGTGGCCGAGGACCCGGTATGCGGAGGTGGCGAAGCCGGCCGCGCGGAGCGTCGCGGCGACCGTCCAGAAGACGCGGGGGCGGCTGGTGACCGCTCCGGCGTGGACGACGAGCCGGCCGCCGGGGGCGAGGACGCGGCGGGCGAGGCCGTAGAACTCCTGGGAGTACAGCTTGGTGCTGGCGGTGATGCCGGGGTCGGGCAGGTCGGCGATCACGACGTCGTACGCCGCCGTGGGCGCCCCGCGCAGCCAGTCGAAGACGTCGGCCGTGACGGCGTGGACACGCGGGTCGTCGTAGGCGTGACCGTTGGCCGCGGTGAGGCCGGGGTCGTGGCGGGCCAGCCGGATGAGGCCGGGGTCGATCTCGACGACGTCGACCCGGCGCACCCCGCGCTCGTCCAGCGCCTCGCGGGCGGCCATGCCGTCGCCGCCGCCGAGGATGAGCACGCGCGCGTGGGCGCCGCCGGACAGGGCGGGGTGGACGAGGGCCTCGTGGTAGCGGCGGGCGTCGCGGCCGCCGACGCGGAGCCGGCCGTCGAGGAAGAGGTCGAGGGGCCGGCCGTCGGTACCGCCGGCCAGGACGACCTCCTCGACACCGGTGCGCACGGCGACCCGGACGTCCTCGCCGTAGACCGCGTGCCGGGCGGCGCGGTCGAAGTCGCCGGTGAGGGCGGCGGCGGAGGCGAGGACGCCGAGGACGGTGAGGCCGACGAGGAGCAGGGTCCAGCGGGCCCGGCGGGACAGGTCGCGCCGGAAGAGGCCGAGGACCAGGGCGCCGCCCGCGACCACGTTGACCGTGCCGGTGACGAGCGCGCCGGTCAACTGGCCGAGGAACGGCAGGAGAAGGAAGGGGAAGGCCAGACCGCCGACCAGCGCGCCGACGTAGTCCGCGGCGAACAGGTCGGCGACCGCGCCGCCCGCGTCCTGGCGGCGGATGCGCTGGATCAGCTCCATCAGCAGCGGGACCTCGGCACCGATGAGCAGGCCGATGGCGAGCGAGAAGGCGACCAGGAGGAAGCGGGGGCCGTCGGCCCACATCCCGCCCCAGCCGCCGGTCCAGGCGAAGACGGCGTACAGCGTCATCGCGCTGCACCCGCCGACGAGCGCGAGGGCGATCTCGATCGCGCCGAAGCCGACGGCCGCGTGCCAGCGCAGCCGCTTGGCGGCGAGCGAGCCGATGCCCATCGCGAACACCATGACGGACAGCACGACGGAGGACTGGGTGACCGAGTCGCCGATCAAGTACGAGGCGAACGCGACGAGTTCGAGTTCGTACACGAGTCCGCAGGCCGCGCAGACGAAGACGCACACGAGAACCAGGAACCGCCCGGTCCCGGGCCGCACGGGCAGCCGGACGGGGCCTGTCCAGTGGGGCGGGGCGCCCGGGGGCGCGGGGGCGTGCGGTTCGATCACGGTGCGACGTTACGTCACGCGCTCGGCACGCTTGGTCACCCACACGTGTGGATCTGGGGCGAGTTGGGGCCGATCATGTTTATCTGCCTTACGCGGTCGGCGTCGTCACCCGCCCGCCCACGCGCGTGCGGGTGGCCACCAACTGGCCGTCCTGCGGGTAGGCGTGCCAGGTCCGCCAGTGCACCTGGCCCTCGTGCCGCTGCGCGAGCAGCGCGGTGAACGCGTTCGGGCTGCCCGGGAAGACGCCCGCGAGGCCGTGCGGATGGTCCGAGACGAGGGCGAGCAACTCCTGTGCGCGGCCCGCGAACGAGCCCGGCGTGAGCAGTTCGACGCGGGCGGCGAACTCATACTCCCAGTCGCCGACGCGTTTGGCGACACCGAGCGGCAGCGGGGTGCTGGAACCGGGGATGCACGCGACCGTCTCCGAGCAACTGCCGCGCTCCTCCTCCAGCAGCACTTGGTGGGACGCGCCGAGCAGTCTCAACTGGAGCTTCGCACCGGCCAGTTCGAGGTCGAGCGTGGCCAGGGCGGGCAGCGGCTCGCGCCCCAGGGCCCAGGCGAGATCGGCGGCGCGCGTATCGGTGTAGGAGGTGTTCAGGGTCGTGAGCATGGATCGGCTCCGCTAACACACGATGAGGGGGAGATCAGCCATGTCAGCCAGGTCGGCGTCCCGACCGGAGGAGGGGTTCTGCGGGACGTCCGAGGGGCTGCGTTGGCGATTTAGAGGGAATCATGAACAGAGCAGCCACCACAGCGTTTTTACCCAACTTCGTGGGGTTTCCATCCCTCAGAGGGCTCCACAGTTCAACTGTTCAACCATGGCGTACGCCTGGCGCGCGCGGACAACGGCCGGGCGCCCGCCGGCTGCCTTCGCCGACGGGCGCCCGTGGTGCGCCCCGGAGGGGATTCCCCCGTATCCCCTCCGGAATCCCCCGTATTCCCCCGTGATCCCCCCGGAACTACGTTCCCCCCGTCACCCGGGAAGCCCAGCTGCCCCGTGTCAGCTGCCTCCCCCGCATCCGCCCCCGCCGCAGGAGTGCCCGCCCCCGCAGGAGTGGTGGCCGCCGCCGCACGAGTGGTGGCCGCCGTGGTGTCCGCCGTGGTGTCCCGAGGACGACGAGCCCGAGTCACCGGCCCACCAGCTCGCGCCGCCGCCCGCGTAACCGGCCGAGGACGACGACGAGCCGATCGACCGGGACCGGCCGCCGCGCTTGCCGAACGACACCTGTGCCCGCCGGCTCCTGCCCCGGCTCCGCAGCGCCCCGACGGTCATGAACCCGACGACTGCCAGCACGACCACGATGACGATGCCCATGGGCGTCACCTGCTTTCCGTTCCCCCGAGTTTTCCGTTGCCCCGCACCGGCCCCCGTGGGCCGCGGTGAACGGGGGATGCCCGGCCGCCCGGGGGCTCAAAGCAGAGTTGAGGAACTTCAGAGGCTTCTCTCAGGGCAACGGCCCCTGACCTGCACAGAAGGGCAGTTCAGGGGCCGTCCGGGCGTCACTGGGCCGTCTGTGGGCCGTGATCTTCCTGGGAGAGACGCTGAAACACGGTGTCGATGGCACGCCGAGCACGGTCGCGGCTGTCGGGCATCAGGTGGGCGTACACCCGCAGCGTCAGCCCCGGGTCAGCATGTCCCATGTACTCGCTGACGGCCTTGATGTTCTCACCCGCGTCCAGCAAGGCGGAAGCGTAGAAGTGCCGCAGGGCGTGCATGCCATGCATGCGCGCCGACTCGTACTTGCCGTTCTCATCTGCTTCCGGGATGAGCCCAGCGACCGCGAGAGCGGGCTTCCACTCCAGGCCGTTGAAGTTGCTCCGCCACACCATGCCCCCTTGCTCAGCCGTGAAGATCAGCCGGGCGGATACCTTCGGCCCCTCCGGCACGTCCCACGGCAACGTGATCTCCACAGGCTTGAAGGCATCCATATGCACCCGGAGCGCTTCCGACACAGACCCTGGAAGCGGCACGTGCCGCTTCTTGCCACCCTTGGGGAGAGCGAACACCGGGTGTCCTTCCACGTGCTTGATCTGCCGGACCACGTGAAGCGTGCCTCCGTCGGCGTCGATGGCGTCCTCAGCGAGCCCGAACACCTCGCCCTGACGCAGACCGCATCCGGCGCCGACATCGACCATCGCTCGGTACCGATCCAGAAGGGCCGCGCGAACGGCGAACACCTGGTCGGGCACCCACGGGACGACGGGATGCGGGTCAGGCTTGGGACGCCGAACGGTCCGCGCACCGCACGGGTTGCGCGACAACAACGCGTCGTCGACAGCGGCAGACAGCACCGACTGAACGTCCGCGAAGATGTTCCGGGCGTAGGACGGACCGACGCCGGGCTTCGCTTCCAGGGCAGCAACGAACTCCCTGATGTGCTCCGGCCGGAACGTCCCGATCGGCCGCGAGCCGAGCACCGGGTAGGCGTGCAGGCGCAGGCGCCGGCCGAGTTCCTTCCGGGTCATGGCGCTGGGCGTCTTGGTGTCCAACCACTTGTCGGCGTACTGCCGGAACGTGATCTGCATGGACTTGGGGTCGGTGTACTGACCGCGCGTCATGTCCGTCTCGATGGCGCTGAGCCACTTCTCAGCGAGCCGCTTCTGTCGGTCGGGGAAGCTCTTGGACCTCTCGGTGCCGTCGGGGCCGACGTACCGGGCCCGGTAGCGCATGCCCGTGCCGTGCCGGTCCGTCTTGACGCGGACGGTCTTGCCATCGGCGCCGGTCTCGGTCTTGTACCAGCGGTCCTGGATGTGGCCAGCCATGTGAGGCTGACTCCCTTCTCGGTAGCAGGGCGCGGCGGGGCCGGTTGGCTCCCGTCGGGCCGGTTTCGGGGTGTGCTGGACCGGGCCCGCTACTTGCTATGGGCCTGATCACTGGGGGTTTGGGCTGCTAGCGGGGCTGCTACCGGTAGCGGGTGGCGGTGCTACCGGTAGCAGGGGCTCCGGCGGGTCTCAGGGAGGCAGAGGCAGGGGGTTTCGAGTGCCTTCAGGAGGGGGTTTTCGGGGGTGCCTGAGGTGTGCCTCCCTGCCTCCCTGAGAGGCCATTTGCGCTGATCAGGTGGAGGGAGGCGGGTCAGGGAGGCGGTGAGGGAGTTCTCCCTTCCTCCCTTGGCCGGCGGGCGGTGCCTCCCTGTCGCTCGCGGTGTCTGTCGGGGCCCGACGGGGAGGCGGAGACAGGGACCCTGAGGGGCGTTCAGAGGGCGTTTCCGGGAGAGGACCGGCGGCGCCTCCCCGCCTCCCCGAACGGCTGTTTTCGCTGATCAATGCGGGGGATGCGGGGTGGGGAGGCGGTTGGGGAGTTCTCCCCGCCTCCCCGGCGGGGAGGGTGTTGCCTCCCCATGGGCGGCGCCCTCCTTTACCCCCTCTACCGGGCAGGTCAGCGGCCTTTACCGGCCCCTCTACCGGGGTAGAGGGCTCCCCTTACCCGATGGCTGTGGATAGAGGCGGCCGGGCGGTCCGATAGAGGGGGCGGCCGGTGCCCGAGGTAGAGCCGGGGGGCTTTACCTCGGGGCCGTGACGGAACTCGCGCCAGCTGTGCCGGGTTTCGTCACGACCTCTCCGTCAGGCCGCGTCTTCGAGGGCGGTCCGTTCGGCCTCCCACGCTCGTACGGCGGCGGGGTTGAAGCGGAGGTATCGGCCGACACGGAACCCGGGCGGGCCGATGCGCTTGCGGCGCCACTGGTAGACGGTCTCGACGCTCGGGAGGCTGAACATGGTGACCAGGTCTTCGGGGGTCAGGTAGCGGTCCGGCAGACCGCCGCGCAGGGTCGCGCGGGGGTCGGTGGGCTCGGGTTTGGCGGTGCTCATGACGCTTCCCCTCGGGTGGACTGCGGGCGGGAAGGCAACAAGGCAACAACGGGCGCCGGAGGTGTTGCCTCGCGTTCGCGCTGGTCAGGGTCCTGGGGGCAACGAGGCAACAGAGGCAACACACCCTTGGGGGTCTGCTCGGGGTGGTGGTGTGCTGTTGCCTGTGTTGCCTTGTTGCCTGTCGGGGCGGTCTGGCTCGGGAGGGCGTAGGGTCCGCGTGCTCCGAGCTGGGTGAGGCGGCCCCGATCCCGCAGGCGCCCCATGAGGGTGCGTACGGTCTTCGGGTCCTGCCCTGTGGCGTCGGCGACCTGTTTGGGTGTGCTGGGTCCTTGCTCATGCAGATGAGCGAGGATCTTCGCGTTCGGCTCGGTGGCGGTCGCGATGTCGGCCGGGCCGTCGACCAGGTACCAGGTCATGGAGCCGTCGTTGCGCCGTAGCGCGTACTCGTTCTCTTCCACGTCGCGGCCGGTGAGGTTGAGCAGTCCCTCGGCTTCCCCGCGCGCCCTGGAGAAGAACAGGGTGGCGTCGGCGGCGCCGTTGATGCCGTTCGTGCCGCTGGTGGCGTCCATCCAGTCCGACGACTGCGCCTTGCGGATGTGGTGCACGACCACGAACGCCACCTGGTAGGCGTCCGCCAGGTGCTTCAGGGCGGTGATGGCGGCGTAGTCGGCCGCGTACGCACTCGTCTCGCGGCCGGACTCCGGGCGCACCTTCTGCAACACGTCGACCATGACCAGGCGGGCCCCGGGGTGCTGGTCAAGCCAGCGTCGGATGCCCCCGAGCCCAGCGGGCAGGTCCACATGGATGTGCAGGCCGGGCGGCGGCTCCCCGTCCCCGAGCATGCGATGCAAGCGGGACTGCATGCGCCGGGGCGTGTCCTCCAACGCCAGGTAGAGCGCTTCGCCCTGTTCCACGGGGATGGAGTCGAGGGCCTTGCCGCCGGTGGCGACCGCGAGACCGAGCCCCAGGCAGATCCAGGACTTGCCCACCTTGGGAGCTCCCGTGAGCACGGTGAGCCCTTCCGGGATCAGGTCCGGTACGGCCCAGCGGGCTTCGGGGAACTCCGCCCGATAGAGGGCGTCGGCGGTCCACGCGGCTTGCCGGTTGGCGGTCCCGGCGTCGTCGCTGCCCTCCAGGGTGGGCAGCACCTCGGAGACCAGGGCAGCCAGCTGCGGCGGCTCCGTGCCGGGGCCGTCGGTGGCCTGCAACAGCCGCAGCGCCAGCGTTCGGGCGGCCCGCAGCCGCGCGGTCTTCTTCACCTCCTGCGCGTGCCACGTGGCGTCAGGCACCTGACAGAGGGCGAGTTGGGAGACGTAGGCGCCCCCGCCGGCCGTCTGGAGTTGGCCCGCGCTCGCGAGCGCGGCCGTCAGCGCGGCCGGGTCGACCGGCTCACCGCGTCCGATCCGATCGGCGAGCGTCTGCCACACCGTGGCGTGCGCGGGCCGGTAGAAGTCGGCCGGGGCGAGGATCGCGGACAGGTCGGGGAAGCGGTCGGGTCGACTGATGGCGCAGCCGATGACCGCGCGCTCCAACTCGTCGTCGTGCGGCATCGTCAGCTCCGGGCTCACGCGAGCACCGCCTTTCCGGTGGGGCCTGCGCACGCCCGCACGGGGCGGGGCGTGCGCAGGCAGTCGGGCCGCACGATCGAGCGCGGCACCGGGGTGTGACGCCGGGTGTGACGCGGCTCGTCACGCAGGTCAGGGGTCGACTCTTCGCCGATCGGGTCGGCCGACCACACGGCCTCGTACGTCGGCCGGTGGGCGTGCGCGAGTCGGGCCAGCAGCGGCCACACGGTCGGGTCGACGGTCGGCCGACCCGACTCGGCCCACGACAGCAGCACCAGCGCCATGGACAGCGGGAAGCGGTCGGCCTTGCGGTCGTTGCACGATCGGCAGGCCAGCACCATGTGCCGGGCCGACCACGTGCGGAACAGGGAGATCGGTACGACGTGATCGAGGGTCGCTTCCCGCACGGAGGCGAACGGGATACGGCAGTAGGCGCACTGCTGCCCGTCGCGCTCGGCGAGCCGCGCCTTGCGGTTGCGGCGCACCTTGGAGTTGAGCTGGGGCTTGTCGTGCAGGCTCATGACTCGTCGCCCTCTTCCGAAGCCCGGAGGTGGGCCTCCATCAGCTCTGCCTCGACGTCGGTCACCTGGCCGTCAGCGATGCGCTGGTAGACGGCCTGTCCCTCCAGGAACAGGCGGTCTTGGAAGTTGATGCTGTCGCTCATGCCGCACGCTCCAGCTCACCCACGGTGGCCGGGATGTCCCACGTGATCGCGGCGTTGGTCCGCATGGTCGACAGGGCCTTGCGCAGGGTGGTGTAGGACTGGCTGCACGTCAGCCCCATGCGCTTCTGGATCGCGGTCATGGTCAGGCCGTCGAAGAACCGCAGCGCGATCAGCTCACGCTCGGTGGCGGTCAGTCCGGCCACCAGGTCCAGCACGCTCAGACCGCTGATCACGGTCTCCTCGGGGCGCGACAGCTCGTCGTCGGCCACGAAGTCCGGCAGTACGCCCTCTTCGTCCGCGCCCAACAGCCGCTCGTGCTTGGAGTAGTTCAGGCGCTGAGAGCGGTAGTAGTCCGACAGCACCCAACGCGCCTGCACGGCCAGCCACCGATGGGCGTTGTCCAGCTCGATGCCGCCCTCCGGCTCGCGGGCCAGCGCCTCACCGACTTTGATGAATGTCTCGCTCGTCAGGTCCTCGGCCAGGTGGAAGTCACGCCCCACACGCCGGTAGAGGTAGCCCCACACGAAGCCGCGGTACTTGGCGAACAGGTCGGCCAACTGCTCGTTGTCCATCGAGAACGTCTTGGGCTCCGGGAGCTCCAGCGCGGCGGCCGTCGTCTCGTACAGGGCCGTCAGCAGCTTCACGTAGACCGCGCGAGGGGTGCGCCGACCCAGCTCCCACGAGATCACCAGCGACTTGACCGAGCTCGGGTGCGTCCCGATCCGAACGTCCTGCCGTTCAGCCTCGGCCCACAGCTGCGTGACCAGCTGCCCGATGCTCCAGCCCCGCTCCAGCCTCGCCGCACGCAGCGCCGTGACCTGCTCGTTCGTCCGTTCCTTGACGGTTCCAGGCATGATGGATGTACCCCTTCGAGGGTCTGGGAGCGGCTGACTACTTGGCGGTGGGAAGCCGCTCCTTGCCGTGTCGGGCCATGGCGACGTATGTGCGTCATGGCCCGCTTTCGCGTTCCAATCTGGTGCGCACCAGTAGCTTGCATCTGGTGCGCACCAGATGCAAGAGGGTGCGCACCGAATCCGGAAGATTCGCGGTTACTGCATGCTTCGAGGAAACGCCTGTGAAGGGGGCGCCGGTAGCCAACAGGCCTTAATGCCGGGCCTGTTAAGGCAGGTGTTAACCCCTCACGACCTGCGGGATTGGTGCATGCTGGTGTGAGGTCCGAACGGTCTACCGACTGGGGGCGGTATGCATGAGTGAACGGCTGAGGGACGCTCGAACTGCTCGCGGCTGGTCTCAAGAGCGTCTTGTGCGGGAGATCGAGCGATACGCCCGGCAGCACGCGCTTGACGTCCCGACAACCGCCAGCCTCCGCGTCTACGTCTCCGAATGGGAGAACGGCAAGCGCAAGATCTCAGCGCGGTTCGCGGCGATCCTTAGGCCTCTCCTCGGCCTCACCGATGGGGAGTTGCTCGGAGAGGCGCAGACGGCCGGGCCGCCGCAGGTGGGGGGCTACGACGAACTGATCAGCCGAATTGATTCGGCTCGTAGTGTCGGCCTCAGCATGGTGAAGACCTTCACTGATCAGACCGAGCTGTTCCGCACGATGGACAGGCAAGCGGGTGCCGCCGCTCTTGTCGACCAGATGACGGGCCACCTGGCCAGACTGGAGGATGCGCTCACGTTCGCGGTCCTGCCCGACACCCGCCGGCCGGTCGCTCAGGCGCTGGCTGCCGCCGCGACGCTTGCGGCCTGGCAAGCCCTAGATGCAGGGGCTGTTGAACGAGCCTGGCGTAACTACGAGTTGGGCAAGAGGGCAGCTCAGGAAGCCGGGGAACCCATGTACCTCGCGCACGCCATGGCAGAACAGGCGTACGTGCTGAGTGAGGCGGGGCGGCCGGAACTGGCCGTGGCGCTCGTGCGCGACGCCCGACGGGCCGGAGGGGGGAGCATGTCACCCCGCCTTCAGGCGTGGCTGTACGCGGCCGAAGCGGAGCTGTGCGCCAAGGTCGGGCCCGAGCTGGCTAACGACTGCCGTCAGGCGCTGGACATGGCCGCGTCCGTACTGCCGCCCGGCGACGACGCCAGGGACCCCGACATGCTGAGCATCTTCCTGAACGGCTCACACCTGACTCGATGGCGCGGCAACGCCCTTGCGATGCTGGGGGACGACGACGCGGTGAGCAGTCTCTACCAGGCGCTTGACTCGCTCGACTCCACTTTCGTCCGCGCTGAATCCGGGCTCCGATGCGACCTGGCCCAAGCTCATTTGGCGCGCGGCGAGTACGACCAGGCGCAAGAGCACCTGCGGACCGCGCGCCTGTTGGCCAGCCGCACCGGATCGGCACGGCATCGCCGCCGCATAGATCAGCTCACACAGAGGCTGTAGACGCGTCCTTCCGCCGGTTCGCAAGGATGTGCAGGAGGCCAACGAGGGTGCCGCAACCCATGAGCTGACCACGCGCCATCAGGTCAGGGATGTCCGCGAGCGGCACCCACTCCACGCGGCCCGCTTCCTCGACGTCCGTCGGCTCGCCCACGTGCTCCGCGCCGTGGGCTACGAAGATCTCATGTGGCGAGTCCACCATGCCGACCACGGGTTGGAACGTGACCACGTGCTCAACGTTGGTGGGGCGCCAACCCGTCTCTTCCTCGACTTCCCGCGCAGCGCACGTACGGGCGTCCTCGCCGTCGTCCACGATGCCGCCTGGGAGCTCCCAGCCCCACTGGTCCGGCACGAAGCGGTAACGCCAAAGCATGAGGACGCGGTCTTGGTCGTCCAGCACGGCAGTGACCGCGACGTGCTGTAGCCGCACCACATGGTGTTCAAAGCGCTTCACACCCGGCGGCTCGACGTCGACCAACTCAAGCCGGACCCATCGGTTGTTGTACACCGGCCGCACACCGTAGATCTGCCACGGTTCCAGCTCTCCCGAGCTAGCGGCCCCCACTCGCCGTTGAGCCGGGGAGGCCGCCGGCACTCGATACGAGCTCCGGTCGTGCACCTCCAACACGCCCTCGGCTACGAGCCGGGCGAGCACCTGCCGCAGGGCTGTGCGGCCGATGTCGAGTTCCGTCGTCAGCGTGCGCTCAGACGGCATCTTGTCGCCAGGAGAGAGCTTCCCTCCTCCGACCCACTCGCGGATCGTGCGCTCCACCCGAGCCGTCTTGGTCTCTGCCATTCCCGCAGCACGCTCCCCATTCGTTGGCTGGTGCACACCAGCGTAGCCAGTCGGAATCATCCCCGGCAGGTGACGTTCTATGCGCTTCTCCGATCACAACGAGTAACCGGAGGTGGGTAACGCCTAGCGACAGCCAATCCTTCCCTGCCCTTGGAACGAAGGCGGATACGGGCCCCTCTCCGGACAGCCTGCTAGGTGCTAAGAACGTGATCAGAGCCCGCACAGATCGCTAGGCGCGCTGCTAGGTCTAGCGGGGCGGGTTGCTAGACCTAGCAGCAGTTCGGCCGCCCCCAGCAGCTACGGAGGGTGACAGAAGGTCATGCGCACCCTCAGGGGGTGTTGCCTCTGTTGCCTTGTTGCCTCCAGGGCTCTGACCAGCACGAACGCGAGGCAACACCTCCGGCGCCCGTTGTTGCCTTGTTGCCTTCCCGCACGCAGCCACCATCCAAAGGAGCGGCCCTACGGCCGCGTGTCCCTCGGCAGCTCGCTGCGCTCACGCGCGACGGCCCACAGGGCGAATGGCGGCTGTCGCGCCCTCCCGGCAGTACAGCGGACAAGCGGCTGAAACACACGGGTGGATCCCCCTGTGTGTTTCAGCCCTCCCGTGTCGGGTGCCAGCGGCAGGTGAAGAGGCCACCCTCCCCCGGGCGGGGTGGTCTCTTCGGCTCTTCAGAGGGGGCGTGATCGAGGTATGCCCTTCCGCCTCCCTAAAGAGCCGCGGAAGCGACCCGGAGCGAGGGGCCCGGCGGCATGCGCCCATGCCTCCCGTGCTCCTCTTGGAAGGCCCGCAGAACGCCTTCCAAGAGGAGCACGGCGCCCCACCCCGACGGCGCCCCCGCGCGAGCGCAGCGAGCCGCCAAGGGACGCGCGGCCGTAGGCCGCTCCTTACTTGTTCTTCCCTGCACGCCGGGCCGACGGCCCGGCACGGACGCCCGTCCCGATAGCGGCCCGTAGGCCCCTCTCGGAGGCGCCCTATGGGCGGATTCGCGGGCCTGCCCAGATAGCCCGCTATTCGCTAACGTGCTGGTCAGCAACGGTTTTGGCCGCTATGACTGCCGCTATCGTTAGCACCCCCTGCCGCTATCGGTAGCGGCAGATCGGGGCCCACGGCCGGGCCGTCTGTGGGCCGTCCGACAGCGACCAACGCCGACAGATGACGACAGTTGTCGACCGCTCTCCCCCTGCTCAGGGGCGGTGCGTTGGGTTCAGCCGCAGGCGCCCACCCCCGAACGTGAGTTGAGGAACTCCAGAGCTTGGGCGCAGGATGACCGGCATGACCTCCACCGCGCGCCCCCGCCTCAATCGCCGCCTCGCCGAGTTCGGGACGACGATCTTCGCCGAGATGTCCGCGCTCGCCACCGCGACCGGTGCGATCAACCTCGGCCAGGGCTTCCCCGACACGGACGGCCCCGAGGAGGTCCGCGAGGCCGCCGTACGGGCGCTGCGCGAGGGCCGGGGCAACCAGTACCCGCCGGGTCCGGGCATCCCCGAGCTGCGCGCCGCGATCTGCGCACACCAGCAGCGCCGCTACGGGCTGTCCTGCGACCCCGGCACCGAGGTGCTGGTCACGGCCGGCGCCACGGAGGCCATCGCGGCCTCGATGCTGGCCCTGCTGGAGCCGGGCGACGAGGTCGTGGCCCTGGAGCCGTACTACGACTCCTACGCGGCGTCCATCGCCATGGCGGGCGGCCGCCGCGTCCCGGTGACCCTGCGCCCGGACGACACCGGCTTCCGCCTGGACCTGGACGAGCTGCGCGCGGCGGTCACCGGCCGCACCCGCCTCCTGCTGATCAACACCCCGCACAACCCCACCGGCACGGTCCTCACGCGCGCGGAGCTGACCGCGATCGCCGAGCTGGCGGTCGAGCGGGATCTGCTGGTGGTGACCGACGAGGTCTACGAGCACCTGGTCTTCGACGACGCCGAGCACCTGCCGCTCGCCACGTTCCCGGGGATGCGCGAGCGCACGGTCACCATCGGCTCGGCCGGCAAGACGTTCTCCTTCACCGGCTGGAAGGTCGGCTGGGTGACGGGCTCGCCCGAACTGGTCGGCGCGGTGCGCTCGGTGAAGCAGTTCCTGACGTACGTCTCCTCGGGCCCCTTCCAGTACGCGGTCGCCGAGGCCCTCGCCCTCCCGGACTCTTACTTCGAGGACTTCCGGCGCTCCATGCAGACCCGCCGCGACCTGCTCGCCGAGGGCCTCACGGCGGCCGGCTTCCGGGTCTTCGCCCCGGCCGGGACGTACTTCATCACCACCGACATCCGCCCCCTCGGCGAGAAGGACGGCTTCGCCTTCTGCCGCACCCTGCCCGAACGGGCCGGCGTGGTGGCCATCCCGAACGCGGTCTTCTACGACGACCGGGAGGCCGGGGCACCGTTCGTACGGTTCGCGTTCTGCAAGAGGGAGGACGTCCTGCGGGAGGCGGCACAGCGCCTGCGCGCGATGTAGGAAGCCTGGGCGGGCCCGCAGACGGGCGACGGCGCACGACCCCTCGGCGCGTCACCGCACGGCCGAACGGCACTGTCGCGCAGGGTGCTCAGATGTGACCACCGCCAGTCCCGTCCGCACCGTCAGCACCGTTCTCGCCATGCCCAGGCAGGCGCAGCGTCTCGTCGCCGTAGGTCTCTTCCTCGGTGCCCGGCTGGTCGGCGCGGCCGTGCTCACGCTGGTCGCGCAGCACGCCGGCCGGCACCCGCTCGCGCTGCTCGGGCGGTCCTGGGACTCGGTCTGGTACCTGGGCATCGCCGGGCACGGCTACGGCCACGACCTGCCCTCCCCGGCGCCGGGCGTGCACAGCGACCGCGCGTTCTTCCCGCTGTACCCGGCGCTGGTGCGGGCGCTGACCGCGGTGCTGCCGCTGGGCGGGGGCGCCGCCGGGCTGGTGATCTCGTGGGCCGCGGCCATGGTGGCCGCCGCCGGGATCCACGCGGTCGGCGCACGGCTGTACGGCCGGGCGACCGGGATCACGCTGGTGCTGCTGTGGGGCCTGCTGCCGCACGCGGTGGTGCTGTCGATGGCGTACACCGAGCCGGTGCTGACCGCGCTCGCGGCCTGGGCGCTGTACGCGGTGCTGGCCGGGAACTGGCTGTGGGCGGGCGCCCTGGCGGCGCTCGCGGGGCTGGCCCGGCCGAACGGGTTCGCGGTCGCCGCCGCCGTACTGATCACGGCCGGCTGCCGGGTGTGGCGGCGGCGCGGCGACCTCTCCCGGGTTTCCCACAGGCTGTGGACGGGCGCGGCGCTCGCCCCGCTGGGCTGGACGGCTTACGTGCTGTGGGTCGGCCGGTGCGAGGGCGACCTGCCGGGCGGCTACTTCGCGGTGCAGCGGGCGTGGGGCTCGACGTTCGACTTCGGGCGGGGCTCGCTGCACTCCGTGCATGTGATGTTCGCGCACGGCGGCCGGTTCGAGTTCACGGTGGCGCTGCTGACCGTGGCGGCCGGGACGGTGCTGTACGCGCTGCTCCTGCTGGACCGTGCCCCGCTGCCGCTGCTCGTGCTCAGCGGGGCGCTGCTGCTGGTCGCGCTCGGCGGGTCCGGCTTCTTCGAGTCCAAGCCGCGGTTCCTGCTGCCGGCGTTCCCGCTGCTGCTGCCGCTCGCCCGGGGCCTGGCCCAGATGGCGAAAACCCGGCCCTGGCACGCGACCGTGCTGGTCGCGACCCTGGCCGGGTTCAGCTGTCTCTACGGCGCGTACCTGCTGGTGTACGCGGACGCGCCGCTGTAGGACCGCCGGCGGACTACTCCGCGTCGCCCTCGGGCGCCTCGCCCTGCTCGCCCTCGTCGGCGTCCGGCTCCAGGCCGAGCTGCTCGACGAGCCACTTGTCGAACTCGATCGCGGCCCGCACCCAGCTGACCGTCGAGGAGACGAAGTGGTTGATGTCGACGCCCGTGCCGATCAGCATCTGCGCCTCGCCGATGAGGCGGACGGTGCCGTCGTCGTGGGTGTGGGTGTAGACCTTGGGCCACAGGGTGCGGCGGTTCCAGTCGTCGACGGACTCCAGCAGCTGGGCCTTCTCGTCGATCTTGTGGGGGCGGTCGTAGAAGGTCCGCACCGAGAAGACGGCCTGGTCGGCCTCCCCGCGGAACATGAAGTACGTGCGGAACTGCTCCCACGGAGCCGCGAGGTCGCCCTCCTCGTCGACGACGTACTTCAGCTCCATCTGGTCGAGGAGCTGCTTCACGAGGTCCTGATCCGGGAGGACGGGGCCCGCCGGTCCCTGGGGCTGCGGTTCGGGCTGGCCCCCGAAGTTCGGAATCGAGGACGGGTCGATGCTCACCGTGAATTTCCCTTCATTGGATTCCGCCATCCTCCCCCATCCGGGGAGGGGGGAGGCAAGCCCCGGCGGCCCCGTGTCAGCCCAGGGCTGACAATCCTCCTCGCTAGAGCGTCTTGCCGGTCGCCGGGCCCACCAGCAGGCCCTCGCCGAAGCGGTCCACCCGTACCGTGTCGCCGTCCTTGACCTCGCCGGACAGGATCTCGCGGGCGAGCCGGTCGCCGATGGCGCTCTGCACCAGACGGCGCAGCGGCCGGGCGCCGTACGCCGGGTCGTTGCCCTCCTCCGCGAGCCAGGCCAGTGCCTCGGGCGTGACGTCCAGGGTGAGCCGGCGCTCGGCCAGCCGCCGGCCGAGGCGGTCGATCTGGAGCTGTGCGATCCGCTCCAGCTCGGAGGTGTCGAGCGCGGAGAAGACCACCAGGTCGTCCAGCCGGTTGAGGAACTCCGGCTTGAAGGAGGCCCGGACGGTCTCCAGGACCTGCTCCCTCTTCACCTGCTCGCTCGTCGTCGGCTCGACCAGGTACTGGCTGCCCAGGTTGGAGGTGAGCACCAGGATGGTGTTGCGGAAGTCGACCGTGCGGCCCTGCCCGTCGGTGAGCCGGCCGTCGTCCAGGACCTGCAGCAGGATGTCGAAGACCTCGGGGTGGGCCTTCTCCACCTCGTCCAGCAGCACGACGGTGTACGGGCGGCGGCGCACGGCCTCGGTGAGCTGGCCGCCCTCCTCGTAGCCGACGTAGCCGGGGGGCGCGCCGACCAGGCGGGCCACGCTGTGCTTCTCGCCGTACTCCGACATGTCGATGCGGACCATGGCCCGCTCGTCGTCGAAGAGGAAGTCGGCGAGTGCCTTGGCGAGTTCCGTCTTGCCCACGCCCGTCGGGCCGAGGAAGAGGAAGGAGCCGGTGGGCCGGTCCGGATCGGCGATGCCCGCGCGGGAGCGCCGTACGGCGTCGGAGACCGCGCGGACGGCCTCGCTCTGGCCGATGAGGCGCTTGCCGAGCTCGTCCTCCATGCGCAGCAGCTTCTGCGTCTCGCCCTCCATCAGGCGGCCGGCCGGGATGCCGGTCCAGGCGGCGACGACGTCCGCGATGTCGTCGGAGCCGACCTCCTCCTTGACCATCGTGTCCTTGGCGGCCTCCTCCTCGGCCTCGGAGGCCTCCTCCAGCTCCTTCTCCAGCGTCGGGATCTCGCCGTAGAGCAGCTTGGCCGCGCGGTCGAAGTCGCCGTCGCGCTGGGCGCGTTCGGCCTGGCCGCGCAGGTCGTCCAGCTTCTCCTTCAGCTCGCCGACCCGGTTGAGGGACTGCTTCTCCTTCTCCCAGCGGGCGGTCAGGCCGCGCAGTTCCTCCTCCTTGTCGGCGAGGTCGCGGCGCAGCTTGTCCAGGCGGGCGACGGAGGCCGGGTCGGTCTCCTTGGCGATCGCCAGCTCCTCCATCCTCAACCGGTCGACGGCGCGCTGGAGTTCGTCGATCTCGACGGGGGACGAGTCGATCTCCATGCGCAGGCGCGAGGCGGCCTCGTCGACGAGGTCGATGGCCTTGTCGGGCAGGAAGCGGGAGGTGATGTAGCGGTCGGAGAGGCCGGCCGCGGCCACCAGCGCGCTGTCCGCGATCTGCACCTTGTGGTGGGCCTCGTAACGGCCCTTCAGGCCACGGAGGATGGCGATGGTGTCCTCGACGGTCGGCTCCGCCACCAGCACCTGCTGGAAGCGGCGCTCCAGCGCCGGGTCCTTCTCGATCCGCTCGCGGTACTCGTCCAGCGTGGTGGCGCCGACCATGCGCAGCTCGCCCCGGGCGAGCATGGGCTTGAGCATGTTGCCCGCGTCCATGGCCGAATCGCCGCCGGCGCCCGCGCCCACCACCGTGTGCAGCTCGTCGATGAAGGTGATGATCTGGCCGTCGGAGTCCTTGATCTCGGCGAGCACGGACTTCAGCCGCTCCTCGAACTCGCCCCGGTACTTGGCGCCGGCCACCATCGCGCCGAGGTCGAGCGAGACCAGCCGCTTGTCCTTGAGGGACTCGGGCACGTCGCCCTTCACGATGCGCTGGGCGAGCCCCTCGACCACGGCGGTCTTGCCGACACCGGGCTCGCCGATGAGGACGGGGTTGTTCTTCGTACGGCGGCTGAGCACCTGAACGACCCGCCGGATCTCCTGGTCCCGGCCGATCACCGGGTCCAGCCGCCCCTCGCGGGCGGCGGCGGTGAAGTCGGTACCGAACTTCTCCAGGGCCTTGTACTGGCCCTCGGGATCGGCGGTGGTCACGCGGCGTCCTCCCCTGGCCTTCCTGAAGGCCTCCAGCAGCTTCTTCGCCTCGGCGCCCTGCGCCCGGAGCACCTCGGCGACCCGGCCGCCCCTGGCGGCGATGCCGATCAGCAGGTGCTCGGTGGACAGGTACTCGTCGCCGAGCTCCTTCGCCCGCTCGCCGGCGTCGGCGAGCACCGCCAGCAGTTCACGGTCCGGCTGCGGCGGCGCAACGGTGGATCCGGCCACGCTCGGCAGCGAGGCCAGGATCTTCTCGGTCCCGGAGCGCACGGCGGCCTGGTCGGCCTCGACGGCCGCGAGCAGGTCGGTGATGTTCGCATTGTCCTGCCGCTGGCCTTGGCCCTGGAGCAGCGCCAGCAGCAGGTGAGCGGCGGTGAGGTCCGGGTGTCCCTCGGTCACGGCCCGCTTGCTCGCCGCGTTGATCGCGTCCCGGCTCCGGTTGGTCAGCTCGGCGTCCACGTGTCCGTTCTCCTCCTGCGCGACTCTCTCTCCAGTGCTGACTTAATCAGCGTACACAAAGTTGAGTCTATTCCGCTCAAGGTAGGCGGGGGGCCTTACGGGGACTAGGTTGCGGGGCATGGCGAAGCACCCTGAGGAGTACCTGACGTTCTGGCGGGAACGCCACCTGTGCACCCTGACCACGCTCCGGCCCGACGGCAGCCCGCACGTGGTGCCGGTCGGCGTGACGTACGACGCGGAGGCCGGACTGGCCCGGATCATCACCAACGGGACCAGCAGGAAGGTGCGGCATGTGCGCGCGGCCGGCGCGGCGGGCGCCCGGGTGGCGGTGTGCCAGGTGGACGGCCCGCGCTGGGCCACCCTGGAGGGGCGGGCCCGGGTCCGGACGGAACCGGAGCGGGTCGCGGAGGCGGTGCGGCGCTACGCCGAGCGCTACGAGCGGACCCCGGGGCCGAATCCGGCGCGTGTGGTGATCGAGATCGAGATCGAGCGAGCGCTGGGGCGCGGGTGAGATGACCGAGCATTTTCAGCCACCGTGGAAGCGCGCCCATACCCCGAAATATCCCCACAAACTACAGCGGCGTCACCGTGTTCAGGTCACGGTGACGCCGCTGCGGGGGGAAGCACCTGAGCGATCTTTTACGACGGGGGAATCGCATCAGGCACTGCGGGGGGTGGCCGAGATGGTTCGCAGGTCGGGTTCCGCCGGCTCGGCAAGCCGGTGGTCCCGCTGGTCCAGATTCACAAAGATCATTCCGTACCGGATGGCACAGCGCACCGGCTGGGGCGCGCCACGCGGCTTGCGCAGGCATCGGTACGCCCGCAGATCCCCGTCCTCGTCCCGCGTCACGACCACCGGCTCTCCGAACACCGTCACCATCAACGAGTCGCCGCTGTGGGGGATGGCGGTGACCAGGTCGATGAAGTGCCAGCCGGAGCGGTAGGCCGTGGCCATCTCGCGGCGAAAGGATCGGTCGTCGGGTGGAGTGGTCACGTCAGCTCCCGGCTCCGTCGGCCGCGGAACCGGTACTGCCGGTCGCGGAGTTCGCGACCACCGCAGGCCACGTGCTGTTCGCCGGGCTCGCGGCCGCCACGGGCCACGTGCTGTTCGCGGGGCTCGCGACCACCGCGGGCCAGGTGCTGTTCGCTCGAACCTCGCTCTTTCCGGCGGCGGCGAAGCCACTCAGCACGCCGAGGGCTGCAACGGCGGAGAAGGCGGCGACAAGCACCGAGCGAAGCAGTCTGTTACGCATAATCGGCTTCGTCCTCACTTGAAGGTCCCCTTTTCCCCCGTCACGTACGACGATGGCTCATTCGGGCACGTCATGGCCACACAATCGGTGCATCATGTTCCTGCATGTTCAGGACCCTGGGGGGTGGAGATTTGACAACGAATCACTCAAAAGCGACACATCCCCACCCCGTGAACGAGCTGTGCGAAGAAGGCAGCCGCCTGTATGCGGCCGCACTGCGAGCGGGGCGGATCACACGCGCGGAAGCGGAACCCGCGCCCTGCCTGATGGACTTCGGCCTGCTGCACCCCGATCCGGACGATCCGGACCGGCTGCGCCCGGTGCCGCCGGCCCTCGCCCTCGCCCAGCGCCTCAACCCCCTCGAACGCGAGATCACCGAGCGCCGCCAGCTGGCCACCGACATCGCCACCGCCTTCGAGCCGTTCATGTCCATCAACGGCCAGTCGGCGCAGAGCGGCGGCTCGATCACGGTGCTGGAGGGCGGCGACCGCATCAACACCGCGCTCAACCTGGCCACGGCCCAGTGCCACGCGGAGATGCTGACCGTCCAGCCGAGCGACCGCGTCTCCGAACGCAGCGTGCTGCGCGGGCTGGAGCGCGACAGGCCGCTCATAGAGCGGGGCGTGCGGATCCGGACGCTGTACCAGCACACGGCCCGCTACAGCCCGGAGAAGCTGGCCTACGCGGCGGAGCTCTCCGACGGCAAGGTGGAGTACCGCTCCATCGACGAGCTGGTGGAACGCCTGATCATCTGCGACGAGACGGTCGCCTTCATCCCGACCCGGGACGACCAGCAGGTCGCCCTGGAACTGCGCCACCCGGGCCTGGTCCGCTACCTCATCAAGGTGTTCGAGTTCATGTGGGACCGGGCGGTCCCGCTGAGCGCGGGCGGTCGCTACGAGACGGCACCCGACGGCATCACCGAGATCCAGCACTCCATCGCCAAGCTCCTCGTGGAGGGCCACGTGGACGAGGCCATCGCCCGCCGCCTGGGCATGAACGTCCGCACCTGCCGCGCCCACATCGCCAAGCTGGCGCAGGCCCTCGGCAGCGGCAGCCGTGCCCAGCTCGGCTATCTCATCGCCCAGTCCGGCATCCTCGACCGGGAGCGGTGACGGCCGGAAAGACCGCGGCCCGGCCGCCTCAGCGCACCGTCGGGGATTCCTGGCCGTCAGTGGTGAAGGCCGCCGGAGCCGACGGCGGGCCGGGCCGGTGGACCTCCAGGCCCACCTGGGCGATACGGACGCCCAGTTGGGTACGGCTGGCCGCGCCCAGCGTCTCCGAGAGGCGGGCGATATGGGCGCGGCAGGTGCGGACGCTGATGCCGAGGCGTTCGGCGATCACCGCGTCCTGGTGCCCCTCCGCCAGCAGGGCCGCGATGGACTGCTCGCGGTGGGAGATGCCCTCGATGCCGGTGTCGGGGAGCGGGGCCGTCAGGGGGATCGCGAGGCGCCAGAGCCGTTCGAAGACCGTGACCAGGTATTCCACCAGCGCGGGATGGCGCAGCTCCAGGGCCATCGTGCGATCGGTGTTGGCGGGGATGAAGGCCACCGTGCGGTCGAAGAGGATCAGCCGGTCGATCACCTCGTCCAGGGTGCGGGCCTCCACCGTGTCGCCCATCAGCTCCAGGTAGTTGAGCAGGCCCTGGCCGTGGCGGGCCACGTGGGTGTAGAGGTCGCGCATGCGCACGCCCCGGCCGCGCAGGGCCAGGGCTCGGTGCAGGCCCTCCGTCAGTTCCGCCTCACGGCGGATGCCGCCGGGCTGCACGGTGAGCACCTCGGCCGTGCACGCCTCGGTCGCCTCGTCCATCGCGGCCTGGATCCGGGAGAGTCCGTCCAGGACGCGGATCGCGCTGCCCTCGGCGGGGCCCGTCAGGGCGTGCAGCTGGCGGCCCAGCCCGGCGTACCACTCGAACGCGGCCACCGCCGAGCCCATCCGGCGCTGGCTCGCGCTGACCTCGTCGTAGACCCCGCGCAGCAGCCGGGTCATGACCTCCTGCGGGGAGGTCGGCACCAGCCAGTCCATGTCGTCGGGGTCCGGGTGCAGCAGGGCCAGCTCCAGCAGGCAGGGCACCGTCTCGACGTCACCACGGGGCACCCGCCCGCGGCGTACAGCCCGGGAATACAACCGGTCGCCGGCCGCGCACAGTCGGTCGGCGCCGTGTGGATGCTCCTCCGCCCCGCGCCCGGCCATCGCCCATTTCACCCCCGGTGTGCTGCCACTTCCGCAGCGCAACTATGCGCGGCGCCGACCGGGTCCGCAACACGGCTCACCCCGACGGGGTTGCCACGAACGGCTGTTATGCCCGGATATCGACCGGGCTCCGGCTCTCGCCTGTGCAGGAAGATGAACGTCCGGAGGACGAACGGACGGGGCGGTGCCCGCTACTTCAGACCGATCGCCGTGCACGCCGCCTTGAACTTCACCGTGCAGATGTCGTCCACCGTGTAGATACCGTCCGCGACGACCGTGGACTTGATGTTGCTCTTGGTCAGCGCGATCGGCTGGATCAGCCTGGCCGGGATGTTCTTGGTGGTGGGGCTGTCGGCCTTGTCCTGGGTGAGGGCGTCGAACTGGATGTCCTTGCCCTGGACCTTGGCGACGGCCATCTGGGCCGCGGCCTGGGCCTCGTCCGGGTAGGACTTGTAGACGCTCATGTACTGCTCGCCCGCCACGACCCGCTGCACGCCCTCCAGCGAGGCGTCCTGGCCGGTGATCGGCGGCAGCTGGGTGACGCCGGCCGCCTCCAGGGCCTTGATGACGCCGCCGGCCATGTCGTCGTTGGCGGAGTAGACCCCGGCGATGTTGCTCTTGCCGATCTGGCCGATCGCCTTGGTCATGTTGGCCTCGGCGTTCTCCGGCTTCCAGTCGGTGGTGTCGTACGACGCCGCGATCGTCACCTTGCCGGTCAGCTCGGAGAGCGCGCCCTGCTTGAACTGCTTGGCGTTCGGGTCGGTGGGCGAGCCGTTCATCATGACGATCTTCTCGGAGGTGTCGGCGTGCGAGCCCAGCGCCTCCAGCAGGCTGCGGCCCTGCACCTCGCCGACCAGTTCGTTGTCGAAGGAGACGTACGCGTCGATCGGGCCCTCGGCGAGCCGGTCGTACGCGATGACGGGGATGCCCGCGTCCTTGGCCTTCTTCACCTCGGGAGCGATCGCGTGCGCGTCGACGGCGTCGAGCAGGATGACGTCGACCTTGTCGTCGATCATCGTCTGCAGCTGCTGGCCCTGCCGGGACGCGTCCGCGCCGGCGTTGGCGTACTCGACCTTGCCCTGCTTGTCGGTCAGCTCGGCGACCTGGGACTTGATGATGGGGTAGTCGAACTTGTCGTAGCGGGTGTTCGTCGTCTCCGGCAGCAGCAGGCCCACCGTCAGGTCGTTGCCCTTGCTCGGGCTCGCGCTCGCCCCGCTCCCCGTCGCGTTCAGCATGCCGCAGCCGGCAAGCGAGAGGGTCATCGTGGATGCGGCCACGGTTATGGCGATACGGCGCATGCGAGGGCTCACTTCGGGTGCGTTGCAGGTGTCTGAAAAGACAACGCGGAGGGCACACCCGGCGTCAAGAAGAACTACTTAACGAGTGCGCAACACCACGCTCCGCTGCACCTGTGAAGGAGGAGCGCAACCCTCTTCAAACACCCTTTACGGACTCTGCACCCAAGGGGAGTTCACGAGGAGGCAAAGAACGCGAAAGGGGCCGGGAGACGTCACCCGTCTCCCGGCCCCTGCGAACGCTCCGCTCAGTTTCGGCCAGTTCAGTCGTGCTGCTGGCGCTTCGGCCGCCACACCACCAGCGCGCTGGTCTGCTGCACCTCCTGGTACGGCACCAGGTCGCGGCGGTAGGAGGCGTGGACGGCGGCCTCGCGCTGTTGCATCGCGGCCGCCGCGCCGTCCAGGGCCGCCTCCAGCTCCGCGACGCGGGACTGGAGCGCGGCGACCTGGTTCTCCAGTTCGATGATGCGCTTGATTCCGGCCAGGTTGATGCCCTCGTCCTGCGACAACTGCTGGACGGTGCGCAGCAGTTCGATGTCGCGGGCCGAGTAGCGCCGGCCCCGGCCCGCGGTGCGGTCCGGGGAGACCAGGCCCAGGCGGTCGTACTGGCGCAGCGTCTGCGGGTGGAGTCCGGAGAGCTGGGCCGCCACCGAGATGACGTAGACCGGGGTCTCCTCGGTCAGTTCATACGGGTTACGTCGACGGCCGTCCATCTCTCTCAGTCTCCCTTCGCCGCCTCGAACAGCTCTGCCCGCGGATCCTCGCCCGCGGTCGCCTCGCGGTACGCCTCCAGCGCATCACGAGCCTTCCCCGACACGTCCTTCGGGACACGCACCTCGACGGTGACCAGCAGATCGCCGCGGGTGCCGTCCTTGCGGACCGCGCCCTTGCCGCGGGCACGCATCGTCCGGCCGTTGGGCGTGCCGGGCGGCAGCTTCAGGGTGACGGCCGGGCCGCCGAGGGTCGGCACCCGGACCTCGCCGCCGAGAGCGGCCTCGGCGAACGTGACCGGCACGGTGACCGTGAGGTTGTCGTCCTTACGGCCGAACACCGGGTGCTCGCCGACGTGCACGACCACGTACAGGTCGCCCGCCGGTCCGCCCCGCTCGCCGGGCGCGCCCTTGCCGCGCAGCCGGATCCGCTGCCCGTCGGTGACCCCCGCCGGGATGCGGACCTGCATCGTGCGCGAGGACTTCGCCCGCCCGCTGCCCTTGCACTCCGCACAGGGGTGCTCGGCGATCAGGCCGCGGCCCTTGCAGTCGGGGCAGGGGTCGGTGAGCGAGAAGCCGCCGCCCGAGCCCCGCGCGACCTGGCCGGTGCCGACGCAGGTCGGGCACACGCGCGGTGTGCCGTTCTTGTCGCCGGTGCCCGAACAGGCCTTGCAGGGCGCCTGGGAGGACATCCGCAGCGGCACCGTGGCGCCCTCGATGGCCTCCGTGAAGCTGAGCGTGACCTCGGTGTCGATGTCCTGGCCGCGGCGCGGCTGGGTGCGGGTCGCACCGGTGCCGCCGCGGTTGAACAGGCCCCCGAAGACGTCACCGAGCCCGCCGCCGAAGCCTCCGCCCTGGGTGGTGGTGTTGCCCGCGCCCCCGAAGAGGTCGCCCAGGTCGAAGTTGAAGGAGCCGCCGGCGCCCGGCCCGGGGCGGAAGCCGCCGTTGCCGAACAGGGCGCGCGCGTCGTCGTACTCCTTGCGCTTCTTGGGGTCGCCGAGCACGTCGTTCGCCTCGGAGATCTCCTTGAAGCGCTCCTCGGCCTTGGCGTTGCCCTTGTTGGCGTCCGGGTGGAACTCGCGGGCGAGCTTCCGGTACGCCTTCTTGATCTCGGCCTCGGTGGCGTCCTTGGGGACGCCGAGGACCTTGTAGAAGTCCTTCTCGATGAAGTCCTTGGTGCTCATCCCCGACGTCCCTCCTTCCTGTCTGCGGTGATTACGTCAGCCCTCCTCCGGGCCACCGTTCTCCTTGTCGTCGCCGGCACCGGCCTGCTTCGCCTCGGACGTGTCCTCGGCTCCGTCGGCCTTGACGGTCTGCGCACCGGGCTGCGGCTCGGCGACGGCCACCCGCGCGGGGCGGATGGTGCGCTCGCCGATGCGATACCCGGGCTGGAGAATCGCCACGCAGGTCGTCTCGGTGACGTCCGGCGCGTAGGAGTGCATCAGGGCCTCGTGGATCGTCGGGTCGAAGGGCTCGCCCTCCTTGCCGAACTGCTGGAGGCCCAGCTTGGCCGCCACGGTCTCCAGCGACTCGCCGACCGACTTGAAGCCGCCGACCAGTTCGCCGTGTTCCCGCGCGCGGCCGATGTCGTCGAGTACGGGCAGGAGCTCGGTCAGGAGGTTCGCGACGGCGATCTCCTTCACCGTGATCCGGTCCCGCTCGACCCGGCGGCGGTAGTTCTGGTACTCGGCCTGGAGGCGCTGGAGGTCCGCCGTGCGCTCGCCGAGCGCCGTGCGTACCTGGTCCAGCTGGGCCACCAGGCCCACGTCTGCGGTTCCGTCCCCGGCCGGGGCCGCCCCCTTCTCGGGGGCGGCCTTCGGCTCGGCGTCGTCGGGGGTCGCGCCGGAGGGGACGTCGGGCTTCTCCTCGAAGCCCGGGGTCTCCTCCGTCACGCGGCACCGTCCTTGCGCTCGTCGTCCACGATCTCGGCGTCGACGACATCGTCCTCGGCCTTGGCCTGCTGGGCACCCTCGGCACCCGCAGCACCCTGCGCGGCCTGGGCGTCGGCGTACATGGCCTGGCCCAGCTTCTGCGAGACGGCCGCGACCTTCTCGGTGGCCGTGCGGATCTCGGCGGTGTCCTCGCCCTTGAGCTTCTCCTTCAGCTCGGCGACGGCGGCCTCGACCTCGGTCTTGATCTCGCCCGGGACCTTGTCCTCGTTGTCCTTGAGGAACTTCTCCGTCTGGTAGACGAGCTGCTCGCCCTGGTTGCGGGACTCGGCGGCCTCGCGGCGGCGGTGGTCCTCCTCCGCGTACTGCTCGGCCTCCTGGCGCATCCGGTCGACCTCGTCCTTCGGCAGCGAGGAGCCGCCGGTGACGGTCATCTTCTGCTCCTTGCCCGTGCCCAGGTCCTTGGCGGTCACGTGCATGATGCCGTTGGCGTCGATGTCGAAGGAGACCTCGATCTGCGGGACGCCGCGCGGCGCCGGCGGCAGACCGGTCAGCTCGAACATGCCGAGCTTCTTGTTGTACGCCGCGATCTCGCGCTCGCCCTGGTAGACCTGGATCTGCACCGACGGCTGGTTGTCCTCGGCCGTCGTGAAGATCTCCGAACGCTTCGTCGGGATCGTGGTGTTGCGCTCGATCAGCTTGGTCATGATGCCGCCCTTGGTCTCGATGCCGAGGGACAGCGGGGTCACGTCGAGGAGCAGGACGTCCTTGACCTCACCCTTGAGGACACCGGCCTGGAGCGAGGCGCCGATGGCGACGACCTCGTCCGGGTTCACACCCTTGTTGGCCTCCTTGCCGCCGGTCAGCTCCTTGACGAGCTCGGCGACGGCGGGCATGCGGGTGGAGCCACCGACGAGGACGACGTGGTCGATCTCGTTGATGGAGATGCCGGCGTCCTTGATGACGTTGTGGAACGGCGTCTTGCAGCGCTCCAGCAGGTCGGCCGTCAGCTGCTGGAACTGGGCGCGGGTGAGCTTCTCGTCCAGGTGCAGCGGGCCCTCGGCGGACGCCGTGATGTAGGGCAGGTTGATCGAGGTCTCGGTGGACGAGGACAGCTCGATCTTGGCCTTCTCGGCGGCCTCGCGCAGCCGCTGGAGGGCCATCTTGTCCTTGGACAGGTCCACGCCGTGACCGGACTGGAACTGCTTGACCAGGTAGTCGACGACGCGCTGGTCCCAGTCGTCGCCACCGAGGTGGTTGTCGCCGTTGGTGGCCTTCACCTCGACGACGCCGTCGCCGATCTCCAGCAGGGACACGTCGAAGGTGCCGCCGCCGAGGTCGAAGACGAGGATCGTCTGGTCGTCCTTGTCGAGGCCGTACGCCAGCGCGGCGGCGGTCGGCTCGTTGACGATGCGCAGGACGTTCAGGCCCGCGATCTCGCCGGCCTCCTTGGTCGCCTGACGCTCCGAGTCGTTGAAGTACGCCGGGACGGTGATGACCGCGTCGGTCACCTTCTCGCCCAGGTAGGCCTCGGCGTCGCGCTTCAGCTTCTGCAGGATGAACGCGGAGATCTGCTGCGGGTTGAAGTCCTTCCCGTCCAGCCCGATCTTCCAGTCGGTGCCCATGTGGCGCTTCACCGAGCGGATGGTCCGGTCCACGTTCGTGACCGCCTGGCGCTTGGCGACCTCGCCGACGAGCACCTCACCGTTCTTGGCGAAGGCGACGACGGACGGCGTGGTCCTGGCGCCCTCGGCGTTGGTGATGACGGTGGGCTCGCCGCCCTCCAGAACGCTGACGACGGAGTTAGTCGTGCCCAGGTCGATGCCGACCGCACGTGCCATGGTTGATTCCTCCAGCTGACTTGAGTGGAACGGACTCAAGTGTGCACGACTCCCCGCGCCGGGTCAACAGACCTGAGTCGGCAGGGCTCAAGTCTTATCCGTTCCTTACACGCAACTGGCCGCTGACCTGCACAGTTTCCGTCCCTCGGGACCGCTGGACAGGGATACGAAGGAGTACACCGACGACGAGCAGCGCCCCTCCGGCCACCCACAGCGCGGCCTCCTTCCCCGTCCATCCGGTGTGCACGAGCACCCCCACGAGCACCGTGGAGAAGGAGCCGGCGCCCAGCAGCACGACGGAGCCCGCCGTGGTGAGCCCGAGCCGGCGCAGCCGGTGCGCGAGATGGTCGGGGCCGCGCCGCAGCAGCGGCCGCCGGGCCAGCAGCCGGGCGAACAGGACGAGCAGTGCGTCGGCTGCGGCGACGGCACCGAAGCACGCCGCCACGGCCGAGCTGGCCGAGAGGCCGTAGCCCGCGCGCGTGAGGACGAGCGACGACGCCAGCAGGAAGCCGGTGAACAGCGCGCCGCAGGAGCCGAGCCCGATCCGCGCGGGCGGCCAGTTGTGCATCAGGAAGCCGGTCAGGGCGGCGGCGAACACGCTCAGCAGCGCGGCGAGCCCGTCCAGCACCTCGGCGGCGGCGCAGGCCCCGGCGCCGAACGCGGTGATGACCCCGACGGTCCCCGCCAGCCCGTCCACGTGGTCGAGGCCCTTGAAGGCGAGGGAGGCGACGACGATCCAGGCGATGCCGAGGAGCCCGCCCGCCACGCCCGTCTCCTCGTACGGCACGACACAGGCCGCCGCCACGGCCGTACCGGCGACGAGCACGCGCGCGCGCAGCCGCCACACGTCGGCGACCAGGCCGAGCGCGGCGAGCGCGGCGGCGGCGACCAGCAGCCGGCCGACCCCGTTCCCGAGCGGAGCGATCCGGGTCGACTCCCCGACCCAGGCGACGAGACACGTGACGGTCACCACGGCGAGGCCGCCGAGCAGCGGCATACGGCGCTGCATGCGACGGTCGACAATGCCCGCCCGCAGTGCAACCCCCCGCAGCAGCGCCGTGAGCACGGCGGTGAGCAGGAGGGCGGCGGTGGCGGCGGCGATCCCGTAGAGCACTGCACCACGGTAGGGGCGAAAGTATCAAATCGGTATGAATAACACGATCCGATTGCGGCTCGGCGACCCAGATCACCCCGTGCTCTACTGCATCCCGGCGGAAGATGGAGGTAGTCTCGGACGGACTCCATAAGTTACCGCTTAGTAATGTTGCCCAGCTGACTCAGGCCGCCTCAGGAGCCCCAATGCAACTCGCCGCGATCATCGTGTCGCTGGTCCTGATCGTGGTCGGCGTGGCACTGTTCGGCCGCGCCCTCCTCCAGATCTACAACTTCATGCGGCTCGGCCAGTCGGTACCGGCCGGGACGCGGACCGACGACCCCGCCCAGCGCACCCTCACCGTGGCCAGGGAGTTCGTCGGCCACACCCGGATGAACCGCTGGGGCGTCATCGGTGTGGCGCACTGGTTCGTGGCGGTCGGCTTCTACACGCTGCTGCTGACGATCGTCAACGCCATCGGCCAGCTCTTCAAGGCCGACTGGATCCTGCCGGTCATCGGCGACTGGGCGCCGTACAACGTCTTCGTCGAGTTCGTCGGCACGACGACGATCCTCGGCATCGCGATCCTGGTCGTGGTCCGCCAGCTGAGCAAGGCGAACAAGCCGGGCCGCAAGTCCCGCTTCGCCGGCTCCAACGCCGGCCAGGCCTACTTCGTCGAGACCGTCATCCTCATCGTCGGCGTCTGCATCTTCATGCTGCACGCCCTCGAAGGCGCCCAGCACCACGTCGACGGCTACGAGGCCTCCTTCTTCATCTCGTACCCGGTCGTGGCGTGGCTGAAGGGCATGGACGTCTCCACGCTCCAGAACCTCACCTACTTCTTCGCCGGCCTGAAGATCGCGACCTCCTTCATCTGGATGATCGTGGTCGCGCTGAAGACCGACATGGGTGTGGCCTGGCACCGCTTCCTGGCCTTCCCGAACATCTGGTTCAAGCGCAACGCGACCGGTGAGACCTCGCTCGGCGCCCTGCTCCCGATGACCTCCGGCGGCAAGCCGATCGACTTCGAGGACCCGGGCGAGGACGACGTCTTCGGCGTCTCCCAGGTCGAGCAGTTCTCCTGGAAGGGCCTGCTCGACTTCTCCACCTGCACCGAGTGCGGCCGCTGCCAGTCGCAGTGCCCCGCCTGGAACACCGGCAAGCCGCTCTCCCCGAAGCTGCTGATCATGTCCCTGCGGGACCACGCCCACGCCAAGGCGCCGTACCTGCTGGCCGGCGGCGGCAAGAGCGCGGAGGGCGAGGAGAAGGCGTCCGAGGAGCAGCTGAAGGACGTTCCCGCCGCCGCGCTGGCCGAGGCCGAGCGCCCGCTGATCGGCACCGCCGAGGAGAACGGCGTCATCGACCCGGACGTCCTGTGGTCCTGCACCACCTGCGGCGCCTGCGTCGAGCAGTGCCCCGTCGACATCGAGCACATCGACCACATCGTCGACATGCGCCGCTACCAGGTCATGATCGAGTCCGCGTTCCCGTCCGAGGCGGGCACGATGCTCAAGAACCTGGAGAAGAAGGGCAACCCCTGGGGCCTGGCGAAGAAGCAGCGCCTGGAGTGGACCAAGGAGGTCGACTTCGAGATCCCGGTCGTCGGCAAGGACATCGAGGACCTCACCGAGGTCGAGTACCTGTACTGGGTCGGCTGCGCCGGCGCCCTGGAGGACCGCGCGAAGAAGACCACCAAGGCCTTCGCCGAGCTGCTGCACATCGCGGGCGTGAAGTTCGCGATCATGGGCGGCGACGAGAAGTGCACCGGTGACTCCGCCCGCCGCCTCGGCAACGAGCCCCTCTTCCAGGAGCTCGGCATGGAGAACGTGATGGCCCTCAACACCGCGTTCGGCGAGGAGCTGGACGACGACGGCAAGGTCACCGCCGAGTCCCGCAAGCCGAAGTCGGCCAAGAAGATCGTCGCCACCTGCCCGCACTGCCTGAACACCATCGGCAACGAGTACCCGCAGCTCGGCGGCGACTACGAGGTCATCCACCACACCCAGCTGCTCCAGCACCTGGTCGACGAGGGCAAGCTCGTCCCCGTCACCCCGGTCGAGGGCATCATCACCTACCACGACCCCTGCTACCTGGGCCGCCACAACAAGATCTACACGCCCCCGCGCGAGATCATCGGCAAGGTCCCGGGCCTGCGCAACGAGGAGATGCACCGCCACAAGGAGCGCGGCTTCTGCTGCGGCGCCGGTGGCGCCCGGATGTGGATGGAGGAGCGCATCGGCAAGCGCATCAACAACGAGCGCGTCGACGAGGCCCTCTCCCTCAACCCGGACATCGTCTCCACCGCCTGCCCGTTCTGCCTCGTCATGCTGACCGACTCGGTCAACGGCAAGAAGAACGAGGGCAAGGCCAAGGAGTCCATCCAGGTCGTGGACGTCGCCCAGCTCCTCCTCGACTCCGTCAGGACGCCGGTCGACCCGGCGGGCGAGACGGCCAGCGAGAACGAGCCGGAGCCCGAGCCGGTCAAGTGACAGCGGCTCGCTGACGTACGGCGCCCCCTGCCCGCACCGGCAGGGGGCGCTCTGTCTCACGCGCGCGGTGTGCCGTTCAGATACGCCAGGACGGCCAGCACCCGGCGGTTGGTCACGTCCGAGGCGGTGATGCCGAGCTTGGCGAAGATGCTCGCCGAGTGCTTGCCGACGGCGCTCTCGCTGACGAACAGCCGGGCGGCGACGGCCGCGTTGGAGTACCCCTCGGCCATCAGCGCCAGCACCTCCCGCTCGCGCGGGGTGAGCGTGGCGAGCGGATCGTCACGGCGCCGGCCGCCCAGCAGCTTGGACACGACCTCCGGGTCCATCGCCGTACCGCCGTCCGCCACGCGTCGTACGGCGTCCACGAACTCGGCGGCGCCGAGCACCCGGTCCTTGAGCAGATAGCCGACCCCGCCGGTGCCGTCCGCCAGCAACTCGCGCGCGTACAACTGCTCCACGTGCTGCGACAGCACGAGGACGGGCAGCCCCGGGCGGCTGCGCCGGGCCTCCAGCGCGGCCTGCAGCCCCTCGTCGGTGAAGGTGGGCGGCAGGCGTACGTCCACCACCGCGACGTCCAGCTCCTCCTCGGCCAGCGCCCGCCGCAGCTCCGGGCCGCTGGCCACGGCGGCGGCGACGGTGAACCCATGGGCCGTCAGAAGGGTGCAGAGCCCTTCCCTCAGGAGGAAGAGGTCTTCCGCGAGGACAACACGCACGGCAGCTCCATCGTCACCAGAGTGGGCCCTCCGTCCGGGCTGTCGATGCCGAGCGTACCGTCGAAGGCCGACAACCGGCGGCGGATGCCCCGCAGTCCGCTGCCGCCCGCCCCGAGCACCGGCCCGTCCTCCTCGCGCGCGCCCCCGCTCCCGTCGTCCCACACCGTGCAGCGCAACACCTCGCCGGTGTGGGCGAGTTCCACGCGCGCGTGCGTCGCGTCGCCGTGCCGGGCGGCATTGGTGAGCAGTTCGGCGACGGCGAAGTACAGCGCCGCCTCGATCGGCCCCTCCGGGCGGCCCGGCAGCCCGTCGGCGTCCACCTCGGCCGCCAGCGGGGCGTCCAGGGCGAGCGCCCGCAGCGCGTCGACCAGCCCGCGCTCGGCCAGCACCGGCGGGTGGATGCCCCGTACCAGCGCGCGGAGTTCTGTGAGGGCGCGCGCCGAACTCTCGCGCGTCTGCCGCACCAGCTCGCGCGCCCGCTCCGGATCGGTCTCCATCAGCGTCTCCAGCGCGCCGAGGGCAAGGCCCATGGCGACCAGCCGGGCCTGCGCGCCGTCGTGCAGGTCCCGCTCGATACGGCGCAGTTCGGCCTCCCGGCTGTCCACGGCGGCGAGCCGGGTCTCCGTCAGCTCCGCGACCCGCTCCGCCAGCCGGCGCCGTTCCGCCTCGGCGGCGACCTCGGCGGCGACGGAGGGGGCCGGGCCGAGCAGCACGGGCAGCCAGCGGTCCGCGTGCAGCCGGGAGGCCGGACCGGACAGCCGCAGTGCCGCGTAGTACAGCAGCAGGCCACCGGGGATCCCCACGGCCGGCCGGCTGGGCACGGGCCCGTCGAACAGGCCGCGATGGCTGTCGAAGAGCGCGGCGATGCCCGGGGCGAGCAGGCCGAACAGCCCGTACCAGGCCATCGCGGAGGGCACGAGCAGCAGCACCAGCGCGACCCAGGGCTCCAGCGCGACGAAGAGCAGGTCGCGGCGGTTCGCCGGGTCCTCGTGCGGCGGACGGTCGGGGAGATAGGGGCTCGGTATCGCCGTGCCGTCCCGACGTCCGGGCAGCCAGCGGTGGTTGACCCGGCGGTAGTTGGCGGCGAGCTTGCGCACGGCGCGCAGCGGCCCGCGCTCCGGGTCACCGCCGCCGAGGAACCGCACCGGCAGGGCGACGCAGGACACCGCGAGGGCCGCCAGGCCGCACCAGCCGATCGTCCAGCAGTACCCGAGCTCCCGGTGACGTCCGCCGAGGCGGCGCAGAGCGACGGCACCGACGCGTCCGGCGGGGGTGGTCATGGGCCCAGTGTGGCGCACCCGGCGGCCGGACGGGGTGTGGGCGGAGACAGCGGGGGGTGGGTCTGGCCCCACCCCCGTCCGGCAGCCGGGCACAAGGTCCGCGCGCCCCCTGCTCCGTAGCGTCGAAGACACCGGAAACGCGAACGAGGAACGTGCAGGAGAGGGGAAGGGCATGAGCGCGACGGACACGAACGCGGCGGCGACGGCGGTGAACGAGCACGCGGGTTCCACGGGGGCGGGGTCACCGAACAGGCTGCTGGTGCAGGGCCTGCTGCTGAACGTCGCCGCGCCGCTCGCCCTGTTCTACGGCCTGCGCGCGGCCGGCGTCGGCCTGTGGTGGGCGGTGGTGGCGAGCGCCGTACCGCCCACGGCGGAGGCGCTGCTGACGGTGGTGCGCGAGCGGCGCGTGGGGATGCTGGGCATCCTGGTGCTCAGCATGGTGGGCCTGGGCGCGGCGCTGTCGGCGGTGACGGGAAGCCCGCGGTTCATGTTCGCGAAGGACGGCTGGATGACGGGCGTCGTCGGGCTGGTGTTCCTGGGCACGCTGCTGCGCGGGCAGCCGGTCATCTTCCGGCTCCTGTCGTCGGTCGCCCGCGGCGACCGGCGCGCCGGGCTGGAGCGCAACTGGCGGACGTCACCGACCTTCCGCCGTCTGATGCGGCTGCTGACGGCGGTCTGGGGCGTGGGCCTGCTGATGGACTCCGTCGTCCGGGTGGCGCTCGCCTACACCCTGCCGATCGACTCGGTGATGCTGGTCACCACGCTCCAGTACGTGGCGCTGTTCGTGGGCCTGGAGGTCTTCAGCAGGCGCTACGGCCGCGCACCGGCCCGCATCGCCGCCATCCGCGACGAGGCCGCCGCGACGGCAGCGGCGTGAGCGACATGACAGACGTGAGCGACAACCGACGGGAGAGGTCCGCGGACATGGCACAGGTGGTGGTGGTCACCGGGGCGGCGAGCGGGATCGGCGCGGCGGTCGCCCGGCACTTCGGCGGGCTGGGCGCGCACGTGGTCGTCGCGGACGTCGACGAGGCGGGCGGCACGGCCGTGGCGCGGGAGGTGGACGGCCTGTTCGTCCGCACCGACGTCACGCGGGAGGCCGACAACCTCGCACTGATCACCACCGCCGTGGCGGCCTACGGCGGGCTGGACGTGGTGCACCTGAACGCCGGGATCGGCGACGGCGGCGGATTCGGCGAGGACGACTACGACAGTGCGCGCCAGCACCGCGTCCTGGCGGTCAACCTGCACGGGGTGATGTACGGCCTGCACGCCGCGCTGCCCGCGCTGGCCGCGCACGGCGGGGGCTCGCTGCTGGTGACCTCCAGCATGGCCGGCGTCGGCGCGGCCCCCTTCGACCCGGTCTACGCGGCGGCCAAGTACGGCGTGCTCGGACTGGTGCGCTCGCTCGCCCCGGCCTGGCAGGACAAGGGCGTGCGGATCAACGCGATCTGCCCGGGCATCGTCCGCACACCGATCCTGCGTCCCGAGGCCGTCGAGTACATCACCGCCCAGGGTCTCGCCCTGGCCGAGCCCGCCGAGATCGCGGCGTCGGTCGCCGGGATCACGGCGGGCGAGGAGACGGGACGGGCCTACGTCCTGCAAGCGGGCCGCTCCCCCGAGCCGGTGCCCTTCCCGGAACTGGAGCTGGCCCGGGCCGACGCCTGACCCGGGCGCTTACGGCTGGTCGCCTCCGGCTAGGCCTGCTTGGGCCCCGCCTGCTGCACCACCTCGAAGGACCACAGGGTGGAACCGGAAGCAGCCGGCCGGGGCCGCTCGGCGCCCTCGCCGCCCTGGTGCGCGGCCTTCATCGGCCCCTCCATCCAGGCCTGGAACGACTCCTCGTCCCGCCAGCGCGTGTACACGAGGTAAGTGTCGGTGCCCTCGACGGGCCGCAGCAGCTCGAACCACTCGAAGCCGTCGGAGTTCTCCACCGCGTGGGCACGCGAGGCGAACCGCTTCTCCAGCACCTCCCGCTGCTCGGCGGGCACGGTCAGGACGTTGATCTTCACTACGCTCATGGCACCATCCTGGCCCAGTCCGCCCCGCCCGGCCCGGCCGGGGCTCCCTTCCCGGCCTCCGCGGCGCCCGCTCCGCCCCCGCCGGCACACCTCTCGCGGTCCCGGGGCCGGGCAAAACCGGGGGAACCCCTGAGGGACCCCGGGGCCGCGCCGCTGACGGCCCCTTAGGGGATGTCACAGGTCGGCCGCAAAGGCGGGCCCGGACACCCGGGCCGGGCACGTCACTCTCCGGGACCAGGTACGTTCGATGACGTGGCTGGATTCAGGATCGGACGCGGGGGCCGGGACAACCGCACCCCCCAAGGACAGCAGGTACCGCAGGCACCGCAGGGGGCGCCGCACGGCCGCCCGGGACCGCGGTACGGGCAGCCGTCGGGGCCGTCGTACGGCTACCCGTCGGCGCCGCAGCCGCCGTACCCGCAGGCGCAGCAGCAGTACGGCCGCCCGGGCCCGTCCTACGGTTACCCCGGCCCGGGCGAGGACGGCCCGGAGTACTTCGGCGACGGCGGCTACCAGAACGCGCCCGGCGCCGGGCACGGAGCACCGCACGACCCGTACGCGGCCAACAGCCCGGGCCACACCCAGGCGTTCTCGGTCGACGAGGCCGCCGGCTACACCCAGGGCTCGACCTACCAGGCCGGCTCGACCGCCGCGCCCGCCGCCCCGCTCGGCCCGCCCCTGCACTGGAAGGAACTGCTGAAGGGGATCATCACCTCCCCCAACCAGACCTTCCTGCGCATGCGGGACTACACGATGTGGGCGCCCGCGCTCATCACGACGTTCCTCTACGGCCTGCTCGCCGTCTTCGGCTTCGACACCGCCCGCAAGGACGCGATCAGCTCCCCGTTCTCCACCACGGTGCCGATCGTCCTGATCACGGCGGTCGTGATGGTGCTGGGTCTGTTCGTCCTGGGCGTGGTCACCCACACCCTGGCCCGCCAGCTCGGCGGCGACGGGGCCTGGCAGCCGACGGTCGGCCTGTCCATGCTGATCACGGCCCTCACGGACGCGCCCCGCCTGATCGTGGCCATGTTCTTCGGCGGCGACGCGAGCTTCGTCCAGCTCCTCGGCTGGGCCACCTGGATCGGCGCGGGCGCCCTGCTGACCCTGATGGTCTCCCGCTCCCACGACCTGCCCTGGCCGAAGGCACTGGGCGCGTCGGCGATCCAGCTGATCGCCCTGCTGTCGATCGTGAAGCTCGGCACGTTCTAGTCCTCGCGCGCATGAGACGCGCATGAGAAAGGGCCCCGGCGTCATGGCCGGGGCCCTTTCCCCTGCTCCTGGTACCGCGCGGGCTCAGGCGTCGAGCACCTGCCCGGCCCGCTTCACGACGGGCGGCAGGACACTCCACGGGAAGTTGATCCAGTCATCGGTCCGCTTCCAGACGTACTCGCACTTCACGAGGGAGTGGGACTTCTCATAGATCACCGCGGAGCGCACCTCGGCGACGGTGTCGAGGCAGAAGTCGCGCACGAGCTTCAGCGTCTTGCCGGTGTCCGCGACGTCGTCGGTGATCAGCACCTTCTTGTCGGAGAAGTCGATCACGTTGGGGACGGGCGCGAGCATGACGGGCATTTCCAGGGTGGTGCCCACCCCGGTGTAGAACTCCACGTTCACGAGGTGGATGTTCTTGCAGTCCAGCGCGTAGGCCAGCCCACCGGCGACGAACACCCCGCCCCGGGCGATGCTGAGCACGACGTCGGGCTCGTACCCGTCGTCGGCGATGGTCTGCGCCAGCTCGCGCACGGCGTCGCCGAAGGCCTCGTACGTCAGGTTCTCCCGCACGCCCTGGGTCTCACTCATGCTTCTGCTGCCCTCACACCTGGGTCCGATGGAAATTGACGTAGGACCGCGAGGCGGTCGGCCCGCGCTGCCCCTGGTAGCGGGAGCCGTAGCGCTCGCTGCCGTACGGGAACTCGGCGGGCGAGGTCAGTCGGAACATGCACAGCTGGCCGATCTTCATCCCCGGCCAGAGCTTGATCGGCAGCGTGGCGAGGTTGGAGAGTTCGAGCGTGACGTGACCGCTGAAGCCGGGGTCGATGAACCCGGCGGTGGAGTGCGTGACCAGCCCGAGTCGCCCCAGCGAGGACTTCCCCTCAAGCCGCGACGCGAGATCGTCGGGCAGCGAGATGACCTCGTACGTCGAGGCCAGCACGAACTCCCCGGGGTGCAGGATGAACGGCTCGTCGCCCTCCGGCTCGACCAGCCGGGTCAGGTCGGGCTGCTCGACGGAGGGGTCGATGTGCGGGTACCGGTGGTTCTCGAACACCCGGAAGTACCGGTCCAGCCGCACGTCAACGCTCGACGGCTGCACCATGGATTGGTCGTAGGGATCGATCCGTACCCGCCCGGCGTCGATCTCGGCCCGGATGTCCTTGTCTGAGAGAAGCACGTAGCGAGGATACGCAAGGCGCGCGGAGCCGTGACAATCGTGACGACTCCGCGCGCCAGGGTTACTGCCCGCGCCGCCTCCGCGACGGCGCCCTGCCTCTTCTTTCGCTTCCCCTCGCTACCGCTGCTTCTCCAGAGCGACCGGCACCACACTGCGGAGCCGGCTGCACCGGGGACACCTCACGAGCCGACCGGGGCCGAGCCGCTCGGCCTGCTGCATCGGGAACGAAGCGGCGCTGAAGACGTGCCCGTCCGCACAGCGGACGACGGTGCGTTCCATCAAGTCCCTTAAGTCCCTTCCCCAAGAGCCTCGTCGGGCGTGACCGCCCCGACGACGAAAGGCACATTACGGGATCAAAGAGACGACTCTCCAGGCGGCACTCCGGCCCCGCCCTGGCCCTCCTCCAGGCCTCCACGGTACGCCCCAACTCCGGTCGCCCGCAGCCGGATCCCACCCCTGAAACAGACTCAGACCCCTGGGCCCGGGCACCAGGGGTCTGCGATGTTGTAGAGTGAGCACCGTCCGGACCTCGACTCCCCGAGCCGACCCGTCCGTACTTACGCGGGTGTAGTTTAATGGTAGAACATCAGCTTCCCAAGCTGAGAGCGCGAGTTCGATTCTCGTCACCCGCTCCACGCAAAACCCCCAGGTCAGAGACCCGGGGGTTCTTTGTTGTCTAGACCGGTGGGCGGGGGTTGCACCACTAGCGCACCATTAGCCCGCCGATGACTCCGGCTTGTGGTGCAGACCGTTGCTCTTGTGGTGCTTCGCACGTTCGGCGCGGACCATGTCGTCCAGGCCGGCGGCGACCTCACGCTGACGCTCGTCGTCGGAGTGCTGGTAGATCATCGCGGCTTTCTCGGAGGACTGGCCCGCGCGGACCATCGTGTCTTTCAGGGTGGCGCCCGATCGAGTCGAGAGCGTATGTCCGGTGTGACGAAGGTCGTAGAACCGGAAGCCGTCCGGCAGGCCGACGGCTAGACGCGCCCGCCGCCACTTCCGTCCGAAGGAGGTACGGCGGAAGGGCGCCCCCTGCTCACCGACGAACAGAAGGCCGTCGGGTCCCTTCTCAGCGAACCAGTCGAGGTGCCGCCTCACGTCCTTGTGGAGGAAGGCCGGGAGGACGACGGTACGCACGCCTGCATCGGACTTGGTCTCGCCAGGAGCCCGCTTGCCGTTGGTGCGTTCCGGCTCGGCGACGCGGACGCGCATCACCAGATTGTCGAGGTCGACATCCCGACGGCGGAGGCCCGCCAGTTCCTCCGGGCGCATCGGGCCGTACGCACCGAGGTAGACCATGAGCCGCCAGCGGATCCCGATCGCATCGGCGAGCGCATCGACCTGGGCGACGGTGGCGATACGGCGTTCGGTAGCCGACTCCTTGCCCGCGCCCTTGATCCGGCACGGGTTGCGGCTGATCAACTCGTCATCGACGGCCGTCTCCATGACGGCCTTGAGGAGCCGGTACGCCTTGGCGACGGTCGTCTTAGCCTTCGTGGTGCGGAGTCGCTCGGCACGCCATTCACGGACGCGGGGAGCAGTGATCTCGTCCAGGTCGAAGGCGCCGAGGGTCGGGAAGATATACAGGCGGAGGAGGTCTTCGTACAGGTCGACCGTACGGACGGACAACTCCCGCTCCTCGACCCACTTTTCGGCGTACACGCGAAAGTTGACGGCGCCCGCGTCGGGGGCGCGCCAGTCCCCACGAGTGAGATCCGCTTCGACCTGGGACAGCCAGATCTCGGCATCCTTCTTCGTCTCGAAAGTCTCGTCCGCGCGGATGCGTTCACCTTCGGGGCCGAGGTACGAAGCCGTCCAGCGGCCGGAGCGGTACTGCCGGACCGCACCGAAGCGGCGGCGGTTGCCCTTCTTGTTGGCCATCAGGCAGCCCTCCGCAATCCGGTGCGGTGGCGGACTCTGATCGGCTCGACAGTGCGAGCCTGGATGTACTCCTCGAAGGCGCTCTCCGGGATGCGCACGTGCCGGCCGACCTTCACGTACCGGATGCGCCGCTCCTCGATCAGCCGTCGAGGAAAGCGTGCGGTCGTGCCGAGCAGCTCGGCGACCTGGCCCACGGACAGGTAGCGGTCGGTCACTTGGTCGGTTCTCCTTCCGTTCCAGGGGCGGGTTCGAGAGATGCGGCGAGCCAGGCTTCGGCATCAGAGAGGCCGGTACCGGCGAAGACCCAGTGAGCGAGGACGTGCGTCGTCTCGGTCTCCGCTCCGTTGGCTGCTGCGGCTTGTGCTCGGCGCCATTCGGCACGGGCGTCGCGGAGGGCGCCGAGGGTGGTGGAGTAGCAGCGGGACTTGGTGGAGAAGTGGCCGCGGAATCCGAGCATGTGGGCCCAGGCGCGCAGGCGGAGGTGTTCCAGGTCCTTGCGGGCGCCGAGGGTCCAGGCGGTTCGGATGAGGCGGCGGGAATGGTCGCTGATGTCGAACTGGGCGAGTTCGGCCACGAACTTCAGCGGGCGATCGAGAGCGCCCGTCGCGGTCTCGGCACCCTTGGTGGCGTACTTGGCGACGTACGCCGCTACGGCTCGCTCGGTCAGCTCCTGGCCGTCGTTGAAGTCGGCCGACCGGATGGTGCGGACGTCGAGTTGGCGGCCGAAGGCGAAGGTGTGGGGTCGGCTGTCGATCACCGGGCCCTCGACGTGAACCTTGACGGCAGCGGCCTTGATGGCGTCGGTGAGCAGTCCAACAGTCGCCCAGGCCGGGGGCGGGGTCTCTCCGCCCCCAGGGCCGTCGATGCGGATGACCGCGTGGAAGTGAACCGCACCACGCTTCTGGTACTCAGCGACCTTCGCGAAGGAGACGCGGGCGTGTTGGCGGAAGCGGCGTTGTGACAGGCCCACACGCTTGGCGACCTCGCGGCGCAGGTAGATGGAGAAACGGCGCCAGAGCTGCCCGGCGTGAGCGTTCCACAGGACGGCTGCTTCGTAGTCGTACGTGTCTGGGTTGAGCGGGGTGCCAAGGACGTCGTCGTCTTGGTCGTGGCGGGTGCCGCAGCGGCAGGGGCGCCCGTCGGTGCGGCGGTTGTGGACCGGGCCGAAGCCGGGTGCGGTGAAGGTGGCAAAGACGCGTGGATGGGCGCCGACGCGTTCGGGGGTGCCCTTCCCACCGCGCAGTCCGGCGGTGATCAGGTGGAAGGTGTCGCGTCGGTAGACCTCTGCGCAGGCCGGGCAGCGGGTGGTGCGGCGGTTGTTGCAGCGGACGAGGAGTTGGCCGGCCGGGAGGGCGGTCGAGTCGAGGTGGTGCAGGACGCGGCCGATCTCACCGGTTGTGGTGTCGACGTCGTACTCGGTGCGGTGGCCGTCGAGGCGGATCGGGTTGGTGCAGCCGCCGAGCCCGGAGAGCTGCCGGAGGATGCCGGGCAGGGTGCCGTGTTCGGCCAGCCTTGCGAGTTCCGGGAGCGGGGGCGGCGTGGTGCGGGTGAAGATGGCGGTCTCCTTCTGACTGACTGGTTCGGTCGGGAGAGACGGACCCCGGGGCGGCGGATGCTTGGCGGTATCGGGCCGCCCCGGGTGTCGGGCGCTGTTCTTCAGCGCCGGTACTGCTCGCGGAGCAGAGAGCGCAGGACCACGGCGGCGACGGCTACCGAGATGGCCGTAACGGCGACGGCAGCCAGGAGCGCGGTGAGGACGACCCCGCCGACGATCACGGTCGCGATCGTCTTGTTGTCGATGGACACAGATGGGAGCGAGCGCCGGACGGGCGCCGGTTCGGCCGGGGTGTGGGTGTGCGCGGGCGGCGGAGTCGGGCTGTCGGGGTATTTGGGCAGGAACACGGGCTCTCCTTATCTACTCGTCTAGGTATGTGAGCCGTTTATGACGGTCACGCCGGAGCGCGTACCGGACTCGATGGCCGGGCCCATGAAGGTGTGCGAGAGCCAGAAGCCGAAGAGGGCGATCAGGACGACGATCCACGGGCGGACGCCGAGGAACTTGACCGCTCCCCAGGCGAAGAGACCGAGGACGAAGACCAGCGGCAGGCTGACGGTCACGGTGGGCAGTGTCCTTTCAGCGGATGGGACAGCGGTGCGTGCGGGCGGCCAACTCGGCGGCGGCGCGGCTGTCGTAGTCGGCGGAGAATCCGCAGCGCGGGGCGGTGCAGGCGGCCGTGTGCTTCTCGCGGCCCCGGTTGTCGTAGGAAGTGGCGACTTGGACGGGGCCGATGCGGGTGACATCGCGGAAGCGGCGGTTCGCGGTCATGCGGGTTCTCCTCTCAGAGGCGCGCGGCGATGGCTTCGGCGATGGGGGCCGGGACGCCGAGGCGGGCGCGGAGGGTCGGAGTGTCGATGGGGGCACCGGTGCGGGTCTGGTGGTCGGCGGCGACCTTGCGGGCGTGCTCGACCAGGGCGGCCGGGACGGGTACGGGCAGGGGTTCGGGCGGGGTCTCGACGGCGGGCTCCACAGCCGGTTCGTGTGCGGATTCGCGCTCGTCCTCCTGGTCCTCGATGTCGGCGTGCTTCTGTGGTGCCGAGTGTGCGAGGAGGGTCCCACCGAGAAAGGCGATCGCAGGCCAGCCAGCGACGAGGATGCGCAGCCAGGCCGGGACGTGGCCGAGGTCGAGGAGGCCAGCGGTGGCGACGTTGGCCCCGAGGGATGCCGTGAGCGCGATGACGAACCAGCACCAGGCCGCTGCTTTGGTCGTGCCTGAGCGCAGTCGGCGCCAAGCGGCTACGAGTAGCAGGTCGACGGAGACGGGGTAGGCCCAGGCTTTCCAGCCGTCTTGTCCGGCCGCCATGGCGACGTCGTGGAGGTGGGCGAAGGACAGCGCGGCGGCGATGAGCGCCTGGACGAGCACCGCGTCGACACGTGCCAGGCGGGCACGCATGATGTGGCTCCTTCCGGAGTTGGGCAGGAGAACGTCAGTCGGTCATGGGGCGTGGCTTGACCAGCGAGACCGGGGCTTCGAGCGGTCGTACGGGCACGTCGGGCCGGAAGCGCTTGAGCGCGGGCAGGTCGGGCACCAGGTGTGCCGACTCGCGGCAGGTCTCGGCGGCGTCGCCGAGGGAGAGATACGGCGTGCGGATGCGGGACCAGCCGCCGGAGGTGTCACCGGCCACGGCGAGGCCGGGCCGTTCGGGGGCGATGGCGCAGGCGGCGTAGACCGCTTCCGGTGCGATGTCGCCGAGCGCCATCTTTGCGGAGGCTTCGTCGTTGACGCGATGGCACACGCGGCCGGTGAGCTGGGCTCGGAGCATGGTCGCCCCCTTGCCAAGCTCGGCGCCGAAGCGCTGCCCGCACACCTCCAGGTAGATGCCGGCGGCGCGGCCGAGCTGGGCGAGGCGGATGAGCTGGGTGACCATCTCGTCCCTGCGTTCCTCGTCCTTCTTCGTGGCGACGAGGAAGAGTTCGGCCACCTCGTCAACGAACAGCACGACGGGAACCGGGCGTTGTTTCTCGGGCAGGCCCCAGATGTCGGAGGTGATCTCCTCGTCCGGTGTGTTCGGTGCGATCCCCTGTCGAGCCTTGATCAGGTCGTATCGGTCCTCCATTTCCTTGACCAGTACGGGCAGCAGTTCGGATGCCTGTTCCGGGTCGGTGGCCAGCGACGAGAGCCGAGCGGCGAAGGGTGCCAGTTCCACACCCCGCTTGCAGTCGATGCCGACCAGGGCGACGGGCTGAGGGGCGAGTCCGGCGATCAGGTGGCGCAAGTACATGGATTTGCCGGACAGCGTGGCGCCGAGGGTGAGTTGGTGCGGGATGGTGCGGTAGTCCCGGACGAACGGCATGGCGTCTTCCCGAAGCGCGACCGACACCTTGAGGAAGCCGTCCGGAACCTTGCGGGCCATCCGCACCCGCCGTAGCACGTCGTAGCCGACCAGCCGCAGCTCAACCACGCCCGGCTTGACGGTCGTGACGTACACGGCGTGCACGCCCCAGGCATGCCTCAGCCGTTCTGCCGAGGCGGCGACGTCGGCGGGTTCCTGTCCCGGCGCGAGCCGGAGCCGGATACGGAGACCGGTCGTGGTGGGCCGGATGAGTCCCCGGCGGGGCGGCACCGGCCGAACCTCACGGTTGGTGGTGGCCTTGACAGCGAGGATCCGGAGCCGGGAGGGAGCCACAGTCAGGCCGCACGCTTCCATGACCGAGCTGTACGAGCCGAGCAGCCGAGCCGTGGATATCGGCAGGCCGACCGTGGACCAGTACACCGCCGGGTGCTTGGCCCGGGTGTAGGCGGCCCCACCGCCAAGCGCGGCGAGGGGACCACCCACCTCCAGGAGCGTCGTCAGGTCGGTCATCAGGCAGCGGCCCCGGTGGCGACCGGGAAGGCGGCCGGGGTGACGGCGGCGGCCCGGTAGGCGATGCCGTGTCGCTGCTGGCCGTTGAACACGGACTCCCACGGCCGGGCGACCAGTCCCGGGAGCGAGACCGGCGCCCCGAGGGCCAGCCCCTCGGAAATGCCGCCTTCCGGGATGGTGACCTTGATCAGCGACGACTCGCCGTCCTCGATGTAGACGACTCCGATCGTCATCAGGGCCTCACCGCTGTTCGCGTCCTTGGCGATCTCGCCCGTCTGCCGGTCGCGGACCTTCGGCTCAGGGGCCTCGGTGAGGAGGATCGTCGCGGCGGTGGTCTCAACGCGGATGGTACGCAAGGAAGTTTCCCTATCTACTCGTCTATACATGTGTCGCTCTGCGAACCCGATCTCCCGGGTTCGTGCGGACCACTGTGCCACACAACTTGCCCACTCGTCTATACGAGTAAGCGTGTTGGGGTGTACGAGTTCGGGAAGGCGTCCCCGCGCACCACCGCAGACCACCCCGATCAGGTGGCCGGGAGCTGGTACGACAGGACGTACGCGTCCGCCGCCATCACCGTGTCGCAGACCTCGACGGCTCGCCCCTCGCTGTCAAAGGCGGTCCGGATCAGATGGATGACGGGCACGCCGGCCGCCAGGTGCAGCGTCTTGACCTCGGCGGGCGAGGGCATCCGGGCGCGGATCTCTTCCTCAAAGTGGTCGAGGTGGTGGCCCAGCTCTTCGAGGCGGGCGTAGATGCCACCGGGGCCGGGGTTGGGTTCGGCGATCGGCGTGCCCCGCGCGATGTCGAGCGGGAGGTAGGAAGTGGCGAACTCGACGGGCCGTCCGTCGAGGAGGTAGCGCCGCCGACGGGCAAGCACTCGCCGAACTGACCCGAGCCGTGTGGAGATGTCCTGGCTGGCCTTCTCCTCCTTGACCTCAAGGCTGTCGACCTGGGGGTGACTGCCAGCGGCATCGGCTTCGACGATGAAGGCGGACTTGCCCTGCTCCCGGTGTCGGCGGGCGAAGCGGTCGGAGGCGAGTCGGCGCACCGGGGGACGCGGCCGGACGAAGACGCCCTTGCCGTGCTCGGCGTGAACCAGGCCCTCGCCCGTAAGGATGGAGAAGGAGTTCCGGACGGTCATCCGGGACACCCCGTAGTGCTCGACAAGCTCAGCTTCGGAGGGCAGCTTTTCGCCCTCGCGGAATCGCCCACGATCAATGGCCTCGCGCAGTTGATCAGCGATCTGGCGGAAGACCGCACGATCGCTCGTGGGGTCGAGATCGCCGAGGAGGCCGGAAGGGAGAGGGCTCACGTTGAGTACTCCTTTAGGTATCTAGACGAGTGGGCGAGTGTTGTTGCTACGGTGGAGAGCCTAGCCAGCCGAGAGGGCCCGAGGATCGTGAGCATGGACCGCCCGCACTCTGTGAGCGTCGCCGGAGTCGTCGTCGACGACCACAGCCGTGCCCTCCTGATCCAGCGCCGTGACAACGGCAAGTGGGAACCCCCGGGCGGCGTCCTCGAACGCGAGGAGACCATCCCCGAGGCCCTGCAACGCGAAGTCCTCGAAGAGACCGGCATCAAGATCGCGCTTCCGGCGACCCTGACCGGCGTCTACAAGAACATGAAGGGCTTGATCGTCTCCCTGGTCTTCCGTTGCGAGGCCACCGACGGCACGCCCACCACCGGTGACGAGACCCGCGCGCTGCGCTGGGCCACCCGTGAAGAGGTCACCGAGCTTGCCGACGAGGCGTACGCGATCCGCGTCCTGGACGCACTCGACGCGGCGTCCCCGCCGGCCATCCGCGCCCACGACGGCGTGAAACTCGTATAGCCCGAACCCGCTGCACATGGCGGCCTACCAGCACGAAGGAACTTGTATGCACGAGTATACGAGTACAGCCCGGGTCTGGGGGCTGAGTTGCCCAGGATTCCCAGAAGAAGTGAGCCGGGCCCGTCGTTGGACCCGTGACATCCTGCGTGGATCGCCCTTAGCGGCGGATGCCGAGCTGATCGTGAGCGAGCTGAGCGCGAACGCGATCCTTCACACGGCCAGCGGTCTGGAGTCCGGCAGGTTCCACCTTGCCCTCGCAGTCTCCCCACAGGTGATCGCCCTGTCCGTCACAGACGACGGAGGCGCGGCGACGGCCCCGAAGGTCGAGGACCAGGCCGAGGAGGCCGAGCACGGCCGAGGTCTGAGCATGGTCAGCACGATCGCTCATCGGGTCGTGGTCCACGACAGCGACGGCGGCCACACGGTCACCGCGGAACTCTTCGCACAGCCGGGCCCAGAGGGACGGCCATGCTGACGTCAGCCCTTGCTGAGGACCTACATGCCGCCGGACAGTACGGCTCTTATCAGTGCTGGGCCGCCGCCTACCCCTTCCACGAAGTCCGCTCCATCACGCTGGGGACGCACGCTGCCACAAGTCCCCGTCTGGCGCTGCGTTGGCTTCAGGAGCGTACGGGTCACATCACGGACCAGCTCAACGCGGCACACGCACAGCCAGGCCGCCACTGGCTCACCGACGAGCCGGAGCACGAACGAGCCCTTGCGTATCTGGCCACAGGAACGGCCTACCAACTCACCTTGTACGACGAGAACACGCGCTACGTGCTCGTGGTCTACCCCAGAGGAGCGGCATCGTGACGGAACTCGTACTCGGCTACTGGTGCGAGTGCTGGACTGAAGACCTCAGCAGCGGCCAGCCACCGGCACTCCGGGCAGCCTTCGACGCGTACTCGGCACCCCAGGCAGACAGGTGGGTCGCGGTCACACTTCGCACGATCTCACCGGCGCTGGACTCCGACGCATCCGACGTTGCGTGGGCTTGGCTGTCTCAAGGCCGGATCGCAACCCGACGAGCCCTCTTGAACTTCGAGCCCTGCTCGGTCACGGTCACTCAGGACCACACCCGCGTCACGTGGACAATCCGGCCGGTGTTCTTCGTGCCACTCGCCCACCGCCAAGGGACCGAACTGCCCGCTTGTGCACACGACTTCAAGCCCCACGCGGCCGACTGAGTTACAACTTTCTCTACTGGTTCAAGGCGGCTCGCTCCGCTCACCGCGCGCGGCCCGGCCCCCGGCCGGGCCTGCGCTCCTGTCTCCGCCCCGCTCCAGCCCGGCCGGTGTCCGTGCCGCGCGGATAGCAGCGAGCCGAAGGCCACGAGTCGAGTGCCGCACGGGAGCGGTCACAGTCAGAACGATGCCTCCGGCGGGGGATCGGCCGGCACCGGGATGGAGGGGGCGCCGTTCCCGGCTGCGGGTTCATCGTGGCGTGCGCGGGGTGCTCCCATCCCGTCCGCCGTCGACCCAGGCGGAGCCGATCAGGCGTGGCCCCTGGCGTCCAGGTCGTTCGTACAGTGGCGCGCTCCACCTGGACGCCAGAAACCACGCCTGCTCCACGGTGTGTGGGTCGACGGCGGATGGGATGGGAGCCGGGGTGGGTGGTGGGCTTAGATTGCGCGAAGGCGGACCGCAACGAGGTTGACGACTCCCGTTGTGACGGCTAGAAGCCGCTAGATTCCCTTATTGGTAAAGCTAACTAGAGCTAACCGGGACTAGGGCAGTTACTGACTTCAGATGCTGGCGACGGTGGTGAATGTGTCGGCGAGACTCTGATCTTGGCGACACCGGTGGCTCTTGGCGCTGTTGCCTGAAACTCGGGGTGTGCGTGCGGGTCCGGGTGCCGGGCGCCACCGTTCATGCCGCGCAGTGATTGAATTGCGTCAGGTTCACGTCAGGGCTTGAGGGTGGCCCCGCTTCCGTGATCTTATGAACTCGACCGCACCGGTCATATGTTCGAGTGGCTGGTGGTAATGAACGGGAGGGTTTCAAGCGATGAGAATAAAGCGCGTCTTGGCGACGGTGGGTGTGGTTGTAGCAGCGGGGATCGCGCCCATCGTTACGGCTTCATCGGCATCGGCCACCGTCGCCCAGTGCACCGGTATTGTCCACACCTACGGGTACACCGTCGGTGCGAAGGTGACAACCGCTTGTGGCTACGGGGCCATCCATGGCCCGTTCGATGAGAAGATCGCCAACCCCGATTGCCTTTACCGGCTCCGTCAGTTGGGGATCTCGGACGACGTGTCAGAGACAGCCTGTTCGTGGGCCTGATTACAGTAACGCTAGTAGGCCGTCTCTCCGTGTAACGCCGACCTGGATGCATCCCTAGGCGTAGCCGACCGGGGCGACTGTCAAGCCGCCAGCTGATGTCTGACATCAGCTGCTGACACCAACAGCGACGAACCAGGCCGAACAAGAGCGTCCCCCAGCGGCCATCACTCCCTCGCCGAGCTAGGGCCCCTCCGAGCTTCCGGAGGTCCGTGATCGACCTGATAAGGATGAGGCCCTGATGTTGCGGTATAGCAGTGAAGTACAGCAACCCCAGCAACCCGCAGCGCCCCGCACAGGCCCTCATGGGCTTTCCGGCAGCCTGTAGACCCCTCAACGACCGATCTCTGTAGAGCTACGGATCAGAAGGTTGCACCAGATAGAGACGGCCTGGCTCCGTGCCAGGCCGTCTCAGTTTCCGTCTCATTCAGCCCCGTTCACGGCCGTTCAGGCGAGACCCCAAGCCGTCCTCACAAAGGCTGTCAGCCGACCATGAACGCAGGTGTACGCCCCTGCACGTGGCCCTGCGAGCCACCAACAGACTTGGAAAGCGTGCGTCTGCTCGGTGCGCGGCCGGCGCTGGCAGGTCTCTCCTTAGCCATCGACGAAGCCCGACCGTTGGTTAGGTCCCGGGTCGTGCCCGGGCCACCCCCAACAGAGCCGGGGATGCAGCTGCTCTACAGAGTTGGACACCTCGGAAGCCGACCGCGCGTCTGAGACCCTAGCCATGGGCACTGACAATGCGCCTCGCGAGCAGAGCCCCTGACGCCACGCGTCCGCACCACAAGCGCACCAGATCGAGCGGGGAACAGCGGGGAACCACGGTGAAAGCGGTCTGGCCCGGTAAGGCCTCACCGTGAATGTCCGCGCAGGTCAGTGCCCGAACCGGCCGCAAGTGACCGCAGCTTCCCAAGCTGAGAGCGCGAGTTCGATTCTCGTCACCCGCTCCAGAGAGAAACCCCAGGTCAGAGGCCTGGGGTTTATTGCTTATCTAGACCATTTTCGGGGTGCCGTGATCCCGGCACCGCACCAACCTGGGGCCACCACCGCCGGACCGCCCAGGACGAGCACTGATCAGCTCTGGTCGAAGTGGCTGTCCCTGCCGTCCCGCTGTACCAGTCGCCCCCTCCCGGCGGCTTCGGCCCTCGGCATGAGGGTCCAGCTGCCGTCGGTGCGGTGCAGCGCGGCGGAGTGCCAGGGAGTGGTCCACGCGTCCGGGGCGTCGAGGAGACGGATGCCGAATTTCGGGGAGCCGACGGGCTGGGGATGGATGGAGAGGCGTACCGCGCGGGGGTGGTGTTCGGCGACCAGGGCGCCCCAGGCGCGGCTGCGCTGGATGACTCCGTAAGCCCGTTGCCGACATGCGCGTTGGAGGGCGGAGCGGGTGCCGGTCCAGTCGGCGGTGTCCTCGACGAGGAAGCGGGTGATGCCCCGGTAGAGGGCCAGGGCCTGGTCGTCGGCGCGGGTCTCGGCGCGAAGGGCCTCCAGGGCGGGGGCGTAGCGCTCGTGGATGTGGGTGCGTTTCGTGTCGTGCGGGAGGTCGCTGAGGACGTCGCGGAGATCGAAGACGGACAGTCTGTGCAGGTCCATCCGGCCGATCTGTGTTCGCAGGTCGTCGGCGTAGGCGTCGATGTGGTCGTCGGGGACACCGATGAGGTCGCCGAAGACGTGGCCGTCGGAGCAGATGATCACGCGGGCGCCGGGCGGGTAGATCCGCTCGATCTCGCCGCACAGGGTGTTCAGGAAGGTCAGCGAGAGGCGTTCGCCCTCGTCAGGGAGGTGGCCGAGGACCTTGGCGGGGTTGGGGGACTTGCAGGGGAAGCCGGGCAGGGTGAAGACGACGGGGGCGCCGTCACGTACGAAGGCGGATATGCGGCGCAGCTGATGCGGGAACGCTTCCGCGGGAACGGGGACGCGGTCGGTCGTGCGGTGGTGGGGCAGGAGCAGGTTCAGGATCTCGGTGGCGATGCTCGTGGGGAGGGTGTCCGGTGCGGTCGTCAGTGGCATGTCGTTCCTCCTGGGGTACGAGGGCGTACGAGGGCACGTCGACATGGCGCCGTGGCGGGAGTGAAGCCAGGCGCCTGGGGTCAGTTGGCGTGGGTCAGCCGGGGCCGGGTCGGCTGGTGTGGCCGGACCCGGTCAGCGGTACGTCGGTGTCAGAGGCGGCGGTCGTAGCCGACGGGGAGGTGGTTGGTGCCGCGGCCGAGGACGGCCGGGATCCACTCGATGTCCTCGTCTCTGACGGCCAGATGGAGGCCGGGCAGGCGGGCGAGCAGGGTGCCGAGGGCGATCTGGAGTTCGGCGCGGGCCAGGGCGGCGCCGGGGCAGAAGTGGATGCCGTGGCCGAAGGCGAGGTGGGGGTTGGGGCTGCGGTCGAGGTCGAGGGTGTCGGGGTCGGGGAAGCGGCGGGGGTCGCGGTTGGCCGCGCAGAGGGAGACGATCACGGAGTCGCCGGCCGGGACCTCGGTGCCGTGCAGGTCGCTGTCCTTGTCGAAGAAGCGCCAGGTGGTCAGCTCGAAGGCGCTGTCGTAGCGGAGGAGTTCCTCGACGGCGTGGGGCAGCAGGTCCGGGTTGTCGCGTAGACGGGCGAGCTGGTCCGGGTTACGGAAGAGGGCGATCAGGGCGGTGGTGATCTGGTTGGTCACCGGCTCCTGGCCCGCGACGAGGAGCTGGAAGATCATCGAGTCCAGCTCCTCCTGGGACAGTTCGCGGCGGTCGCGGGCCACGACGAGGCGGCTGAGCAGGTCGTCCTCCCAGTGGTCGCGCTTGTGGGTGACGACGTCGGCGATGTAGCTCTGCAGGCCGTGCAGGCGGGCCTCGTAGAGGGGGCGGCCGGGGTCGGTGGGGCCGACCGGCTGGACGACCTTGCCCCAGTCGCGGTCGAAGCGGGCCGCGAGTTCCTTGGGGAGGCCGATGACGTCGGCGAGGACCTGGAAGGGGAAGTGCGCGGCGAAGCCGGTGACGAGGTCCGCGGGGCCGTGCTCCGGCAGCGCGTCGACGAGCGCGTCGGCCAGTTCCTGGAAGCGCGGGCGGAGCTGCTCGATGCGGCGCGGGGTGAAGGCGTCCGTCACGAAGCGGCGCATCCGGGTGTGCTTGGGCGGGTCCTGGTGGAGGAGGTGCACCTGGAGCTGGGAGTGCTGCGGCTCGGGCATGATCGAGGCGCGGGCGCGCCAGCGGTCGTTGCCGCGGTCGTGGTTCTTGCCGAGGCGGTCGTCGTTCAGCGCGGCGTGGGCGGCGTCGTAGCCGGTGACGAGCCAGGCTTGGACGCCGCTGGGGAAGAGGACCCGGTGGACGGGACCGGCCTCGCGCATCCGCTCGTACAGGGGGTAGGGGTTGGTCTTGTAGGGGCAGCCCATCAGCGGCACGGGGTCGGGTCCGGGCTCGGCCAGAGGCTCTTGGACGGTCATGAACGGGGCTCCTCAGAGGGCGAGTTCGGGCCGGTAGTGGTCCAGCCACAGGGCGAGGTCGACGACGCGTTCGAGGCGCAGGCGGTGACCCCACTCCAGTCGGTCCGGCGGGGTGTCGAGGCAGGGCTTGATGCGGGTCTCGTCGGTGAGGGTGCGGACCTGTTCGGTGGCGAGGGCGTCACGGGCCAGGGTCTGGAGGCCGCGGTTGTAGTCGGGGTGGTGGGTGGCCGGGTAGTGGTTCTTGGGGCGGTGCAGCACCGACTCCGGAGCGAGGCCGGCGCCCATCGCGCGCAGCAGGCTCTTCTCCCGTCCGTCGAAGCTCTTCAGCGCCCAGGGGGTGGTGAAGGCGTACTCGACGAGCCGGTGGTCGCAGTACGGGACGCGGACCTCCAGGCCCTGCGCCATGCTGAGGCGGTCCTTGCGGTGCAGGAGCTGACGCAGCCAGCGGGTCAGGGACAGGTGCTGCATCTCACGTCGGCGGTGTTCGGCGGGGCTCTCGCCGTCCGTGTGCGGTACGGCGGCCAGGGCGGTGCGGTAGGTGTCGTCGCGGAACTCGGCGATGCGCAGGTCGAGTTCCGGGTTCAGGGGCATGGCGGCCTCGTCGCCCGTCACCAGCAGCCACGGGAAGGTCTCCGCTGCCAGGGCCTTCGGGTTGTGGAACCAGGGGTAGCCGCCGAAGACCTCGTCGGCCGCCTCGCCGGAGAGGGCGACGGTGGAGTGCCGGCGGATCTCGCCGAACAGCAGGTACAGCGAGGTGTCCATGTCGCCGACGCCGATGGGTGAGTCGCGGGCCACGACGACGGCCTTGCGGTGCTCGGGGTCGAGCAGGGCGTGCGGGTCGAGGACGACGGTGCTGTGGTCGGTGCCGATGAAGGCGCCGGCCTCGATGGCGTAGGGGGTGTCGTGGCCGGTGCGCAGGACGTCGCCGGTGAACTGTTCCGCCTGGTCGCTGTAGTCGACGGCGTAGGAGCGGATGCGGGCGTCCGGGCCTTCGCGCAGGCGGAGTTCGTCGGCGAGCAGGGCGGTCAGGACGGTGGAGTCGATGCCGCCGGAGAGCAGGCTGCACAGCGGGACGTCCGCTTCGAGCCGGCTGCGGGCCGCGCCTCCGACCAGGGTGCGGATCCGCTCGACGGCCGTGTCCTGGTCATCGGTGTGGTCGGTGGCCTCCAGCTGCCAGTAGCGGCGTTCCCGGATGCCGCCCCGGTCCAGGACGAGCACGCCGCCCGGCTCGACCTCCCTGACTCCGGACCACATGGTCGGGCCGGTGTTGAACAGCAGGCTGTACGCCTCCCGCAGCCCGTCCGCGTCCACCCGGGGCCGGATCTCCGGATGGGCGAACAGGGCCTTGGGCTCGGAGGCGAAGGCGAGGCCGCCGTCGACGCGGGCCCAGAACAAGGGCTTCACCCCGAGCCGGTCGCGGACCAGGAGCAGTCGCCGAGCGCGTTCGTCCCAGACGGCGAAGGCGAACATGCCCTCCAGGTGCTCGGCCACCGCCTCGCCCCACTCGGCGTACGCCCGCAGCACCACCTCGGTGTCACTGCGCGTGTGGAACGCATGCCCTCGGGCGCGCAACTCGGTCCGCAGCTCATGGTGGTTGTAGATCTCGCCGCTGTAGGTGAGCACGTTGGCCGGCTCGTCGGGCCGGTCGGTCATCGGCTGTACGCCGCCTTCGAGGTCGATGACGGCCAGGCGGCGGTGGCCGATCGCGGCCCGCTCGCCGAGCCAGACACCTCCGGCGTCGGGGCCGCGCGGGGTGAGGGTGGCGGTCATGGCCTCGATGACCGGGGCCTGGGTGCGGGCGTCGCTGTGGAAGGACGCCCAGCCGGTGATTCCGCACATGGGAACGACTCCTCGGTCAGGGGTGGTGGGCGGCGGCAGCCGCGTCGGTGGACATCTCTTGAACGGGCGTCGGCCTGCGTTCTTGCAGTGCGAGCAGGGGTACGGCGATACAGGCGGCGACTGCCGCCAGAGCCAGCCCGGCCGTCACGCCGTCGTCGCCTCCGGCCAGGCCCCAGGCGGCGGTGGCCAGGGCCGGGCCGAGGGTGAAGCCGAGGCTGCGGGCGAGCTGTAGGGAGGAGCCCACGGTCGCCGTGCGGTCCGCCGGGGCGGCGCCCATGACGAGAGCCTGGGTCGGGCCGCCGTTCAAGCCCATGCCGAGGCCGGCCAGCGCCAGCCGCCAGGCCACGTCCACCGGCGACCAGTCACCCCCCAGCGGAACGAGGAGGAGCAGACCGGCGGCGGTGAGGGCGGCACCGACGGCCGCCACTGGCCGAGCCCCGGTGGGGGTCCCCCCGCGCGAGCGGAGCCGAGCGTGGGGGAGGTCGGCGAGGCGTCCGCCGACCGGCCCGGCTAGCCCCATGCCGAGCGGGAAGGCGAGCAGGGTCAGACCGGTCGTGGTGGCGCTGACACCGTCGTCGCGCTGGAGGTGCAGGGCGACGACGTAGTGCATCGCCGCGAACCCGGCCGCCAGCGCCAGCACCGCCGTATGCGCCCGGAACAGCCCCGTCGCCCGCAGTGTGCCCACGACCGGGCGGCCGCCCGGTCCCCGCAGCCACCACCACAACGGCGGTACGGCGGCCAGCGCGAGTACCAGCCACCCCGGGCTTCCCGACGCCAGGGTCAACGCCAGCAGCAGGGCGGCCACCCCGGAACCCACCAGCAGCACATCCGCCGCCGACCGCCGGTCGGGCAGGCGCAGCCCGCCGTCCCTGGGCATCGCCCTCCACGCCACGACCAGGGCGAGCAGGCAGAAAGGGATCTTGACCAGGAAGACGGCGCGCCAGCCCAGGTGGTCCAGCAGCAGTCCGCCCACCGCCGGACCGGTGACCGCGCCCAGCGGGCCCAGCGTCGCGGGCACGCTCATGGCCCGCCCGCGCAGTTCCGGCCCTACCGAACGCAGGGCGAGAACCGGCATCAGCACGAAGAGCACGGCACCGAACGTGCCCTGTGCGAGGCGGGCGGCGATCAGCCAGGCCGCCCAGGGCGCGGCGGCGGCCAGCGCGCTGCACAGGCCGAAGCCCGCGGTCGCGGCTAGCACGGCGGTGCGCATCCCGATCCCGTCCAGCCACCGGCCGGCAGGCAACAGCAGGGCGACCACGGGCAGTTGATAACCCAGGACCGCCCACTGGGCGGTCGCGGCGGAGACGTGCAGACCGTCGGCGATGTCCGCCAGGGCCACGTTGACGATGTTCATGTCGAGCATCGCCACGAACGACAGCAGGCCGGCCACCGCGACGAGGAGCCAGCGGTCCTGGCCGCCGACGGGTATGCGGCCGGACTGTTCCGGACCGGGACTGTGGCCTGTCACCGTTGCCGCCCCTCACGGTCGTGGGTGGGCTGCCGGACGGCAGCCTCGTCCCACAAGTCGGGAGGGATCGCACACGAGTTCCCGAACGCGTCCAAAAAATCATGGCGGGCAGGCTGAAACTGCCCGCGCCGGTCAGCCGCGGCGGCCGCCTCGTGCCGGCTTGCCCGACACGGCCGACTCCACCAGCAGGTACAGCAGCGCGCAGAGGACCAGCCCGGCGGCACAGCCGACAGCCGCGCCGAACGCTCCGTCGACGACGGATCCCAGCCAGCCGTACCCGGCCACGAGAACGGCCACGGTGGCCGCGAGCAGCGGCCAGGACCCCCGGTTGATCCGCGCCCAGCCGCGCCGGATCGTCCTGGGCTCAGGATCCCAAGGCCATACCGCGTGGGAACCGCCGTGCACGTCGCGCCGGAGCCGCGCCATCCGACCGCCCTCCCCCCACAGCGCTGGACACGCCTGCTGCCCGGTGCGTGCCGCGGAGGGTTCCTTCCCTCCCGCCGGACGTCGAATCGGCGTGCCCACGGCGGAACTCCGGGCTCCGCTCAGCCGACTGCTGAGGTGACGGCGCTCAGGGAAGAGGTCTCCGAGGTACCCGGAGTGAGCAAGGTCGTGGTCGACCTCGCCGCCAACACCGTCACCGTGCACGGCACGGACCTTGAAGACGAGCGGCTGCGCGCGGCGATCGTCGAGGCCGGGTACGGCACCGCCGACTCGATCGCCGCCTGATCCCGGCATACGGCCGAGCGGGCAGGACGCGGCCGTCGCCCTGCCCGAGCCCGTTCATCCGCCCGTTCGCCCCCGGGTGGGCGTCTTTAGCGGCACAGCCGTCGGCGCCTCGTCCGCCGGCGTCCGGTGGTCGAAGGCGATGAGCGGGTCACCGGTCAGGGGATGGTCGACGACCGCCGCCCGTACCCCGAACACCTCCGCCATCAGCGCGGGCGTGAGGACTTCTCGCGGCGGGCCGGAGGCGACGACCGCTCCGTCGTGCAGGACGTGGAGGCGGTCGCAGATGGAAGCCGCGGCATTCAGGTCGTGCAGCGACACCAGGGTCGTACGGCGCTGGGCACGCAGGAGGGCGAGCAGGTCGACCTGGTGGCGGATGTCGAGGTGGTTGGTCGGTTCGTCCAGCACCAGGATGTCCGGGTTCTGGGCGAACGCTCTTGCCAGCAGGACGCGTTGGCGCTCCCCGCCGGACAGGGCCGTGAAGCGGCGTCCGGCCGCCTCCGCCATGCCGACGTCGGCGAGGGCCCGCGTGACGATGTCCCGGTCGGTGGCGTCGTCCCCCGCGAAGGCCCGCTTGTAGGGCGTACGGCCCATCGCGACGACCTCGCGGACACTCAACTCGAAGTCGCTCCCGCGCTCCTGCGGCAGGGCCGCCACGTGCCGCGCCGACTGGAGCGGGGTCATCTCCCGCAGGTCGGTGCCGGCCAGCAGGACCCGCCCGGCGGCGGGCTTCAGGTGCCGGTAGACGGTGCGCAGGAGCGTGGACTTGCCGCTGCCGTTCGGGCCGACCAAGCCGGTGATCTCGCCCTCGGCGGCGACAAGACGGGCGCCCGCGACCACCGTACGGCCGGCGTAGGCGACGTGCAGGTCCTCGATGTCGATCCTCAACTACCGCTCCCCAGACGCCGGTCCAGCAGGTACAGCAGGGCCGGTGCCCCGAGCAGCGAGGTGACCACGCCCACCGGCAGCTCCTGCGTGTCCATCGCCGTACGGCACACGATGTCGACCACGACCAGCAGCAGAGCGCCGAACAACGCGGAGATGGGCAGGAGGCGTCGGTGGTCACCCCCCACGACCAGGCGGCACACATGCGGCACCATCAACGCGACGAACGCGATCGCGCCGGAGACCGCCACCAGGACACCGGTCAGCACACTGGTGACGGTGAACAGCTCGCGGCGCAGCCGGGTGACGTCGACGCCGAGTCCGGCGGCCGTCTCGTCGCCCATCAGCAGAGCGTTCAGGCCCCGGGCGCGTGCCTGGAGCCACAGCAGCGCGGCGGGTACGGCGACGGCGGGTACCGCGAGCAGTTCCCACGTCGCTCCGCTGAGGCTGCCCATGAGCCAGAACAGGACGCTGTGGGTCTGCTGCTCGTCCCCGGCCTGCAACACCAGGTAGCTGGTGAACCCGGACAGGAACTGGCCGATCGCGACCCCGGCCAGCACCAGCCGCAGCGGCGCGAAGCCCCCACCTCTGCGTGCCACCGCCCATACCAGCGCGAACGTCGCCAGCGCGCCGGCAAAAGCCGCCCCGGACAGCCCCAGACCCAGTGCGCCGCCCGCGCCGAGGCCGAGGACGATCGCGGCGACCGCGCCGAGGGAGGCGCCGTTGGAGATGCCCAGCAGGTAGGGGTCGGCCAGCGGGTTGCGCACCAGCGCCTGGACGGCCGTACCGACGAGCCCGAGGCCGGCGCCGACGAGGGCGGCGAGCAGGGCACGGGGAAATCGGAGCTGCCAGACGATGAGGTCGTCCGTGCCGGGGCGCTGAGCCTCGCCGGACAGCCTCCGCCACACCACGCTCCACACCTCGCCGGGCGGGATCGACGTCGAGCCCCAGGCCACGGCGGCCGTCAGCGCGGCCAGCAGCGCCACGGCCAGAACCACCGCCAGCGGACCGGCGGGCAGGCTGCCACGCTCCTCCGCAGTCGCGGCTTTCCGGCGCACCAGGGTGAAGGCCACGATCAGGCGACCTTGCCCGGGTAGAGGATCTTGGCGATGGCCTCGACCGTGTCGGCGTTCTCGACTCCCGCGATGGTGGTCTGCTCGGAGCCGATGCGCAGGAAGTGGCCCTCCTTGACCGCCTTCAGGCCCTTGGTGGCGGGGTTCGACTTCAGCCACTGCTCGGCCTCGTCGAACGCCTTCTTGTTCGCCGCCTCGCTGCCGCGGTTGCGGACGCCGAGCTGGATCCAGTCGGGGTTCTTGGCGATGACGTCCTCCCAGCCGACCTGCTTGTAGTCGCCGTCGCAGTCGGCGAAGACGTTGCGGGCTCCGGCCAGGGTGATCACGGCGTTGGCGATCTGGCGGTTGCAGGTGACGGAGGGCTGCTTGGTGCCGGCGTCGTAGTCGAAGAAGAAGTAGGTCGGCCGGTTGCTCTGCGCCGTACCGCTGACCGCTTTCTGGACGGCGGCCGCCTTCTCCTTCATCCCGGCGACGAGTTTCTGCGCCTGAGCGCTCGTGCCGGTGACCGCGCCGAGGGAGGTGATGTCGGCCTCGACAGCTGACAGATCGGTCACCGGGCTCTTGCTCCGGGCAGCGCAGGCGGTGGACTTCAGGTAGATGTGCTTGATCCCGGCCGCCTTGAACTCCTCCGCCGTCGGCGCGTCTCCCATCCCTCCGCCTCCCATGCTTCCCATGGAGGCGAAGGTGTCGATGTAGAGGTCGGCGCCGGAGCCGAGCAGCTTCTCCTTCGGGATCACGGTCTGGCTGAGCGCCTTGACCTTCTGCGCCTGCGCGTCGAGGGTGCCGGGCAGCGTGCCCTTGCCGGGCGGGAAACCGGTGCCGATCACGTGGTCGCCGGCGCCGAGGCGGAGCAGCAGCTCCAGGCTGGAGGCGTTGCTGGTGACGATTCTCTTCGGGGCGCCGGAGAAGGTGGTCCTGGCGCCCGTGCAGTCGGTGACGGACACCGGGTAGCCGCCGGAAGCCGCCTTCCCGGCCTGCCCCGCGTTCCCGTCCGCCGTGTCCTTCCCCCCGCCGCCGCAGCCCGCCAGCAGCAAGCCGCCGAGCACGACGGCCGTGGTACCGCCCCACACACGAGAACGAGAACGCATCGAACAACTCCCGGATCCACTCGGTACACGGGCGAGCCTGCGCCACCCGCTCCAGTAGTCGGAGCGAAGGCGCTCCGAGTTCCCGGCCGGTTGGCGATCCGGTTCAGGTGAACCGCTCCCGGTGTTCAGGCGGCGAGGGTGCCGGTGCCGTTCTTCCAGTCGGCACCGGCACCCTCCCGGAACGTCAGGCCGCCAGCGCAGCGGGCTGATCCGCCTCGTCCAGCAAGTCCATCAGCGTTGCGCGGGCGCGGGCCACGCGGGAGCGGACCGTGCCGATCGGGCAGTCGCTCACCTCGGCGGCCTCCGCATACGGCAGGCCGAGCAGCTGCGTGAGAGTGAACGCTTCCCGACGGTCGTCGGGAAGCGACGCCAGCAGATCGAGCAGGGCGATGCCGTCGTCGAAGCCGGGCAGGTCGCACGGCTGGGCCAGTTCGGCGGCCAGCTGCCAGTCCGGCAAGTGCGCCAGCCGGGGCCGGGCGGCGGCGTGCCGGTAGCTGTCGATCACCGCGCGGCGGGCGATGGACAACAGCCAGGCCCGGGCCGAGGAACGCCCCTCGAAGCGGTGCAGGCTGCCGAGCGCGCGCAGGAACGTGTCCTGCGCCAGGTCGTCCACAGCCTGGGGATCGCCGCACAGATGGGCGACGTAGCGCTGGACGTCCCGGTGCAGGGCGCCCACGAACTGTTCGACCGCGTCCGTGTCACCGCCGCGGGCGGCCAGCGCCCATGCGGTGATCGATTCGTCGAGCGCTGCCGGGGTGTCACTCCGGGTGCGCGAGGTGGGCAGGGCAGAGGTAATCACCTGGTGTCCTTCTCGGGTCAACCATGATCCGGACCAGGGCACGCCACAGCGCGCGGTCCGGTGAAAGTGGGAGAAACGGCCCTACGGCGTCGCTGTGGCGCTACAGCGCCTGTGCGGTCGTACGGCCGTGGCCCGAGGCACACACGGGCAGCCGGGCAGCCTCGGGAAACCAGCTGTCTTCAGACGACAGCCGTTCCCACGGGCGGACCCCGAGAAGTGATCGCGTGGACGAGAAGGAGGAGACGCGGCGACCGGTCCGAGCGGCGGCGCCGCAGGTGGACGTGGGGGCGATCGGGGGTATCGGGCAGGGCGAGCAGCAACCGCAGCGGCGCCGCCAGCCATCCGGCCGTCGCCCGCAGGATACGGAAGGCGGCCTTCTCGCCGTACGCCAGCCACAGGCCGCTCAGCACCGCGGCGAGCAGGTGGGCGGCGAGCATGCCGAACGACGACGAACCGCCGTCCATGGAATGCCCCATGTGATCCATGGGGCTCATGCCCGTGTGGTCCATATGCATGGAGCCCATGCCGCACAGGCCCATGGAGGAGGAGCCGTCGGACGTGCCGGATGTCGACTGGGCGTAGGAGAACGCCTCGTGCAGCACCGTCTGGGCGGCGACCACGACCGACACGATCAACGGCAGACCGCGCTCACGCCCCGCCAGGCACCAGCCCACGGCACCGGTCACGGCCGCGCCGGCGGCCAGCGCCCACGCGGGCACGTCGGCACCGGACATCAGGACGTGGCCCAGGGCAGCGAGCAGCACGCACATGGCCGCGAACACCGCGGCCCGTGTCGCGCGAGCACACCACCCTGCTGTCATGGCGCCTCATCCTCGCATCCGGGCTTCGGTCGTCATGCGTGGGTACGGACATCCACGGGGGACCGTACTCAATCCGCGAGGCGTGATCCAGCCCACGTCAATCGGCTGGAACTCGACGACACTTTGCCCCGACCTCTAGGAGAGGACTCCTCCGCCCCCAGGGCGGGCGATCACCGACCGGCGCCGCTCGGGCGCATCACGACCACGATCGTCTCGACCGGCGTGCTGCGCTCGAAGTGCAGCGTGAACGGCACGAGGTCACCCGCCCGCCAGCCGGCCCCGGCCCGCAGCGTCACGTCCACACCGCGCGGCGACATGGACAGCACGCCGCCCGCAGGGACGCCGGCCGAGGTCACGTCCGCCTTGTAGGCGGCCCGGCCGCCCAGCATGCGGTGCCCGCTGAGGGTGATCCGGCCGCGCGTGGCGGTGGACGTCACGTTCACCAGCCGGTCGTCCGCGCCGCCGACGTTGGCGATGTCGAAGAGCGCCGCGGTGTCCGTGCTGTCCCCGTACGGCAGGAGGACCCGTCCGTTCGAGACGGTGATCCGGGGCGGGCTGCCCGCCTTCCCGGCCCCGGCCCAGGTCGTCAGCCCTCCCAGGGCGAGGCTGCACGCGGCCACGGGCGCGAGCGCGGCGAGGAGGGTGTCGGTCAGCCGACGGCGAGTGGGTCGCCAGAGGTTCTGCTCGGTCATCGGGTACGCCTCCGGGCGGGAGCGGGCGAGGGCTGCCAGGCGCGCAGCCGCAGGCTGTTGCCCACGACCAGCAGCGAACTCACCGACATCGCCGCCGCGGCGAGCATGGGATCGAGCAGGCCGACCATGGCGAGCGGCACGGTCACGACGTTGTAGCCGAAGGCCCAGACGAGGTTGGCCCGGATCGTGCCCAGCGTGCGCCGGGCGAGCCGGACCGCGTCCGTCAACGCCTCGATGTCCCCGCGTACCAACGTCACGTCGGCTGCCCCGATGGCCACGTCCGTGCCGCTGCCCATGGCGATGCCCAGGTCGGCGCCGGCCAGGGCTGCGGCGTCGTTCACTCCGTCGCCGATGACCGCGACGCGGTAGCCCTGCTCCTGCAGGTCCCGTACGAGGTCGGCCTTGGCCTCGGGGGTGCAGCGGGCGTGCACCTCGTCGATGCCCAGGTCTGCGGCCACGGCCTGCGCGGGTGCCGCACGGTCACCGGTGGCGAGCACCGGCCGCACGCCGAGGCGCCGCAGCCGGTCCACGGCCCGGTAGCTGCCGGGCCGTACCACGTCCCCGACCTCGATCAGGGCCTCGGCCACACCGTCCACCCGGACCAGGACGGGCGTGTGGGCGGCGGCCTCGGCCGCCGACAACGCGTCTGCCAGGGCGGTGGGCAACTCGCCGTCCGGGGCGAGGACTTCCGCCGGCCGGCCCTCGACCAGACCGCGCACGCCCCGCCCCGGCACGGCGGCGAACTCACTCACGTCCGGCAGCGGCCCCTCGGGGAGTTCCCGCCGGGCGCAGGAAGCGATCGCCCGGCCCAGGGGATGCTCCGAGCCGTGCTCGACGGCACCGGCCAGCCGCAGCACCGCTTCCCTGCCGAGCCCGCCCGGTACGGAGGTGACCCGGGCGACGGTCATGTGACCGGAGGTGAGCGTGCCGGTCTTGTCCAGGACGACCGTGTCGATGTGCTGGAGCCCCTCCAGCGCCTGGGGTCCGCTGACCAGGACGCCCAGTTGGGCACCGCGGCCGGTCGCGGCCATCAGCGCGGTCGGCGTGGCCAGGCCGAGCGCGCACGGGCAGGCCACGACGAGCACGGCCACGCACGCGGTGAGGGCGGCCTGCGGGTCGGCCCCGGCACCGAGCCAGAAGCCGAGACAGGTGACGGCCAGCGTCAGCACGACGGGGACGAAGACGCCTGCCACCGTGTCGGCCAGCCGCTGGGCCCGCGCCTTGCCTGCCTGGGCCTCGGTCACCAGCCGGGTGATCCGGGCGAGCCGGGTGTCGGCACCGACGGTCGTGGCCCTCACCAGAAGCAGCCCGCCGGCGTTGACGGCACCGCCGACCACCGCCGAACCCGGCCCGACCTCGACGGGCTCGCTCTCCCCGGTGACCAGGGACAGATCCACTGCGGAACTGCCCTCCGCCACCTGCCCGTCGGTGGCCACGCGCTGCCCCGGCCGTACGACGAAGACCTGCCCCGGCCTCAACCGCTCGATGGGAACGAGCCGTTCGTCGTCGCCTTCGCGGATCGTCACCTCTTTGGCGGCCAGTTGGGCCAGTGAGCTGAGCGCGGCCCCGGTCCCGCGCCTGGCCCGCGCCTCCAGGAACCGCCCCGCCAGGACGAACAGCGGCACACCGACGGCCGCTTCGAGATAGAGGTGCGCCGCGCCGTCCGAAGCCGAGGGCACCAGAGTGAAAGGCATCCGCATGCCGGGCTCCCCTGCGCCGCCGAGGAAGAGCGCGTAGGTGGACCAGGAGAAGGACGCCACCACACCCAGCGACACCAGGGTGTCCATGGTCGCCGCCGCATGCCGGAGCCCACGCGCCGCACGCACATGGAAGGGCGACGCACCCCACACCGCGACCGGCGCGGCCAGCGCGAAGCACAGCCACTGCCAGTTACGGAACTGCAGCGCGGGCACCATCGACAGCACGAGCACGGGCACCGCGAGCAGCGCGGTGATCAGCAGCCGGTCCCGCTCCTGGCGAGCTTCCCCGGACCCACCCGCGTCCTTGCCCTCGCGGGTCTCGGGCTGCTCGGGCGGTTCGGGCAGGGCAGCCGTGTAGCCGGCCTTCTCGACAGCGGCGACGAGTTCCTCGGGGCTGATCCGCGGCGGGTGGCTCACCCGCGCCCGCCCGGTGGCCAGATTGACGGTCGCCGTGACCCCGTCCAGCTTGCCGAGCTTCTTCTCGACACGCCTCACACAGGCCGCGCAGGTCATGCCGCCGACGGTCAGGTCGGTCGTCACCCGGTCGACGGCCACCGGTTCCCCGCCCATCAGTGGCCACCCCCGTGCATGTCCCCCATGCCGTCCGTGCCGCCGCCCCCGCCGGGCTCGCCGTCCCCCCGGCTCGTGCCGGTACCGTGCATACCGGGCGCGACGGGCCCGGCGGCGGCGCCGACGGCGTACGACACCGCGAACACCAGCGCCAGCAGGAGAAGGAATCCGCACAGGGCGGGCGGAGGCACGAGCTTCCGCAACACCGCACCCGCGCCGGAGGAGATTTGCCGGGACTCGTCCATCAACCGCGTCTCCAGATCACGTCGTACGGCGTCGGTCGGATCGCGCCGTACTGCATCAGGAGTCGGGGCCGCCGAGGGTCGAGTTCCGGAGCGACGTTGTGGTCCGCGTCACGTAAGGGACAACTGTGCCCGAAGGCCACGGCGACGGAACGCTGCCCTGCCGACGGCTACCGTCGGCAGGGCAAGTGTGCTATTCCGCCCGGGAACCGGCGGAACGGCCGCGCACGACGGCAAAGCCCGCCGCCGCGAGGCCCAGCACCCCGACGACCAGCCCGGCGATGCCGAGACCGCGGGCGGTCGAGTCACTGGCCGACGCGGTCGACTTGGTGTTGTCCGAGCCCTTCGAACTCGCCGGCGAGGCGGTCGAGGTGCCGCCACCGTCCTCGGTGCCCTTGGCGGTGAGCTTGAGCACGGGTGCCGGGTTCTCCGGCTCCTGGCCGCCCTGGGCCTCCTCGATCCAGCGGACGATCTTGCCGTCGGAGTACGTCTGGAGTGTCTTGAAGGCCAGCTGGCCGGTGTCGTCGGGCAGTTGGCCGAAGGCGACGTTGAAGTCCTCGTACTGGCCCGGCGCGATCTTGCCGCCGGTGAAGGTGATCTCGGAGGCGGCGTCGGTGATGGTGCCGTCGTCGGTCTTGACGGGCGTCTTGAGCTTGGTGTTGGTGACCTGGGCGGTCCAGCCGTCCTGGGGGTGGACCAGCACGCCGAGGACGGGGTGGTCGGTGGGCAGGAAGACCTGGACCTTGGTGGTGGAGGCGTTGTCCTCCTCGTTGGGGACGCGGAAGGTCAGCACGCCGTCGGTGGCGCCCTTGGCGTAGCTGTCGGGGTGGACGGTGACGTGCGCCGAGGCCACGCCCGCGGCGGCGAGAAGTCCGGCGGCGGTCAGGGCCGTGACGGCGCCGGCACGGCGCAGGGTGGTGCGGGTCCTGGACATGAGGTGAGGGATCTCCGTACGGAAGAAGGGATGTCGGGGGTCAGATCGCGTACGACATCCCCTTCGGCGGCCCCCGTCGGTGAACGGCGTACCTCAGCCGTACCTGCCGCAACGCCCACGGCTCACCGGCGGGCCGACGCACCGGCCCTGGCCCGGTCGGTGCGCTCCGCACCCCGCCGGCCAGCTGCCACCAGGCGGCAAGACCCGGCACGAACGCGACCGCCCACCGCAGCAGCGACCACAACGCGGCCTCACCGCGCCGCAGCCACCAGGTCAGCAGCAGAGCCGCCCCGGCATGCGCGGCGGTGGCGTGCGGTGTCAGTGCATGGGGCGACTGGACCATCCGCATGCCGTGCATGACCATCGCGGCGTGACGGGGCTCGGCGGCGTGGAAGACAAGGTGCAGCCCGCCCTGGGAGGCCAGGGTCCCCGTGCCGATGGCGGCCAGCGATCGCTCACGGCCACCCAGCAGACAGCCGGCCGCGAAGACCGGCACGAACCCAGCGGCCTGCACCCACACCGACGGCGCCATGCCCGTGGTCATGGCATGCCCTCCGGCAGCGAGCAGCACGCACAGCACGGCGAACACCGCCGCGCGCACGCTCCGCACCGTCAGGGACACACTCACAGCACCTGATGCTGCCACGCGTCCAAAGGATCTCTCCCCCGGCCCAGGCACACGCATCACCGCCCACGGACTCACACCTCGCCGACCTGCTCCCTCCTTACGAGTCGGACGCGAATGCCGTTCAGTTCCCAGCCACCCTGGCGAAATCGAAGCACCGGCAGCACTCCGAGGAGCACGGGCGCACACCCGCCGTCTCCGCGCCCCCTGCATACGACGGGGTCGCGCGTCCGCCGCATCCGCGCCGGGTATCCCCGGGACAGTCCCCCGCGGCCACCGGCCCGTCCGTTCCATCGTTCCGTCCGGACACCGGAGTGCCGCAAACCCCATGACACGGAGGTGGATCGGCATGACCGACACCAGCGGACTGGAACCCGTCGCCACGTTCTGCGGCGAGTGCGACTGCGGCTGTCCCCAGCTGTTCGTCGACCCGGCCGCCCCGACCGGCCGCCGCATCGTGCTGACCGACGACTTCGGCCAGCGGATACAGATGAGCGCCGACCAGTTCTCATCGATCGTCGCCAACGCCAAGGAGGGCAAGCTGGACGGCATCGCCTGACCGACCGCCGCAGGGCACCGCGAAGGCGGTCCGCACAGGCGACTCCCTGTTCCAGTCGCTGCACGACGCCGGGCCGCCCGACCCTCGCGACCGACCGGGTGTTCCACATCACACCAGCGGCGCGGAACTCACCGTTCCACTCAGCCGACAGCTGACGTGACACCCGTACGCCGCAGGAGCAGCCCCCATGTCCGTCGAACCGCCCCCCACCGCTCCACCCCGCACGGCCGGCGATGCCGGTGAGCCGGCCCTGGACCCTGCTTCGACCGCAACTCCCTCGGCTCTTCGCGCGCTGCGCCCGCTGGTGCTGCGTCTGCACTTCTACGCGGGCGTGTTCGTCGCGCCGTTCCTGCTCGTCGCGGCGGTCACCGGGCTGCTGTACGCGGGCTCGTTCCAGGCCGAGAAGATCGTGTACGCCCACGAACTGACCGTCCCGGTCGGCGGCCACGAGCTGCCGATCTCCCAGCAGGTGGCCGCCGCCCGCAAGGCCCACCCCGAGGGCACCATCTCCGCCGTGCGGCCGTCACCGCAGCCGGACGCGACCACACGCGTACTGCTGTCCGGCGTCAAGGGCGTAGCCGCCGACCACACACTCGCCGTGTTCGTGGACCCTTACACCGGCAAGGTGCGCGGCGCCCTGGAGCAGTACGGCTCCACCGGCGCCCTGCCGCTGCGCACCTGGATCGACATGCTCCACCGCGACCTGCACCTGGGCGACACCGGCCGCCTGTACAGCGAGTTCGCCGCCAGCTGGCTGTGGGTGATCACGGGCGGCGGACTGGTGCTGTGGTTCGGCCGACGCCGCGCCCGCCGCACGGTGCGCGGCACCACGGGACGGCGGCGCTCCCTGACCCTGCACGGCACCGTGGGCGTGTGGGCGGCCGGCGGCCTGTTCTTCCTGTCGGCGACCGGCCTGACCTGGTCCACCTACGCCGGAGCGAACATCGGCGACCTTCGCCAGGCCCTCGGCCAGTCCACGCCGTCCGTCACCGCGACCGTGAGCACCGGGCACGAGGGGCACGGCTCCATGGCGGGCATGGACATGAACGGCATGGACATGGGCTCGCACTCCGGCGCACGGTCCGACGTGGGTCTCGACGCCGTCCTGAAGACGGCCCGCGCCGAGGGCCTGTCCGACCCGGTCGAGATCGTGCCGCCCACGGACTCCTCCTCCGCCTACGTCGTACGGCAGATCCAGCGCAGCTGGCCGGAGAAGCAGGACTCGATCGCCGTCGACCCGGCCACCGGCAAGGTCACCGACGTCCTGCGCTTCTCCGACTACCCGCTGCTCGCCAAGCTGACCCGGTGGGGCATCGACGCCCACACGGGCACACTGTTCGGCCTCGTGAACCAGATCGCGCTGGCAGGCCTCGCCCTGGCGTTGATCCTCCTCATCCTCTGGGGCTACCGCATGTGGTGGCAGCGCGGCCGCGGCTCCGCCTTCGGCCGCCCGATCCCCCGCAGTGCCTGGCGGCAGGTGCCGGTGTACGTGCTGGTGCCCTGCGTCGCGGTGGTCGCCGTCGTCGGCTACTACGTCCCGCTGCTCGGGATCCCGCTCGGCGGCTTCCTCGCGGTGGACATCGTCCTCGGCTGGTTCGCACGCCGTCGTACCGGGCACGCACACGCCTGAACCGGTCGGCCGCGCCTGCGCGGGAGCGTCGCGCGACGCTTGCCGCGATCGCGTGCGGCCGCGGATCTGGTCATGCTTCCTGGGACACGCAGTGTTCGAGCAACGCGGCCATCGGGCCCTCGACGAGCCGGTAGCGCACGATTCGGCCGTCCTTCTCGCCGTGGACGATGCCTGCGGTTCGCAGCAGGCGCAGGGCCTGGGACACGGCCGTGTCCTTCATGCCGGTGGCAACGGCGAGGTCGGAGACGGCGATGGGGCCGGCCTCGTGGAGGGCGAGCAGCAGGGCCAGGCGTCCGGGATCGGAGAGCAGGGAGAAGCGGTCGGCCCAGGCGCGTACGCGTTCGGGTTCGCCGACGGCGGCGATGGCGTCGCAGACCCGATGGCCGTCGATGGTGCGCTGCCCGGCGCGTTCCGCGGGGACGAGATGCATGGACCCATCATCGCAGTCCGCGAAATCCCGCCTCAATACCTGCTCATCTATGCAGTCTTGCAGCCTCGGGTTCCGGCCTTCTAGGGTGAGCGGGCCGTGGTGTTCGGGAAGACCGGTGACAGCCCCTCAGGGGCTCAGTCCGGAGCGGCCCTCGCCACTGTGATCGGGGAGTTCCCGCCCCATGCATTGCCACTGCCTCGCGGCCGGGAAGGCAGGGGCGGGCGCGCAGACCCGTCAGCCAGGAGACCGGCCACGGCAGCACGAAGCTGATCCACGAGGTGCTGGAGCGTGACCGTATGACCCTGTCCCCAGGCGTGCCCGAAACCGCCGCCTCGCCTTCCTTCCGCTGGCGACGCGAGGACACCGTCCGAACCGCCGGCCTCCTGGCCGTTATCGTCGCCCTGCACGTGGTCGCCTTCGGGATCCTCTTCCTGCTCGTGGTGCCACGCCACTACGAGGTCGGCACCAAGGCGTTCGGGGTGGGCCTCGGCATCACGGCCTACACCCTCGGCATGCGGCACGCGTTCGACGCCGACCACATCGCCGCCATCGACAACACCACCCGCAAGCTGATGGCCGACGGCAAACGGCCGGTGTCGGTGGGCTTCTGGTTCGCGCTCGGCCACTCCAGCGTGGTGGTCGTCATGGCGGCGCTGGTCGCGGGCGGCGCGAAGCTCGCGGGCACCCTGATGAACGACGGCTCCCGCACCCACCAGGTACTCGGCACCGTGGGCACCACGGTCTCCGGCGGCTTCCTGTACCTCATCGCCGCCCTCAACCTCGTCGCCCTGGTCGGCATCGCCCGCGTCTTCAAAGCGATGCGGGCCGGGCACTACGACGAGACGGAGCTGGAGGCCCACCTCGACTCGCGCGGTTTCATGAACCGCATTCTCGGCCGCCTCACCAAGTCCATCCGGCGCCCCGGCCAGATGTTCCCGCTCGGCTTCCTCTTCGGCATCGGCTTCGACACCACCACCGAGGTCCTGCTGCTCGCCCTGGCCGGCAACGGCGCCGCCGCCGGCCTCCCCTGGTACGCGATCCTCTGCCTGCCCCTCCTCTTCGCCGCCGGCATGAGCCTCTTCGACACCCTCGACGGCACCTTCATGAACTTCGCCTACCAGTGGGCCTTCTCCAACCCCGTCCGCAAGGTGTTCTACAACCTCACCATCACCGGCCTGTCCATCGCCGTCGCCTTCTTCGTCGGCACCATCGAACTGGTCGGCGTCCTGCACGACAAGCTCGGGCTGAGCGATGGCATCACCGGCTGGATCGCCGGACTGAACCTCGACAACGTCGGCTACGTCATCGTCGGCCTGTTCGTGGTGGTCTGGGCCTTCGCCATCGGCTACTGGCGCCTGGCCAAGGTCGAGGAACGCTGGAGCACCCGCACCGCAGACACCGGCTGACGGCACGCCGTACCGCCGGTAGCCGCCATCAGACCAGCCGCATCCCCGGCCGACATCCCCGTGCGGGGTCGTGCCCAAAGCGTGCCCATAAGACCGGGCAACCGCGGTGAACAGCGGTGCGAAACCAGCCCTCCAGACTGCCGCCCAGGCAGCGTATCCCCAGGTCAGGAGCGGTGTCGCCACTCAAGCGCCGCCGCTTCCCAAGCTGAGAGCGCAAGTTCGATTCTCGTCACCCGCTCCAGAGAGAAACCCCAGGTCAGCGGCCTGGGGTTTCTCTATTGCCGGAGAATCCACCCGGACGCCGACCCGTCGAGCACACGAAGATCGGGCACGGGAAGGGCACGGGCACCACGCAGGCACCGATCGCGTTTGCCGACACGCGCCTCTGGCCTGCGGTTTCGCAGCCTCCACAGCGTGCGTTCACGCATCCGAGCCCTCAGCCTGCCGTTCCCTCGGTCAAGCCGAGTCACGTGCCGCTCCGCCTGAAGGCTTCGGCTGCCCAAGTCCCTTCTACGGCTGCGACTTCAGCGCCCGAACGTTCGCGTCAGAGCGGCAGACCGTCGAGCAGTACCCGGAACGCCTTGCAGCGGCCCATCGGGCGCACGGCCCGGAAGTCGCGCTCGTCGAGGGTGAGGACCGCATCGGTGTCGTAGCCGGCGGCGAGGTCCAGGTCACGATCGCCGTATCGGACACAGACGAACTGCGCGGCGCCCAGACGTCCGTGATCTCCGGCATGGCGACGCGCCGCCGACTCATCCGGCGCCGGAGGTCGTCGATCGCGCCGAGGGCGACTTGCCCCGTCCGAGTTCACGCGTAGCTCCCCCGGCAGCACCGACGACATCGCCCTCCTCGCCCTGCGCCTGCCCGAAACCGAAGCCGAAGCCGAAGCCGAAGCGACGAGTACGGTGCTCACCTCCCCGGAGCCGGCACCAGAACGCGGAACGGGCCGGGCGGCAGGGTCGTAAGGATGTCGTCCCCGGCGCTCCGCCACCCCCAGGACCGCAACGTCTCAACCGCCCTGTGGTCCCGGGCGTCCACCAGCGTGACGACGAGTGCGGCGCCGTGGTCGGCGAGCAGTCACCCCTGCAGGCGCCGGGCCAGGTTCCAGGCACGGTCCGGGTGCACCCGGCGCACGCGGGGCGGGACGACGATCCCGGAGACGACGAAGAGCCGCCCGGCGGCGGCTCGGCGGAGCAGGCAACGGGCCGCCGTATCGCTCATGTCCGCAGCTGGGCTGACAGCGGAGCAGCGCGACTTCGCGAGCTGAGTACGCCGGCTGGAGAGGGGATATCTGCCACGGCGAGACCACATGTCCGTGCCCGCCGGAGTTAGGGTTGTCGCACGAGGCGGATGACGCGAAGGCGGATGGCGCCGAATCCTTCGCAGCACGGGTGCCACGCACACCCGGGTCCCCCGCCGCGCCCCCGAAACGAAGGTGCCATGCCCGCTGAGAACACCCCTGTCGCCGGCAACCTCGACGACGACAACTATCCCGCCTACACCATGGGGCGGGCCGCCGATGTTCTCGGCACCACCCCCGCCTTCCTCCGGGCCGTCGGCGAAGCCGGGCTGATCACCCCGCTGCGTTCGGAGGGCGGCCACCGACGGTATTCCCGCCGCCAGTTGCGCATCGCCGCCCGCGCCCGGGAACTGGTCGACCAGGGCACCCCCGTCGAGGCCGCGTGCCGCATCATCACCCTGGAGGACCAGCTCGACGACGCCCTCCGGCTGAACCGGGAAATGCGCCGGAAACTGGACGAGCCCGGTGCGGATACCTAGTCCCGCCGATACAGAAATACACACTCCAGCGGGATGACAATTACCGGGCCGGTCCGAAAACTCATGACTGCCGCCACCCGCCCTGTGTTAACGTGATAGCTGTTGCGGTTTTGGTTGCCAGAGATTTTTTCTTTGCAGAGCTTTCCGGGATCTTTCCGGAGGTGTGATCATCGCGGCGACTCGGCTCCGCAAAGTGCGGAGTCCGACACTGCCCCTCCAAGGGAGATTCAATATGGCATCTGGCACCGTGAAGTGGTTCAACGCGGAAAAGGGCTTCGGCTTCATCGAGCAGGAGGGTGGCGGCGCTGACGTGTTCGCCCACTACTCGAACATCATCAGCAACGGTGGCTTCCGCGAGCTTCAGGAAGGCCAGAAGGTTAGCTTCGACGTCACGCAGGGCCAGAAGGGCCCGCAGGCCGAGAACATCGTTCCCGCCTGACGCTGACGCGAACCGTCGCGAGCCACTGGTTCGCGCATCATGCGACTGGGGCCCGCACTCTTGGGGTGCGGGCCCCAGTCCATTTTTTTCTACTCCCGCAAGGCCGTAAGGAACGTAAGGAACGTCAACCCAGGGTCTTCGGATTTCACTCGGCTCAGTCCTGTGATTCCTCCTCAAGGAATTCCTCGATACGTGCCGCATCGAGGAAGGCCCCGTGGTGGACCGCACCCGTTCCGTTCGTTCCAGTAGCTCCAGCAGTTCCAGCCGATTCCGGGCGCAGGAACCGCACCGTCGAAATTCCGGTCCGGGCCCCCGGCGCAAGAGCGGTCAACGAACACGCCCCACCGCACGCCGACAGGAGTTCGCCCTGCCGGTCACCCTCACCGAGCCGCTCCCCGCGGTCGAGACGTTCGCCGAACTGGACATGCCCGCACGGCTGCTGGCCGCACTCCGCACCGAGGGCGTGACCGTTCCCTTCCCGATCCAGGCCGCCACCCTGCCGAACGCGCTGGCGGGCCGGGACGTCCTGGGCCGGGGCCGGACGGGCTCGGGCAAGACGCTCGCCTTCGGCCTGCCGGTACTGGCCCGCCTCGACGGGCAGCGGGCCCAGCCCAAACAGCCGCTCGCCCTCGTCCTCGTCCCCACCCGGGAACTCGCCCAGCAGGTCACCGACGCGCTCACCCCGTACGCCCGCGCCCTGCGCCTGCGGCTCGCCACCGTGGTGGGCGGCATGTCGATCGGCCGGCAGGCGAGTGCGCTGCGCGGCGGCGCCGAGGTCGTCGTCGCCACGCCCGGCCGTCTCAAGGACCTCATCGAGCGAGGAGCCTGCCGGCTGGACCAGGTCGCCGTCACCGTCCTGGACGAGGCCGACCAGATGGCCGACATGGGCTTCATGCCGCAGGTGACCGAGCTGCTCGGCCAAGTCCCCGCCCGCGGCCAGCGGTTGCTGTTCTCGGCCACTCTGGACCGCAACATCGACCTCCTGGTGCGCCGGTACCTCCACGACCCCGTCGTGCACTCGGTCGACCCGTCCGCGGGAGCGGTCACCACCATGGAGCACCATCTGCTGCACGTGCGCGATGCCGACAAGGACACCGCCGCGACCGAGATCGCCGCCCGCGACGGGCGCGTGATCATGTTCCTGGACACCAAGCACGCGGTGGACCGGCTTGCCACGCACCTGCTGTCCGTCGGAGTGCGCGCATCGGCCCTCCACGGCGGCAAGTCCCAGCAGCAACGCAACCGGACGCTCGCCCAGTTCAAGGACGGCCATGTCACGGCCCTGGTGGCCACCAACGTCGCCGCCCGCGGCATCCACGTCGCGGGCCTCGACCTCGTCGTGAACGTCGACCCTCCCGGCGACCACAAGGACTACCTGCACCGCGGCGGCCGTACGGCACGCGCCGGCGAGTCCGGCACCGTCGTCACCCTCGTCCTGCCGCACCAGCGCCGCGCCGTGGACCGTCTGATGGCCGACGCCGGTATCGATCCGGGCACCGCTCGGATCCGTCCCGGCGAGGCCGAACTGCAGCGCATCACCGGCGCCCGGACCCCCTCCGGCGTGCCCGTCACCCTCACCGCGCCGGTCGACGGACGAACCGAGGGCGGGCGCGAGGGCAAGGGATCCGCCGGCCGGAATCGCAGGGGGCGGGCCGCCGGCCACGGCGGGAGCGGCCGGGCCGCCGCCCGCACCCGTCGCTCCGCCCGGGGGAACACCCCGTAGCCCCCGTACGGGGACGCACTCCCAGCAGTCAGGCAGATCCGTCGCCCGTCCCGCCCGCCCCGACGAAGAGGAGAAGCCCTTGACGCAGTATCCGTCCCGGACACAGCAGGCCGGCAGTACCGACGGCATCGGTCTGACCGCCCGCGACGCCATGCACGCTCCGGGGCCCCAGGTCGACGACCACATGACGGTCGACGTCGCCCTGTCCGTGCTCATCGGTGCCCGAGTCCCGCACCTGCTCCTCCGGGACGAGGACGGGCGGTGCGCGGGACTGGTCACCCGGGCCCAGCTCGCCGCGCACCGCGGTGGCTCGTGGTACATCGACCGGACCCGGCTGCGGGACATCCCGCTCGACCGCGGACCGTTCACCTCGTCCGGCGCCGCACTCGACGAGGCGGAGGCCGCCATGCGGGACCGGACCCTGGACGTGTCCCCCGTGATCGACGAACACGGCTACGCCCTGGGCATCCTCGCCCTCACGTCCTGAGCCATCACTCCCTGACCGCCCTGTGGAGGCATCCATGCGTTGTGTCATCGCCCGGTTCCCCTTCGACCTGACCAAGTTCGAGGTCGAGCAGTCGATGAGCGGCATCACGCCCGAACCCGCCATCGGCGTGTGCGTCACGATCGAACGCCGCGTCTACCCCGTGATGCAGGTCGGGGAAGTGATCACCAGACAGAACCGCCGCGACTTCACCTCGGTCGAGATGCGCCGCGCACTGACCCGCCTCGGTTTCACCTGCCACGACGCGCGCCCGGTCACACCGGGCTGGGACGCGCGAGCCGACGAGGACGCACTCGGTTGGTGATGCTTTCCGGGGCGACGGCAGGTCATGCGCCATTCGCGGGTTGGAGGACCAAGGATGTGGCACCCGGCCTGTGAGCGGACCGGACGCGCGAACCGCGTCCCGGAGGGGCCGGCGGTTCGGCAATGAGCCGCAAGCCGCACGAGACCGGTATGGCCCGCTCCGCCCGGTTGTCGCCACCAGGCTGCCCGGCGACAACCGGTGCGGCCTGTCCGAGTCACACCCACAGCGCTGCGCATGTGCACGCGCAGCTTGCAGTCCGCGGCGGCAGATCGCCGACCGCGCCGGCTGGTGACGCGGCGCTGCTCCTCATACCTTCTCGGCCAGCACGCGTGGATGCCCGGCGGTGAGCAGACCGATGTCCTCGGCACCGGAGGTCAGGATCGTCACCCGGCCGGGATGCTGCAGGGCGGTCGCACACAGCATGGCATCGATCGCGTACTTGTGGCCGTGCAGCCCCGCAGCCCGCAGCAGCGAAGCGGCGGACCGCGCAACCGTCTGGGGCACCTCGCCGAGCCGGCTGCGCCGGCACCGCCGCTTCCGATCACTGCCGGTCAAGCCAGGACGCCACCTCGCTACTCGACCTTGCGGCCTGAGAACGCATCAGCGTCGGGCCAAGAAAGGCACCCTGATCCCTCGGTATGTGATTCTCCGTGGCCACGGCAGCGCCGCGCTGGTCACTGTCTGTTCTCGTTCAACAACCTCGCCCCCCTTTTCCGACATGATCCGGGGTCATGACCGTCCCCGAAGACAAGAGGTCCGGCAAGAACGCGCTCCGCCCGGAACTGTAAGGAGTGCCACGCCTTCCTCGACCCGGGCGACATCCTCGTGGTCCCCTCGCCCGACCGCTACGGCCGCAGCCTTCAGGACCTCGTCAACATGGTCGCCGAACTCCTCGGAGTCTCCCCGGGCACCCTGCGCGCCGACGCCGTCCCCCGTCAGCTCGAAGCTCCTACGAGGCAGGCGAATCCCAACAAGATCGTTCTCACCGGGATTTCCTGCACCCCAACTACCCACACCCGGAGTCGTGGAGATACTCCACGGCCTTGACCACGGTGCCGGTGCCTTCGAGCGCGGTCACCTCGTCGGCGGGTGCTGTGGTGTCGGTGACGAGCGTGTGCAGGAGTGTGGAGGGGCCGACGTACGCGTAGGCGGTGTGGCCGAGCTTGCTGCCGTCGGCTGCGACGATGACGCGGCGCGCGGAGGCGATGCCGGCCTTCTTCACGGCTGCGTCATCGAGGTCGTAGGCGGTCAGCCCCTCGGCTGCGCTCAGACCACAGCAGCCCATGACGGCAGTGTCGAAGCGCAGTGCCGCCAGGGAAGCGAGGGTGAGGGGGCCGGTGAGGGCTCCCTCGGCGGCCCGAGGCTGCCCGCCGGGCACCATCAGCGTGGCCCGGCCCTGGCCCTCGCCGAGTACATGGATGGCCTGCAATGACAGGGGCATCACCGTGACCGGCCGCCGGCGCAGCAGGTGGGCGATCTCCAGGCAGGTGGTGCCGCTGTCGAGGAGGACGGTCTCGCCGTCGGCGATGAGCGAGGACACCTCGGCCGCGATGCGGCGCTTGGCGTCGACGGCCTCGCGAGCACGTAGCGCGAAGGGCGGCTCCTCGCCCCGCAGCAGCAGGGTGCGCGCCCCGCCACGGACGCGCTCGAGAACGCCTTGTGCGGCCAGCACGTCGAGGTCGCGCCGGATCGTCATCTCGGACGCGCCGGTCAGTTCGGCGAGTTCCAGGACCGTGGTCCTTCCCGACTCCCTGACGGCCTGCACGATCATCCCGTGTCGGTCTGCGTTGCTCATACCGCGATTGAACACCCCTCGAAACGAACAATCAATGTGTGCGAAGTGACAGTGTTCAACCATTAATGATGTTCGTTACGGTGGCGGCCATGAATGATCCGCTGCGATCCGCCCGAGTGGCGACCTTTGTCTACTTCATCCTGTGCGGCACCACGATGGGCACCTGGGTGGTGCACATCCCCGGTATCGAGGAGCGCGTCGGCATCAGCCACGCGACGCTCGGGGGACTGCTGGTGCTGCTGGGCGTGGGGGCCTTCACCGGCATGCAGGCGGCCGGGCGTCTGACGGACCGGCTCGGAGCGCGCATCGTCGTCCCCGCCACCGGCGTACTGTGCAGCGCGGCCCTTGCACTGCCCGGTCTTGCCCGGGACCCGTGGACGCTGGCAGGTGCCCTGCTGGTCTTCGGGTTCTGCAACGGCTGCCTGGACGTGAGCATGAACGCCCACGCCGTACACGTGGAGAAGGCGTACGGCCGTCCCGTCATGTCGGCCTTCCACGCCACGTTCTCGGTCGGCGGTGTCCTTGCCTCTCTCCTCGGAGCAGCCACGGCGAGCGTCGGCCTGAACCCGGCCGCAGGCATGGCCGCGGTGGGAGCCCTGGGCATCGTGGTCGCCCTGGTACCGGCGGGTGCCCTGCTGCCGGCCGCACCCGCCGCCGACCCGGACCCGGTGGAGGAGGCCGAGCGTGCGCCGGCCGCCGGGCGCCGCAGAACCAGCGGGCGCATCCGGCTCCTCGCCACCCTGGCTCTGATGGTCATGCTGTGCGAAGGAGCCGCCAACGACTGGAGCACGCTGCACCTGAAGGACGTCCTCGGTGCATCCGCGAGCACCGCCGCCTTCGCGTACGGCACCTTCGCGGCGACCATGACGATCGGCCGACTGCTCGCCGACCGCCTCGTCGCCCGGTTCGGGTCCATGGCCATCCTGCGCCACGGCGGGACCACGGCCGCCGTCGGCATCACGTTCGTGGCCCTCTGCCCGTGGATGTGGGCCGCGTTCGCGGGCTGGGCGCTGTTCGGTCTCGGGCTGTCCGGCTGTGTCCCGCAGTTGTTCAGTGCAGCCGGGCACGCCGACCCCTGTGCTGCCGGGGCCAACGTCTCCCGCGTCGCCGGGCTCGGCTACGTCGGCATGCTCGCCGGCCCCGCCGTCATCGGCTGGCTGACCCACCTCGTCGCCCTGAACCACGCCTTCGTACTGCTGACCCTGCTGAGTGCGATCACCGCAGCGGCCGCCGGGATCCTGCGTACCGGATCCGACCACACGCGCGAGGCGGCAGCGAGCAGCCGCTGAACGCCTCTCGGGATCCGGAGGAACCACCACCATGTCCACCGACCGGAACATCGTGCTGTTCGACCTCTTCGGGGTCATCGCACGCCACCAACGCCCGGGCGCCCTGGGAAAGATGGCCGCCCGCTGTCACACGGACACCGACGCCTTCACCACGGCCTACTGGGCCTGCCGCCCGCCCTACGACGCCGGCCGGCAGTCCGCACCCGAGTACTGGACCGCCGTACTGCGCCGGCTGTCCCTGCCCGTCGACGCCGACTCGGTCGAGGAACTGCGCCTCACCGACATCGACAGCTGGTCGCGTGTCGACGACCGGATGGTCGCCTACGTCCAGTCCCTGTGCGACGTCGCCGAGGTCGCCGTGCTGTCCAATATCCCCTCGGACCATGCGGACGCCTTCCTCACCGCGCAGCCCTGGCTGCACGATCTGAACCACGTTGCTCTCTCCGGGAAGATCAAAGTGGCGAAGCCGACCCCTGCGGCCTTCCATCACTGCGTCGTCGCCATGCGGGCCGCCCCGGCCGACTTCCTCTTCGTCGACGACCGCGAAGAGAACGTACGCGCCGCACAGGCCACCGGCATGAACGGACACGTCTTCACCAACCGCGACGAACTGGCAGCCGTCATCGACACCTGGTTGCCGACATGACGCCCCACGAGGAAACGGCACCTGACATGAGACGTCACGGACCTGTCGAGCCCGGACAGGGCCTGTCGCTCGCCCGACCTGCGGATCCGGCCCTGGCGAATGACTACGACAGCTTCGCCGGGGCGTACTCGGCGGAAACCGAGAACAACCTCGTGCACGCCTACTACGCGCGGCCCGCGATGCCGGCGCTGGCCAGGCGGCGGCTCGGTGACGACGTAGCCCTGCACAGGGTCGACCTGAGCGACCGTCTGCCGTTCGCCGACGGTGCGTTCGATGACGTGGCCGCGTCGCTGGTGCTGCACCACCTGGAGGACTGGGGGCCGACGCCGGCCGAGATACGGCGAGTGCTCGGGCCCGGCGGTCGGCTGATCGCGTCGGTGGACCACCCTTTCGTGACCTACACGATCCAGGATTCACGGCCCGACTACTTTGCGACCACCGGCTACACGCGAGCCGCAGCCCGACCCGGCCACCCGTGAGCTGTTCCCCGACGGCTTCCCGGCTGCGGGCTCGGACGACTAGATGATCGATCCCAAAGGGTGCCGGTGACTGTCTGCTGACGTGCCTGCGGTCCGCGTCAGTCAGGCTGGTCCGTAGATGGCACTGCCGGCCTTGCTGATCAGTGCCCAGTAGCGGTCGCCGTACGACCAGTGCCACCACTCGGTGGGGTAGTTGACGAAGCCGACGCCGCTCATGGCCCGGGCCAGGATGTCGCGATGGCGACGCGCTTGGTCCGACAGCCCCGAGGCGTCCAGCGGACAGTGCTTCTCGTCTCCGGTGCGGTGGCCGTTCACAGCACCACCCATGTCCAGCTCGACGCCATCGGCATCGACGAGCGTCAGATCGAGGGCCGCGCCGGCACAGTGTGGCGCCACCTCGACCGGGGAGACGAAGGCGCTTGCCTGGCGCCGCAGTTCGACGGGGTCGGTGATGCCGGAGCGGCGCAGGCGGTCCTCGTAGAGGGCAAACCGCCGCGCCTGCTCGGTGCTGCTGCGATGCCCTTCTATGACGAGGAACCTGACGCCGTCGGGAAGCATCTCCGATGCCGAGCGCAAACGCTCGAGCACGCCCGTCCGGACCCGGCCGTACGCCCCTGCCTCGTCTCGCTCCCGGGGGTCCAGCACGATCACCGGGACCGAGGCGATCTCTGCGAGAGGTTCGCCGCAGTCCCGCACCGGGACATCGAGCACCTTGGGATCACTCAGCAAGATCATGGATCCTGAATCTAGAGGTTGCGGGCCGGCGACGTATCCCGCCCCGCGTGCTGCCGTGAACCGGGCCTGCTCAGGCAGCCGGCCTGCCGCCCACCTGCCAGCGAGGTCACATGAAGGTGACCGTTGAGGGGATACGCGGGCGGTGCCGCGGGCAGGAGCTCGGTCAGTTCGTACCGGCACTTCTGCGCGACACGGCATGACGCGGGGTTGTCCACTTGGTGCAGGAGTTCCAGGCGTGTCAGCCCGTCACCGGCGAAGGTGGTGAAGGCCCAGTCGGTGAGCGTCCGCAGCGCGCGGGAGGCGACTCCTCGGCCGCGCGCGTACGCCGCGGTCCAGTAGCCGACCTGGGCGGTCGGGGTGCCTGGGGCAAGGCCCTTGAGGACGATGTGGCCCGTCAATTGCCCCTCGCCGCCGGCGGCTTCGGGCTCTGCGACGGCGAACGCGAAGCGGTCACCGGTCTCCCACCCCCGTTGTTGCTCGCGCACCCACCGTGCCGCGCCGGCCTCGTCGTCGATGCCGGAACTCGTATGGCGGCGCGGGGAGTCATCCCGGTGCAGCTCGGCCAGGCCGGCCGTGTCCGCCGCCCGCCAGGGACGCAGCAGGAGAGCGGTCGACGACTGTGCGGCGTCCGTCTCCAGCCGGACGACGATCCTGTTCGTCGGCTGCGTCATCGGGCCGCTCGCGCGCTCAGGGCCTGGACGGACCAGTCGATCAGTGGCGCCAGTGGTTCCGGGGCAGGCCAGCCGTTGATCACGGCGAGCAGTTCGAAGTACCGGTCCTTGCGTGGACTGTTCGCGGCTTCCAGCCGGTGCAACAGCCAGCCGTGCAGCTGGGCGTCGTCGGGGCGGCCGACCGCGAGCGCGCACTCCGCGGTGAGCGTCGCGATCACGGGACCGGCCTGCGGTGAGTCGGGGTTGACTCCGGATCTCACGGCCGCTTCCACGTGTTCGCGGGCGACGGCGACGACGTCCGGACGAGGTGGCGTGCCGTCGCCGTCAGGCAGATCGGCCAGGTGGTCGTCGACCAGGTTTCGCATGGCGTCACGGAACCCGGGGTCCAGGGACAGCTCCGCCAGCTCCACCCATGCCTCGACCTGTTCCTGTGTGGGGCTGTCGGGCAGCTCGGGGGTCATGGAACGCAGTACGGCCGCTCGGCCGGACACGGCGTGCCGGCCGTCGGAGACGACGTCGAGGAATTCGCCGGTCAAGCGGTGTCTCTCGGCTTCGGACAGCGTGGCGAGCTGCTGCATGCGCTCCATCTCCTCGAAGGTGGGCTCGCGTCCGGCCGCGGCGGTCAGCACCGCTTGTCGCAGACGCAGGATGCTGATCTGCACGTTCAGGGCGGCGGCATGCTCGGCGGCGACTTGGGCGAGCGTAAGTTCCTGGTTCGTGACACGCCGGATCACGTCGAGGCCGAGGCCGAGTTCGCGCAGTGTCCGGACCAGGGCCAGGCGAGCGACGGCGTCCGGGCCGTAGCGGCGGTATCCGGCAGGGGTGCGATCGGCCGGCGTCACGATGCCGCGGTCGGAATAGAACCGGATCGTCTTGACCGTCAGCCCGGTGCGCCGAGCCAGTTCACCGATCGAGTAAAGGGTGCCGCCGTCCATGACCCCACCTTCATGTCTCCCTCCGCGGGAGAGTCAAGTCGTTCTTCTCATCCCGTGATCCGCGCAGGCCGGGGGCACGGTGGTGGTTCACCGTCGGAACGGGTGCCAGCCGTAGACGGCAACGCCGGCGAGCAGGCCGGCCGTCAGCACACACAGGGTGGCGATCGCGGTCACCACGGCCAGGGCTGCGAGCTTGGCCGCCAGCAGACGTGCTCGGCTCACGGGCGCGACGTACAGGTAGCGCAGGGTTCCCCACTCCCGGTCGGACGAGGCGATCGCGGCGGCCGGCAGAGCCACCATGATCGGCAGGGGCAGCGGTTCGATGAACGCCGTGCTCGCCATGGCGTGGTTGAGCGCGGAGTAGGGGGGAGGCGCCGAACAGGCCGGCCTGACGGCCGTTGCGATGCCCTGCCTCGGATGCGTACGAAAAGCCGGACAGCACGGGGACGGCGGCCAGGCAGGCGAGCACGACGAGCGTGCGGATCCGCGGTAGTTGGGTGGTCGGTTCAACGCGCAGCATGCTCGCCGGCTCCTTCGGTCATGGTCAGGAAGGCTTCTTCCAGGGACCTGCCCTCCTGCTGCACGGAGGTGGCGCCGATGCCCTCCGTGACCGGCGCGCGTACCAGGTCGCGGGAGGACACACCGGGGGCGGTGACGACGGTCTCGTCCCGCTGTGTCGTGGCCGACGCGACGCCGGGCAGTGCGCGCAGCACGGCGGCCCCCTTCTCGGAGTCGTCCACCCGGAGGCGGTAGGTGCCGCCGGCGCCGAGCAGTTCGTCCATCGGACCCGCGGCGATCAGCCGGCCGTGGTTCATCACGACGACGTGGGTCGCCGGCTGCCGCACCTCGGCGAGCTGGTGACTGGAGACGAGCACGGCGCCCCCTCGCCGGGACGGCTCCCCCAGGTACTCGCGCAGGGCCCGGACCTCGCCGGGGTCCAGTCCGTTGGCCGGCTCGTCCAGGATCAGCACGTCCGGCTCGCGCATCAGGGCCTGGGCCAGCATCAGCCGCTGCTTCATCCCCGTCGAACAGCCCTTGACCTTGCGGTCGAGCGCCTCGCCGAGCCCGGCGAGGTCCAGGGCGTCGTCCAGAGCGGGGGGGCGGCCATGCCTGTCGTGTCGCCGGCCACAGGAGCCGCAGGTTGGCCCGGCCGGTGCGGTGCGGCACGAACGCCGGGCCGTCGATGAGCACGCCGACCCCGCGCAGTACGTCCGTGCCCAGGCCGACCGGCTCGCCCAGGATGCTCGCGCTGCCGGTGTCCGGGGACGACAGACCGGCCAGCATCCGCATCGTGGAGGTCTTGCCCGCCCCGTTCGGGCCGAGCAGCGCGCAGATCTGGCCGGCTTCCACGGCGAAGCCGGGGACCGGGAGCAGGGGCAGGTGCGGCCCGCTGCGGGCGGTGGAGGCGCACAACAGTCCGGCCGGCACCAGCAACGTGTCGCCCGGCGGGAAGAAGCCGACCACCAGCAGCCCGGTCTCGGCGAAGACGCGGACCAGCACCCCGAACGCGCCGAACGTGGACAGCGCCAGGCGGCGTTCACGGCGGAGACCAGGCGCAGCCACCGGGACACAGCGTCCTCAGAGACATGGGTTTCGGCTTCCTTCCCCGCTTCTCACCGCACCGGTCACCGCACCGTCCGTGGGCGGGCGAGGCCGAAGGTCCACGTATCCGCGAGGAGCCGCCGCCCTCCTGGCGCTCGGACCGACCGCCGCCCGTGTGACGTACCGGCTCATCGCCCTCACCGGGCGAGCCGGCCGACCGGAACCCCGGAGCGCGGACCGAACGCCCAGACGCCCCCCGCCAGGGGTGGTGAACCTTAGGGGGTGCCGAGATGAACACCTCTCGCCCCGGACCCCGAGTTCTACATGATGTAGTAATTTCCTGGCTGGCCGGAGCCGCCACGAGCGTCGCCCCAAGCCCCAGCCCTGCAATCCGAGCCAAAGGCGATCCATGTCCGTCCTGACCTACCCCGAAGCCGTAGGCGTCGGCCTGCTGCAAGGCGTCACGGAGCTGTTCCCGGTCTCCAGCCTGGGACACAGCATCCTGATACCCGCGCTCCTCGGCGGGCACTGGAAGCACGACCTGGACGTCTCCGCCGACGGGTCCCTGTACCTCAATGAACTGGTGGGCCTCCACCTGGCGACCGCGCTCGCACTGGTGGTGTTCTTCTGGCGCGACTGGGTCCGGATCATCCGCGGACTGACGACGTCGATCACACAACGCCGCATCCAGACCGTGGACCAGCGCCTCGCCTGGCTGATCATCACGGCCTGCATCCCGGTGGGGATCGCCGGCGTCGCGCTCGACAAGGTCTTCCGCACGACGCTCGGGCGGCCCGTGCCGACCGCGATCTTCCTGGCGCTCAACGGCATCGTGCTCTTCGTCACCGAAAAGCTGCGCCGCGGCGGCTCGGGCCGCAGGCGGGCGGAGGGCGCCGTCGCACCGGACGAGCAGCACCTGAGCCCGGACGAACTGTCGGACCTGCGGATCAGCCGGATGACGGTCCGCCAGGCCGTGACGATCGGCGCGGCCCAGATCCTCGCCCTGCTCCCCGGCATCAGCCGCTCCGGTTCCACGATCAGCGCGGGCATCTTCAAGGGACTCAACCACGAGGACTCCGCCCGCTTCGCTTTCCTGCTCGCCACTCCCGTGATCGGCGGCGCCGCCCTGCTCAAGCTGCCCCCGCTCCTCGGCTCCCAGGGCAACGGCCTGCGCGGCCCCCTGCTGGCGGGCAGTGTCGCCGCCTTCATCGCGGCCTACCTCGCCACCCGCTTCCTGGTGAAGTACTTCGAGAACCGCACCCTCATCCCCTTCGCCGTCTACTGCACCCTGGCCGGCCTCGGCAGCCTGGCCTACTTCACCATCGGCTGACCGCATCTCCGCCTCGACCGGTGCGCGCCTTCAGCCTGCACCACCGATACTCCACCGGATGTAACGCCTGCTGCATTTCCCGATGTGCCGAACATGGAACCGGTGAGCCGCTGGCTCGTCCTCGTGGCCAAACTGCCTGCCCAGCCGTCACGGCACCGTGTGGGCGTCTGGCGGGAGCTGCGCAGGATCGGTGTGCTCTCGCTCGGCCAGGGCATCTGGGCCGTGCCGGACGTGCCGGTCTTCGCGGACGGCATCGCCCGGGCGGTCGCGCTGACCGAGCAGGCCGACGGCCAGGTCGTGACCTTGACCGCCTCAGGGCGTGGGCCCCAGGACGCCGACCGTCTCCGGGAGATGTTCGGCGCGGCCCGGTCGGCGGACTGGGCTGAATTCCTCGCCGACTGCGACACGTTCGAGGCGGAGTCGCCAAGGAGATCCGCATCGCCAAGCTCACCCTGGCCGAGCTGGAGGAAGAGGAACAGTCGCTGGAGCGGCTGCGGCGTTGGCACCGGGACCTGACGGCCCGCGACGTGTTCGGGACCTCGGAGGCGGCCGAGGCCGGCGAGCGGCTCAAGCAGTGCGTGGTCACCTGCGAGGACTACGCGGAGCGCGTCTTCGCCGCCCTGCACCAGGCGCCGGAGACGGAGCCGGGACGGTGAGCACGGCACCGGCGAGCCAGTCGGCTCCGGCCAAGCACATGTGGCCGTTGAACCGCCGCCGGCTTCACCACCGCCTTCGGCGCGCACGGCATCGCGGCCAACCTCGGCGGGCACGGCCGGGGCGCGGTCACCTCGCTGCTCGTGCTCGGCGGCCTGCTCGCCCTCTACGACGGTGCCGAGGTGCTGCTCAAGCCGGTGTTCTGCACCCTCGCCGACCGGATCGGCGCCCGGCCCGTGCTGCTCGGCGGGCTCGTCGCCTCCGCCGCCGCCTCCGCGCTGTACGTCGTCGCCGACCGCCCCGGCAGGCTGTGGGCCGCCCGGCCCGGCGCTCGCCGCGGTACGGCGCCGCACCGCAGGAGTGAACCCCGCACAGCGGACGGCGCCGATGACCGCGGCGGGTGTCAGCGGCCGCTGACGGCGACGCCCCACCCGCGGTGCGACCAGCGCCAGCACCGTGCTCACCAGCAACGGCAGATACATCGGCACCGGCCAGAACACGACCTACCCCCGGTCAGGGAACTCGCCGTGCAACAACTGCTCCAGCAGCTGCTCGTCGTCCGACGACAGATCCGAGACGAACCGGGCCAGCACCGCCGCGCGGTCCCCGCCCTCGTCGAGCAGCGAGTGCATCCCCGCCGCCGCATGCCCGGCCTGGTCGTCCACGGGCGCGTAGACATAGCTGCGCCCTTCCCGCCGCCGGGTCGCCATCCCCTTGTCGCACAGCCGCGTCAGGATCGTCAGCAGTGTCGTGTACGCGGCATCGGGCACCTGTTCCTGGACCGCTGTCGCCGGCACCGGGCCACCGGCCGCCCACAAGGCAGCCAGCACCTCGCCTTCCAGCTCACCCCGCGCACGCCGCCGGCCCTCCCCCCGGCCGTCCTTTCCGCCTGCCACCTGGCACCTCCCTCACTGTCCGGCCAGGTCGTCCTCGACCGGTCAAGCTACTACGAGACGTAGAACCGCGGCCATCTCGATCGTGAGGACGTCTCGCACGGCCGCCCCCGCCCGCGCCAGACCCGGCTCAGTCCTCGACCGCCCGCCGCACGCGCCGGGACGGGCTGAACTCGTAGAGGCCGAGGAGCTCCGGCGGGTCACTCAGGCCCGGACCGCCCGCCCGGACCCAGGTGGTGATGTCGGTGGTCGCGTCGGGGTCGTTGACCAGCCCGAGCCAGACCGGCCGTCCGCCTGCCGCCCGCCCTGCCGAGGAAGGCTGTACGACGATGACGTTCGCCTGCTCGCACGCATCCAGGCAGTTCACCGCCCGCACCTGGGCGACGGGCCCCAACTCGGCTTTGAGCGCGGCGAGTTGGGACGCATGGCCGACGCCCGGAATCTTGGCCGTACCGCAGCAGCAGCCCCGGCACACGGTGACCGTGCACCGGGGCGCCGGCCGCACGTCGTGCCCCTTGTCGCGGCGGCTCATGCGGCGGACCTCTTCCAGGCGGCCTCGCGCAGCAGCCGTAGTCCGTTGAGACCGACGATGACGGTGGAGCCCTCGTGGCCCGCCACGCCCAACGGCAGCGGCAGGTGCCCGGCCAGATCCCACACGACCAGGCCGGTGATGAACACTCCCGCGATCACGAGGTTCTGGACGACGAGCCTCCTGGCCCGGCGGGACAGCGAGATCACCGCGGGGACAGTGACGAGCTCGTCGCGGACGATCACCGCGTCAGCCGTCTCCAGCGCCAGGTCGGAGCCCGCCCGGCCCATCGCCACGCCGGTGTGGGCGGCGGCCAGCGCCGGGGCGTCGTTGACACCGTCGCCGACGACCATCACCCTGCGCCCGGCCTCCGCCAGCTCCCTGACCGCGCTCACCTTGTGCTCGGGCAGCAGCCCGGCCCGTACGTCCTCGATACCGACCTCGGCGGCCAGGCGGGCGGCGGCACGCGGGTTGTCACCGGTCACCAGCAGGGGTGCCGTCCCGGTCAGGCGTGTCAGGGCGGAGACCGTCGCGGCGGCCTCCGCGCGCAGACGGTCGGCGATACCGAGCAGTCCGACGGGCCTGCCGTCCACCGTGACCAGCACGGCGGTCCGCCCGCTGTCCTCCAGTTCACCGGCGAGGACCCTCGCACGCGCCGAGGCGGTGTCGCCGGTACCGGCGAGCAGCCGGGCGGGAGCCCCGACCTCGACCGCGCGGCCTTCGACGTCCGCCCTCACGCCGACACCGGGCGTGGACGCGAAGTCCTCCGCCACCGGAAGGACGAGTCCCCTCGCACGGGCCGCGTCCACCACGGCGCGGGCCAGCGGGTGCTCACTGGGGTGCTCGGCCGCGGCGGCCGACGTGAGCAGTCCGGCCTCGTCCAGGCCGGAACCCGTGAACGGCCGGACATCGGTGACGCGCGGGGTGCCCTCGGTCAGCGTGCCGGTCTTGTCGAGCGCGACCGCGTCGACTTCGCCGAGCCGCTCCATGACCACCGCGGACTTGACCAGCACGCCGTGCCGTCCGGCATTGGCGATGGCCGAGAGCAGCGGCGGCATGGTGGCCAGCACGACCGCGCACGGCGAGGCCACGATCATGAAGGTCATGGCCCGCAGCAGCGAGCCGGTGAGGGCTGCGCCGAAGGCGAGCGGCACGAGGAACACACCGAGGGTCGCCGCCACCATGCCCAGCGAGTAACGCTGTTCGACCTTCTCGATGAACAGCTGCGTGGGCGCCTTGGTCTCCGACGCCTCCTCGACCATGTGGACGATCCGGGCGATCACGGAGTCGGAGGCGTCACGCTCGACACGCAGCCGCAGCGCGCCGGTGCCGTTCAGGGTGCCGGCGAAGACCTCGTCGCCCTTCTCCTTCGCGACCGGCAGCGGCTCACCGGTGATGGTGGCCTGGTCGACCTCGCTCGCCCCGTCCAGCACGCGGCCGTCGGCGCCGATGCGCTCACCGGGCCGTACGAGGACCGTGTCGCCGACCGCCAACTCCTCGACCGCGACGGTCTCTTCGCCGCCGCCTCCGCCTTCCGTCAGCCGCGTGGCGGTGGCCGGGGCCAGGTCGAGCAGGCCGCGCACGGAGTCGGCGGTGCGGGCGGTGGCCAAGGCCTCCAGCGCGCCCGAGGTGGCGAAGATGACGATCAGCAGAGCCCCGTCCATCACCTGCCCGACCGCCGCCGCCCCGAGCGCGGCGACCACCATCAGCAGATCCACGTCCAGGGTCTTCTCCCGCAGCGCCCGGAGTCCGGCCCAGCCCGGCTCCCAGCCGCCGGCCGCGTAGGTCAGCGCGTACAGCGGACCCCATGCCCACGCCGGGGCGCCCGTCAGCTGCAAGGGCAGCGCGATCAGGAAGAGGACGACGGCGGCTGCCGCCCAGCGGGCCTCGGGCAGGGCGAGGACGCGCGTACGGCGCCGGGGCGCACCGCTGTCGCGCGTGGGCGCGGCAGCCCCTTCGGCCGTGGTCGCGGTGAGGGTGGAAGTCATGGGAGCCGGAGAGTCCTTCACGACGGCATGGCGGGACGGCGGACAGCCGGGCAGGACGGCGTCTCTCCCTCCACCGTACAGGACTAAATGAAGAACCATTCATGCATTCATCTGTCGTGCTCCGTAGGATGAAGGCCATGGGCCATGGAGACGAGGGCAAGACCACCGGCAGCGCGCGCCAGCGCCTCGAAACCGTCGGCGCCGCCGATGTGGCCGCCACACTCCAGGCGCTGGCCACCCCGTCACGGCTGCGGATCCTGGCCCGCCTCCAGGAAGGCCCGTGCGCCGCGACCGAACTCGCCGACGCCGTCGGCATGGAACAGTCCGCCTGCTCCCACCAGCTGCGTCTGCTGCGCAACCTCGGCCTGGTCACCGGCGAGCGCCGCGGCCGCTCCGTCATCTACGCGCTCTACGACAACCACGTGGCCGAACTCCTGGAACAGGCCCTGTACCACGTCGAGCACCTGCGCCTCGGCCTGCGCGACGCCCCGGCCACGGCGGCGGTCTCAGCCGAGGCGCACTGAGCAGACCTCCCGATCACCTCACCCCCGGGCCGTGACCCGCGCCGCAGTCAGACGCCCGGACCAGCACAGCCGGGCACCGGCACCCCGTACGTAAGCGCGCACGACCCCTGGCCCCCGACCACGGTGACCCGGTCGGCCAGGACCGCCCGCTCGGCAGCGGCACGTGCGAAGTCCGGGACCTCGACGACCGCTGCGCGGGTCTGCCGCCGTAAGGCGGCCGTGCTCCGCACCATACGAACCGTGGCCACCGCGCCGACAGCCGCTCCGGCCGCGGTGACGGCGACGGTGACCGTGGCAGGCAGGGCACTCGGGCGCCCTGACCACGTATGGACTCACGCGCCGTTCCCGCCGAGGGCCCGAAGATCGAGAAACCCTCGGCGGGTTGAGCAGACCGGCCGCGGCGAGCGGCAGCGCGGCGGCGGCGCGGGCGAACGCCCGGAACAGGTTGGAACGAATGGCGCCCAGCGTCTTGCGGACGAGCCGGATGGCAGCGCCGCGACCCTCAGGCCCCCTCGCGCGGGTGAGATCACCGGCCCCGATCGCTCCTGTGGCCTCACTCACCATGTTCCGCTTCGTCGGGCCCCGTAGAGTGCAACCGTGCTCGCCACACAGTCCGCGCCAAGCACGGCCGCAGCCGGCCACCGTCGAGTGGTGCGGCCGGCCGTGCTGGTCGCAGTGCTGCTCGGACTGTTTCTCATGCACGGAGGCCCGGCCGCAGCCGACGGCGGCTGCCACGGGGCCGTGCCCGGCACAGCGGTCATGAAACACGCACCTGCCTCCATGGCCGCGCACATGCCTGCCCACTCCGCAGCGGCAGGAGCCGACAAGGCCACCGCACAAGCGGACGAGGCCATGCGAGGTTCCCTGTGTGTGGCCACCACGCCCCGCTCCGAGATCCCGCTGCCCCCGCTCACCGCGGCCGTCCTGGTGCTCCCGGCCGCTGCCCAGGCGCCGGGGGCCCGGCGAACTCCCGGTGACGCCTACCGCCGAGGACCACCGGCCGGCGGACGCGACCTCCTGCTCCAGGTGTGCATCGCGCGGACGTGACGAGCCCTCCGGGACCCGGCTCGGCGCCGCGGTCCCGCACGGCCCTCACGTTCTCCCGCGCCCGCTCACGGCGCCCACCTGGAAAGACACACCCATGTCCCCGCGTTTCCGCACGTCCCGCCGCGCCCTCTCGGCCGCCGCCGCTGCGGCACTCACCCTGGCCCTCGCCGCCTGCGGCTCCGGCTCCAGCTCCGACAAGGGCCACGATTCCGGCATGGCCGGCACGAACCACAGCGCCATGCCCTCACCCTCGGGCTCCGGCGACGGCATGGCGTCGATGCCCGGCATGGACAGCACGTCCACCGGCAACGGCCTGGCCGCGGCCAAGGACGGCTACAAGATGACCGCCACGGCCGCCACCCTCCCCGCCAAGGCGACCGACTACCGCTTCACCGTCACAGGCCCGGACGGCAAGCCGGTCACCGACTTCGCCGTCGACCAGACCAAGCGGCTGCACTTCTACGCCATCCGCTCCGACCTCACCGGCTTCCAGCACGTGCACCCCACCATGGCCGGCGACGGCACCTGGACCGCGCCGCTGGCCGCGCTGCAGCCGGGCACCTGGCGGTTGTACGCCTCCTTCACCCCGGACAGCGGCGCCGGCAAGGGCAAGGACTTCGTCCTCAGCCGCACCGCGCAGGTGTCCGGCATGGCGATGGCCTCGCCCCTGCCGAAGCCGTCCGGCACCGCTACCGTCGACGGCTACACCGTGGCGGTGAAGGGCGATCCGATGGCGGGCATGGCGCACCAGCTGACCGTCACCGTCGCCAAGGACGGCAAGCCGGTCACCGACCTCCAGCCGTATCTCGACACCTACGCCCACCTGACCGCCTTCCACCAGGGCGACCTCGCCTTCGCCCACCTCCACCCGGAGACGAAGGTCGACGGCGACCACGGCGGGCCGACCCTGACCTTCCACGCCGAGTTCGCCCAGTCCGGCAACTGGCGGCTCTTCCTCCAGTTCCAGACCGGCGGCAAGCTGCACACCGCGCCCCTCACCCTGCACGTCGGCTGACCGCCTCATCCCGGTGACGCCCGGCACCCGCCAGGTTCTCAAGGGGTCCGCCAGGGCGTGTGCCGGAAGTGCTCAGTGACCGGAGTCTGAAGTTCGGAAGTACTTACGGCAGTTCGCCCGGCTTTCGAGCGCTGCGGTCGGCGAGGTCGGGACGAGCCGCACCGCGGCCGGTGCCGACTCATCTGGAACCGCCCCTCGGCATCGTGCCGAGGGGCGGTTGGCGGGCGAGGGGTCTCGTCTGCGGGCCGGCTCACACCGATGGCTTCCACCCACTTGCCGCTGTCACAGACGCTGTGGTTCCGGGAGGAGTCGTAGAGGCCGACGAAGCGGGCGGAGCCGTGGGCGCCCGCCGCACTGTCGATGGTCTTGTCGAGGGGCTCCAGGACGATCTCCGCGTACGGGGCGCGCTCGTGGAGCACGGTGAGCATCTCGTCGTGGTCCCTGCTCACCTTGTTCAGCCGGGCGGGGATGCCGGCGGCCAGGTCGTCCTTGCACGCACCGGCTGCCGGAGGAGACCTCGTTCAGACCGCCCTCGGCCCTGGGCATGCCGCCGCTGTTGCAGGTGGCGTTGCACGCGAACTCGTCACAGGAAGGCCGGCATTCGGGCATTGCGCATCCGCGATATCCGGCTGCTTTGGATGTCAGTCGCGGTATGCGCGCTCGCGTGTACTTACAACAGGTCGGACAATCGCGTGAATACGAAGAAGGCCCAGACCGTGCCGGTCTGGGCCTCAAGGGAGAATATCCCTGCGATTGCGATCGCGATCGTAGCTGGATTACGCCTTAGCCGTGTCGGCGTCAAGCTCGGCGAAGAAGTCGTCGGCGATTTCCCGGGCCCTCCGCTGGTCCGCGAGCGGCTCGCCGACGATGCGCTCGGCAAGCTGAGTCGCTGTCCTGAACACGTCCTCGCGAAGCGCCGCCTCGGCAACAATCCGATCGGCTTCCAGCTGGGTTCGGGCGGACGCGACGAGTTCGTCGCGCTGTCGCTGGCCTTCTGCTCGAAGCTCCTCAAGGAGGAGGCTTCCCTCCTCGGCCGCAGACTGCCGGACGCGGGCTGCCTCGTGGCGCGCCTCGGCCAGCTCGGCCTGGTACTCGGCGTGAATGCTGCGCGCCTCCGCGGAGAGGGCCTCGGACCGCTCGATGGTTCCCTCGATAGCGTCTTGCCGGGCTTCGAGTACCTTCGTGATTCGCGGCACCAGGAGTCTCGCGAAAGCGAAGAAAACTACCGCGAAGCAGATCACCGCGATGATCAGTTCGTTTACCTTTGGCTCCAGGGGTCCCATGGCGCCATGGTGCCATCCCATTGATGCGGACGACAGCAATCCGGGCTTCGATCCTGGAATTGGGCAACAAAAATTGCACAGTTAAGGCATTGTTGTCAGGATTTGTCCGCCTTCCCTCCCCTGGACGACATTCGATTTGCGAAGACGCCGAGGACGTCGACGTTGGAGAAACGGGTCGCCGCGCCCTTGCTGCAGGCGGTTGGTACACCGCTCGACGGTGTTGCGCTGCTTGTAGGCCTCGCGGTCGAAGTCTGGTGGCCACGCCCGGCGGCACGGGCGAGGTTTGGTTCAATCCGGTGCTGGTCCCGTCGATCCCGGTCGGTGGAAAGCTGGCTCTCACGTGGCTCGGGGGAACCATGGGGCTGAACTCCGGGCTGGGAGCCAGCTACAGGACGTCGAGCGCTACTTCTACACCACCAAATGCGGGGATGACGTTTCATTGTTCTTCATCGGCCTGCATCTTCCACGCTGGCCGCTTCTGAAGCTGCACGGGACCAAAGCCGTCAAGACGTGGTGGGGCGTGGAAGATCTCTCCGGCCCTCCATGGTCGTCTGTCGCCCCTGAACACGTCAGGCGGCGCTGGTGGCTGTCCCAGCGCTTCGGGATCTCGCGTCGCCTCGGCGGATGGGCCGACCCGGTGCTCGCGTACCGACCCGATGAGTGAGTGCCGAGTACGAGATGCTCAGGTATGACCCCGGAACCGAACGGCGCTCCGTCGACAAGCACTCGGGTAAGTGCAGTGACCGATGGAACCACCAGAGTCTTCACGTGGGAGGAAGGCGCACACATCGAGGTCCGCAACCTGGGCGGAGAGATCGTCATCGAGGCCAACGCTGCCGGGCTCAGAACCCTGGCCGGCCACCTCCTCGTACTCGCCCAGGACGGGACACCGGACGGCGCTCATCTCCACCTGGAGGAGAACAACGGACTCGAAGAGGGGTCCGCGAGCCTGGTCCTGGAGCGATGCGACGACGAATGACCCGTGCCAGCCGCGTGCCGGGCCGTCCGCGGCTCAGGCCGGGATCTGCTCAGATCCTGTGCCCCGCGAGTGAGGCTGTGGCCCTGCCTCCCCGTTGAGCCTGCTGGATCCGTTCCGCCTGGAGCCGCGCCAGGGCAAGCATGTCCTGCGGGTCGGCGTGCACAGCTCCTGGAGTTGCTGCTGCCGCCGTCGGGCAACAACGTGGCGCGCCTGCCGGCCCGTTGGGACGCGGGCGGTCAGGAGGCGTTCGTGGCCCAGATGAACGACGCTGCCAAGGACCTCGGGACGACCCGCACGACCTACACCGGTGCGAGCGGGGTCAAGCCCACCACCAGGAGCACCGCCGACGATCAACTCCGGGTCGCCGGGCAGGCCATGAAGGAGCCGGTGCTGCGCGCGGTGGTCGGGCTGTGGAGCACCTGTCCGCTGCACGACGTACGGCCGGTCGGGATCATGCCGTGGACCCGCGCCCTGCGGGCCACCGTCGCCCCTCCGAAGGGACCGCTCGCCGCCGCGGTACGGGCCGAGAGGGAATGTGAGCGCGAGAGGGAACGTGAGCGAGAGATGGACCGTACGACCGCGACCGGCGGCACCGGCCGCTCCCCGTGGCGCTTCGCCGACCCGAGATCCCTGCGCTGGAAGATCGCCGCAGGGGTCGCCGCCGCGGCCTGCGCGATGGCCCTGGGCATCGGCATCCTGGTCCACCGCACCACCGCCACGGCGGCCCGCCCGTCGAGATCACCGTCGACGGCACCTCGATCGTCGTACGCGACCACGGCCCGGGTTTTCCACCCGGCCTGCTCGCCGAAGGTCCGCAGCGCCTCCGCACCGGCGCCGCCGGACGCGGCCCGGGCCACGGTCTGGGCCTGACCATCGCGGCCGGCCAGGCCCAGGTCATCCGGGCCCGCCTCACCTTCGCGAACAGTGCGCCGCACGGCGCGTCGCCGCGCTCGAACTCCCCGCTGATCCGCACCAGGGGCGGCTACCAGGAGAGGGCGTCCTTCGCGTTGTCCTGCCAGTAGGTGACGGTGGCGGTGCTGTTGAAGAAGACACCGCCCTTCGGCAGTTGCAGGGTCTTCTCCTTGTCGATCGCGTCGCCCTTCCGGTCGGCGAAGACCACACCCAAGGTCGTCTCCTTGGCGCCGCCTTCGCCCTCGGGGGTGGACGTCGTGATGCCCGCGTACGCGGACCGGCCGGGCTCAAGGGTCACCACGGCCTGCGGCGTGGTCTCCTCGGCCCACGCGAGCGGGGCCTGGGCGTCGGCGCCGGCCCTCAGGTAGGGGGCGATGTAGGCGTAGCAGGGCCTGGTACCGGTGTTGGTGGCCGTGAGCAGCAGGTGGTTGACCGGGCGGGACACCTCGGTGACGGTCAGCCTGGTGTTCGCCGTGGTGCAGGTGACGACCGAAGGCGCCTTCCCGGTGGCGGCGGAGGCGGTCTGCCCGGTGGCCTGGAAGCCGACGAGCGCGAGGGCGGCGACGGCCATGGAGGAAGCGACCGTGCGGGAGACGGAACGAGCGGCGGTACGCGTGGTGATACGCATGAGTGGACTGCTTTCTCTGGAAGTGCGGGCCCTCGAAGCGGAGTTGCGCGGGCTGTCCGATCACCGTCCGGCGAGGCGCCGAGTCCGGCTGACCGAAGCCTGTGGCCTGCGCCGTTCCGTCCGCCATTCCGCCCGGGAGTTTCGGGATGCTGGAACGTTCGTACCGGCTCTGACCTGCACAAACGCATCTTTCCTGGGACGCCGGACGGAATGGCGGTGGGTGGGGCGGCCGACGGGAGCGCCGCCTGTGGCCCCTCGCCCGGAGGCCCTACGCTGATCCCCGTGAGGCAGGCAGTCGCTGGGAAGGACGATCGGTGATGACGCCCCTGAGCACCGGGGACCCGGAGTCCATAGGCGGGTACACCCTTCTCCGCCGACTCGGGACGGGCGGCATGGGAGTCGTCTATCTGGGAGTCTCCGCCTCGGGACGGCAGGTCGCGGTCAAGCTCGCGCACGGGCCGTACGCCGAGGAAGAGGAGTTCCGCACGCGCTTCCGGCAGGAGGTCGCGGCAGCGCGCAGAGTGAGCGGCGCCTTCACCGCGCCCGTCGTGGACGCCGACCCGGACGCCGACCGGCCATGGATGGCGACGCTCTACGTGCCGGGGCGCAACCTCGCCGAAGTCGTCGAACAGGACGGCCCGTTGAGCCAGGGGGAACTGCGCGCGCTGGGGCTGGGGCTCACCGAGGCGCTGCGCGACATCCACCGGGCGGGCCTGGTGCACCGGGACCTCAAGCCGCGCAACGTCCTGATGACCGAGGACGGTCCGCGCGTCATCGACTTCGGCATATCGCGCGCCGCCGACAACCAGAGCCTCACCACGACCGGGCGGATGATCGGCACTCCGCCCTTCATGTCGCCGGAACAACTGGCCGCTCCCCGGGACGTCACCCCCTCCTCGGACGTGTTCTCGCTGGGGTCGCTGCTGGTGTTCGCGGCCGTCGGCACGGGGCCGTTCGATGCCGACAGCCCGTACATAACCGGCTATCAGGTGGTGCACGGGACCCCCGCCCTCGACGGGGTGCCCGAAGCGCTCCTGGGCATCGTCGAGCGCTGTCTGGACAAGGACCCGGCCGCACGGCCGGACCTGACGGACATCCACCGCATGCTCCAGGCACTGCCGGAGTCCGACGTCACCGTGCCCCCGAAGACCGGTCGGCCCGCGTCCCCCAGAGCCGGGCAGTCCACGTCCCCGAGAGCCGGGCAACCCGCGAAAACCCGGCGCCGCCGGATGCGGATGCTGCTCACCGGCCTCGGCGCAGCGCTGGCCGTCACGGGGCTGTGCGTCGGGGCGGGTGTCCTCCTGTCCGGTCCGGACACCACCACCGCCTCCGGGGCCGCCGCCACGGCCACCGCCCGCACCGCGGCACTGCCCGCCGGCTGGCGGCCGTGGCGCACGGAGCTGCGGTACGACGTGAAGGGTGTCCCCCTCGACTACGACAGCCCCGGCTGCCTGGCGGAGGGAACCGCCCTGTTCTGCGGCGGTACGGGTTTCACGGTCGCCAGGGTCGACGCGGCCTCCGGCCGCACCCTGTGGCGGACCGGCACCCGCCCTCAGGGCGCGCAGCCGATCGGCGTGCGCGACGGGCTGGTCTACGTGTACGAGGATCCGGACGACACGACCAGGCGCGTGGTGGCCCTCGACGCCGCCACCGGGCACCGGCGGTGGCAACGCGACATCGACAAGGCCGCGGACGCGGTCCTGTACGACGGCGGGTTGCTGACCCTGTCCCCCGACGCCTCGTCGTTCGTGGCCTACGGGCCTTCCGGCAAGGAACTGTGGCGGGCGCCCTCGCCGGCCGAGTACTGCACTCCGTCGGCGCTGGGAGGCGGCCCCTATGCGCTGTGCTCGAAGGGCACCGAGCCCGGCCAGGCCCCGGTCGAGCTGATGAGGCCCGGACCCGGCGTCCCGACCGCGGCCGCCACACTGCCCAGGAAGGCGGAAGCGCTCGGCACCGTGGACGGGCAACCCCTGTTCCTCGCCCCCCAGACCGCGAAGGACGTGTACGAAGCCGGGTACGAACGGCCGTACAACGCGCTGCTGCGGGTGGCCTCGACCGGGCAGGTCACACGGATACCGCTGGCACGTCCGCTGACCGGCGCGGCCACCCTGGTGGACGGCGTCGTCTACTTCGTCCGGTCCGACGGATCGGTCACCGCGGTGTCGGCGGACAGCGGCAGACAGCTGTGGCAGAAGGTGACGGACGTGGAGAGCCTGTCCGCACCGGCGGTGTCGGCGACGTACCAGCGGGTCTACTTCGCCAACCGCTTCGGGCGTCTGCTGGCGCTGGACAGCCGCACCGGAGCCGAGGTCTGGCGCACCTCCGCACTGGCCGACCCCGGCGACAGGACGCAGGACTATCCGCCGCGCGTGCTGCTGGTCCAGGACGCGCTCGTGGCGACGGCCGGCGACACGGCCTTCTCCCGAAGCCCGCAGGGGCCCAACTGAACGAGCGGCGTGGTCGGTTCCCCGGGCGCACGCGGGTGTGCCGGCGAGGGCGGTCAGCGCGGTGGCGGCGGCGCAAATGCCACGAATTGATCATGAATGTCACCGAAGACCGGCCCCTCGGCACCACGGAGAGCCGCCCGGCCCCGAACCGGCCGTGCAGGCCGTGTTCCTGCTGCGGTTCACGGTGGCGTTCCTGATGGGGACGGGCACGGCTGCCCCGGACCCGCGCACCTTCGTCACCGGGGCGACCGCCCGGACCCTGGCCACGGTCTACGTGTACGCGATCAACGGCGTACACGACGCCCCCGAGGACCGGCTGAACGGCACGGGCCGCCCCATCGGCAGGGGCGAACCGCCGCCCCACCGCGCGAGGACCGTCGCCCACGCCTGCGCCGCCCCCGCCGTGGCGCTCAAATGGCGCACGTCCACCACTGTCGCCGCCGTCCTGCTGCTCGGCGGGCTGACCTCCGCCGGCTGGACGGCCGCGGGTGGCCGGACGGGCGCCCTGGAAGTGATCGTCTTCGGCGGTGCGCTGACCCCGTGGATGGGCATGGCCGGAGCCCTGGTCCAGGATCTGTCCGACGTACGGGGAGACACCGCGGCCGGGCGGCGTACGGCGCTGGTCCTCCGAGGCGAGCGACGGGCGAGACTCGTCTGCGCGCTCAACCCCGTGGCGCTCGCGCTCGCCTTCCTGACGACCTCCGTCGCCGTCGCGCCGTCGCTGCTCCCCTCCGCCGCCGCGGCCGCCTGCCCTACCGGGCGTTCAGCTGACCCAGTACACCGCCTGCCTGGTCCAGCTCACCACCGAGCTGAGCCGAGGCCGCGACGGGTCCCCCGAACAGAGGCCTCCCGTCGTTACCGAAGCGAGGGGGCCGTTCGGGGGAGTTCGCGGCAGTGGCGCCACCAAGAACGTGACGGATGGCCCATACAAGGGAGAGTTACGGAAATATGCGTGCTTTGTAACGTGAATCCTTTCGTCGATCCGGTCTCGTGTCGGCGGGCCACAGTGTGGGGCCTCGGCGCAGAGCCGGGAACTTCGGATGGCACGCCCGGCCCCGGCCAGGGGTCGGTGTGCACGAGCGTGAGGTGACAGATTCATGTCTGTTTCTCGTACGACGATCCGCCTGATCGCCACCTGTCTGGCGTCGGGCGCCCTCATCGGCGCGGCCGCCATGCCGGCCCTGGCCGCCGGGGGCGGCCACGACCGCGACCACGGAAGGAACTACTCGCACAGTCACAGGGGCGGCCACGACCACGGCGGCCGCTTCGGCGACCGGGGCCGGGGCTGGGACCGGGGCCGGCACCACGGCCGGTACGACGACCGGTACCGGGACCACGACCGGTACCGGGGTCACGAACGCCACCTCGGCCGCCGCTAGCCCACCTCGCCGGAGGGCCGAAGACCGATCCACGCGGTCTTCGGCCCTCCGGCCGTTTTCCGCGCCGTACGGCGGTCACGCGCCCGCGTCCGTCCCGCATGCCGTGCGTGGCAGCCTCGTCGCACAGGGCGGACAGTGGAGTCAGGAGCGTCACGGAATCGAAGGGGTCAGGGGCGTCTGAGGCGTCAGGGGCATCAGGGAATCGAGATGATCATGGATCGCTACCCGCCCATCGCCGATCACGGCCTCGTCGGTGACCTCCAGACCGCTGCTCTGGTGTCGTCCCAGGGGGTCGTCGACTGGTTCGCGGCTCCCCGGTTCGACTCGCCCAGTGTCTTCGCCTCCCTGCTCGACCACGACCGCGGCGGCTACTTCCTGTTCGCCCCGGAGAGCCGGAACACCACCTGCAAGCAGCTCTACTACCCCGACACCGCGGTCCTGGTGACGCGGTTCATGTCGCCCGACGGAGTCGGCGAGGTCTTCGACTGCATGCCGCCGGACCGCACCGGCACCCCCACCGGCCGGCATGTGCTGATACGCGGAGTGCGGGCGGTCCGCGGCACCGTCCGCTTCACCTTGGAGTGCCGTCCGCGCTTCGACTACGGCAGGGCCGCCCACCGTCTCGACCTGCGGGACGGCACCGCCACGTTCCGGGCACCGCACACCGGCGCCTGGCTGCAGAGCACCTTCCCGCTGCGCCGGGACGGCACGGACGTGCGGGGTGAGGTGACGCTGCGGACGGACGAGGTGGCCGCGGCGGTGTTCACCGTCGGCGGGCCCGATGACGATCCCCCGCCGCCGGTCACCGCGGACCGGGCGATGGAGCGGTTCTGGGAGGTGGTGGACTTCTGGCAGGACTGGGTGCGCTCCTCGCGGTACCGCGGCCGGTGGCCCGGGGTGGTGCACCGCTCGGCCATCACGCTCAAGCTGCTCACCTACGCGCCCACCGGTGCGCCCGTCGCCGCCGCGACCATGGGGCTGCCCGAGCAGATCGGGGGTGAACGCAACTGGGACTACCGCTACACCTGGGTCCGCGACGGCTCCCTGTCCGTGCGCGCCCTGCTCGACCTGGGGTTCGCCGAGGAGGCGGCGCGGTTCACACGCTGGCTGGGGGACCGCCTCCAGGCCCGGGAGGGCGCCGACGGCGAGCCGCTGCAGATCATGTACCGCGTCGACGGGGACCCCGAGGTGCCGGAGGAGGTGCTCTCGCACTTCGAGGGCTATCGGGGCTCGTATCCGGTACGGCTGGGGAACGCGGCGGCCGACCAGTTGCAGCTGGACATCTACGGCGAGGCGCTCTACGCCCTGTCGGAGGGGCGCGAGGTCACGATGGGAGGCAGCTACCACGGCTGGAAGAACGTCGCGCGCACGCTGGACTGGCTCGCCGACTCCTGGGACCGCCCCGACGAGGGCATCTGGGAGACCCGCGGCGGGCGCCGGGACTTCACCTTCAGCCGGGTGATGGCGTGGGTGGCCCTCGACCGGGGGCTGCGTATGGCGCGGGAGCACAGCCGCCCGGCGGACGCCCCCCGGTGGACCGCGGCCCGCGACGCGATCCTCGAACAGGTGATGGAGCGTGGCTGGAACGCGCGGGAGCAGGCCCTTGTCCAGCACTACGGCAGCGACGTCCTCGACGCCTCACTGCTGCTGATCCCGCGCGTCGGGTTCCTGGCACCCAGGACGCTGAGCTGGCTGTCGACCCTGGACGCGATGGAGCGCACGCTGGTGTCGGACAGCCTCGTCTACCGCTACGACCCCGCGGCCTCGCCGGACGGTCTGCGGGGCTCCGAAGGCACCTTCAGCCTCTGCACCTTCCTCTACGTGGACGCCCTCGCCCGCGCCGGGCGGATCCGTCCCGCGCGCTACGCCTTCGAGAAGATGCAGACCTACGCCAACCACGTCGGCCTGTTCGCCGAGGAGATCGGCCCCAGCGGCGAGCAGTTGGGCAACTTCCCGCAGGCGTTCACCCATCTGTCGCTGATCATGGCCGCCACCACCCTGGACGACGCCCTCGACCAGCAGGGCGCCTGAGCACCGCGACCCGTTCCGCGGCGAGCGCAGGGCCGAGGGCAGGGCGGCGTAGCCGCCGTCGCGACGAGCAACGGCCCGCCCGCGTCGCCGAGTTCGCGGCCGAGTTCGACGGCGCCCATGCCGAGAGGGCTGCCGGACCGGGGCGTCGGGCAGCCGTCGTCCAGGGCCCGTCCGGCCGCATCTGCCGCACAGACGCGTTCCGCGTCGTCCTCACAGCCGGCGGGGCACATGGCACACTCGGACGACGGCGGCACGGACGCGGCCGTGGAAGTGGAAGTGGAAGTAGAAGCCGAACGGGAGGACGGTGGATCCATGAGTGCCCCTGCACGCGGACGTGGCCCCCGGCGGGCCGGCGCGGTGCGCGAGGCCGTCCTCGGCGTCCGGCACCCCGACCGGCACCCCGTCCGGTAGGACCGGCAGGAACCGGAAGAGGCCGCCCGGAATGCACATCGCCGTCTATGTGCCGCTGCTGCTCTCGCTCGTCGCCCCGCTCGGCGCGCGCCCGCTGGCCGAGCGCTGCGAGCCCCGCCTCGCCACCTGGCTGCTCACGGCCTCGGCCCTCGTCCTCGGCACCGCGAGCACGATATCCCTGGGCCTGCTGGCCGTGACCGGTCTGATCCGCGTCCCGCGCCTCGCGGCCCTGGGCCACTGGTCGGCCGCGACCGCGCAGCACGACGACCCCGCCGCGCTGTCCGTCGCGCTGCTCGCCGGCCTGCTGCTGGGCGGCTCCGTGCTCATGGCCGTCCGGATGCTGTGGCGACGGACCCGGTCGCTGGCCTCCGCCGCGTGGGACGCCGCCTGCATGCCCGCGCGCGACGGCCTGGTCGTCCTGCCCGACGACGCCCCCGACGCCTTCGCCCTGCCCGGACTGCCCGGCCGGGTCGTCGTCTCCACGGGCATGCTGCGCACCCTGAACGAGACCGAACACGACATCCTGCTCGCCCACGAACGCGCCCATCTGGCCGCCCACCACTACGCGTTCGTCACCCTCGCCCAGTTCGGCGCCGCCGCCAACCCGTTCCTGCGCCCGTTCGCGACGGCCGTCAGCTACACGATCGAGCGCTGGGCCGACGAGAGCGCGGCCGCCCAGGCCGGCGACCGCAGGCGGGTCGCCCGTACGGTCGGCAAGGCGGCCCTCGCCGCCCGGCGCACCCCGGCTCCGGCCCGCGCCGCCGGTTCGGCCCTCGGCATCCTCGGCCGCCGCGGCCCGCTCTCCTCCGCGGGCCCGGTCCCCCGCCGCGTCGCCGCCCTCCTGGCCCCGCCGCTACGACGCCACCCGGCCCTCACCGCGGCCACCGCGTCCGTCCTGGCCGCCACGGCCCTCGCCACCGCCGAGGCCACCCACGACCTCCACCTCCTCCTCCACACGGTCGGCGCCTGGTAGAGGCCCGTAAGCCGGCGGCCGGCCGAAAAAGGTGGACCCGCCCGGCCGCCGCGGCCGATCGTGAGCGGTATGGACGATCACCGCGACGCACCCACCACCCCCGCCGGGGCCGTTGAAGCCTCCCAAGCCTCGCAAGCCGCCGAATCCGCCGAAGTCCGCCGTTTCTGGGCCGGGCTCGGTCTTCCCGGGCTGGTCGACGTGCACACGCACTTCATGCCCGAGCGTGTCCTGCACAAGGTCTGGGAGTACTTCGACACGAACGGACCGCTGATCGGCGGGCTGGAGTGGCCCATCACCTACCGGACGCAGGAGCTGGAACGCGCCGCTCTGCTGCGGGAGTTCGGCCTCCGTGCCTTCACCGCGATGCTCTACCCGCACAAGCCCGGCATGGCCCGGTGGCTGAACGGCTGGGCCGCCGACTTCGCCCGCCGCACCCCCGGCTGTCTGCACACCGCGACCCTCTACCCCGAGCCGGGTGTCGAGACGTACGTCCGCGAGGCCGTCGAGGCGGGGGCGCGCGTGTTCAAGGCGCATGTGCAGGTGGGTGGTTACGACCCCGCCGACGAGCTGCTCCGGCCGGCCTGGGGGCTGCTGGCCGAGGCGCGGATCCCGGTGGTCGTCCACTGCGGCTCCGGACCCGCGCCCGGCAAGCACACCGGTCCCGGGCCGATCGCCCGGGTACTGGCGCGGCACCCGGGGCTGCGGCTGGTCGTCGCGCATCTGGGGATGCCCGAGTACGAGGAGTTCCTCGGCCTCGCCGAGCGGTACCACCAGGTGCGGCTGGACACGACGATGGCGTTCACCGACTTCACCGAGGGATTCATGCCGTTTCCCCGCCGCGCGCTGCCCCGGCTCGCCGCACTCGGCGACCGCGTCCTGCTCGGCTCCGACTTCCCGAACCTCCCCTACCCCTACGTCCACCAGCTCCACGCCCTGGAACGCCTGGACCTGGGACGGCAGTGGCTGCGGGCGGTGTGCCACGACAACGCGGCACGGCTCTTCGGACTGTGAACCGGACGCGGCACCGCCACGCACACCACCGCCGTACGCACCCCGCGCTCACAGGGCCCGCACACCCCGCCCGGTCAAGCGGGGGTGTCGCCGGGCGCGCCGTCCTCCCACACCGTGTGGAAGGCCAGGCGCAGGCAGGTCGCGAGGGCTGGGTGCTCGATGAACAGGGTGGTGGTGGATCCGGCGGCCACCGGGTCGGGCATGTCGCACAGGACGAGGGAGGCGTCGGCGATGACGAGCTTCAGCGGCAGGTCGGGGGCGAAGCGGGCCTCTTCCCCGGCGGCGGCGAAGCGCCGCACGTGCTCCATGGTCTCGGGGTCGTCCCGGGCCTCGTCGAGGTAGAGGGCGCGCACGGTGCCGCCCGCCCGGTGGAGCCGGCGCACCACCGCGATGCCCTCCGCGTTCTCGGCGGGGGCGACGAACGGCGGTTTGCAGAAGGTGAGCAGCTCGTGCCGGGCCTGCCGCTGGATGTCGGCGAAGCGTTCGGCGATCGCCTTCGGATCGCGCAGGATCTCGATGTAGTCCAGCGGGTCGGTGAGCTCGCGGCCCTGGGTCCACAGCGGCTGCAGGACCCCGGCCAGCCCCTGCGAGACCCGTTCCAGCCGGTCGACGGACTCGCGCTGCACGGCCATCAGCCGGGCGACGGCCAGTTCGGGCGTGACGGCTGAGTACGTGGCCACGCGCCCGGGACGGGCGGTCACCAACTGGCGTCGTACGAGGGCGTCCAGCACGTCGTACACGCGCTGGCGCGGCACGTCGGCCTCCCGGGCCGCCTCGGCGGCCGTGTAGGAACCACGCCTGATGAGCGCCAGGTAGACCCGTGCCTCGTACCGGGCCAGGCCCAGCGACATCAGGTCGTTGACCGTTGCATCTTCCAGCTCCATGGCTGCACAAGGTACCCGCCGCGGCCGGGGACTTGAGGGCAAGGTTTTACCAACCGCCCCTGTTCTCTTCGGCAAATGTTCCATAGCCTCGTCAACAGCCACCACTGACCGGGGTGGCACGACCGACAGCATGCCCGGAAGCGGGCTCCCCCCACGGCACACCCCCAACGGAAAGCGCTTGTCATGCACTCGCCACCTCGCTGAGGCGGGTGCCCGGCAGCGCCTCCGCCCGCCGTCGCGGGAGCCCATCCATCCCCCCACGGAGGGCAGTTCATTGCATTCGCATCGCAGAAGGAACCCGATACGCCGCGGCATACCCGCCCTGCTGGGCGCAGCAGCCCTGATCACCGGCGGTTTCATCGCCTCGCAGTCGGCGGCCTTCGCGACCACGACCACCTCGTCCGCCACCTCCGCCGCGGCCTCCGCCGCCACCACGGTGCACACCCACCGGCTCTGCTCGCAGCCGAGCAAGCCCGGCTACATGGCCTGTCAGGCAGAGGTCCGCACCGACCTGAAGACGCAGAAGTCGCTCGGTCGCCACGACACCCCCCAGGGCTTCGGACCGGCCGACCTCCAGGCCGCCTACAACCTGCCCAAGGACGGCGGCAAGGACGCGACCGTCGCGATCGTCGACGCCAACGACGACCCGAACGCCGAGAAGGACCTGGCGGCCTACCGCTCCCAGTACGGCCTGCCGGAGTGCAGCACGAGCAACGGCTGCTTCAAGAAGATCGACCAGGACGGCGGCTCCAACTACCCGACGGCGGACGCCGGCTGGGCGGGCGAGATCTCCCTCGACGTCGACATGGTCAGCGCCGCCTGCCCGCAGTGCCACATCATGCTCGTCGAGGCCAAGTCCGCCAACATGGACGACCTCGGCGCGGCCGTGAACCAGGCGGTCAAGCAGGGCGCCAAGTACGTCTCCAACAGCTACGGCGGCGGCGAGGACGCCAGCGACACCAAGGCCGACGACCAGTACTTCAAGCACCCCGGCGTCGCCATCACCGTCAGCTCCGGCGACAGCGGCTACGGCGTCGAGTACCCGGCCGCCTCCCCGTACGTGACCGCCGTCGGCGGCACCTCGCTCAAGAAGGACAGCAGCACCCGCGGCTGGTCCGAGTCGGTGTGGGGCACCTCCGCCGGCGGTGACGGGGCGGGCTCGGGCTGCTCGCAGTACGAGGCCAAGCCGTCCTGGCAGAAGGACTCCGGCTGCGCCAAGCGCAGCGTCGCCGACGTCGCGGCGGTCGCCGACCCGGCCACCGGCCTCGCCGTCTACGACACCTACCAGGCGAGCGGCTGGAACGTGTACGGCGGCACCAGCGCCTCCTCGCCGTTCATCGCCGGCGTCTACGCCCTCGCGGGCACCCCGGGCTCCGGTGACACCCCGGCGTCCTACCCCTACGCCCACCCGGACAAGCTGAACGACGTCACGAGCGGCGCCAACGGGTCCTGCTCGAACTACCTCTGCAAGGCGGGCACGGGCTACGACGGCCCGACCGGCCTCGGCACCCCGAACGGCGTCTCGGCCTTCACCAAGTGACACCCGAGAGCTGAGCATCGGCGGGAAGGGCCCGGCACACATGCCGGGCCCTTCCCGTGCGCCCGGCTCACTTCACGGCGCCCAACTCCACTCGGCGAACGAACCTGCGCCCCGCGTGAGCGCGGGCTCGCCCGGCCGGCCGCGCCACCGAGGTTCGCAGCACATGGACCATCAGGACGATGCACCAGGTCAGCCGGTTCTGCTACTTGATGCACTGCCTGGGGAGGGCAAGGGGTGCGCCACCGATGATGCCGCATGAGATCAGAGGAATCTCCCGGCACCTTGTGCCGGAATCTGGCCACAGGAACCGCACAGACACGCACATAGAACGCAATTTCGATCGACCGTGATCTTCCGCATACCTGCCGCAACCCAAGTCCGTACGGTGAACTCCATGCGGCTTCGGTACGGATTCCGCCTGTACCCGACGCCGGTCCAACGTGTCGCGTCGGCCAGGGCGTTCGGGTGCGCTCGCGTTGTGTTCAACGACGCGGTGCGCACCCGTGAGGACGCGCGGGCTGCGGGCAGGCCGTTCCCGAAGATGGCCGAGCTGTCCCGCAGTCTGATCACCCAGGCCGAACAGACGGTCGAGCGGCGCTGGCTCGGTGAGGTCTCTGCGGTGGTGCTGCAACAGTCCCTGCACGCTGCCGAGACGGCAGTCGATCCGGTTCACCTCGAGCGAAGTACCGGGCCGCCGCGTCAAGGGCCTGGCACGCACCCGACTGGCCAAGAGCGTCCACGATGCGGGCTGGTCCCAGTTCGTGGGCATGCTGGAATACAAAGCGAAACGGTACGGACGATCCTTCGTGAAAGTCGGCAGGTTCGAGCCCACCAGCCAGGTCTGCTCCACCTGTGGACACCGCGATGGTCCCGAACCTCCCCATGTGCGGGAATGGACCCGCACGGCCTGCGGCACCGTCCACGACCGGGACCACAATGCCGCGAAGAACGTGAGAACGGCCGCCGGACCGGCGGCGTCAGCCTGTGGAGCGCCGTTAAGACCAGATCCCGTTCTGGCACAGCGCGACGAAGCAGGAAGCCACGGAAGCCCGCCCGATGTCCATGCCGACTGAGCGGCACAGCATCGAGCGAGCAGGCGACAACTCCCTGTTTCAGGGAGAGCAGGTCAATTCAGCCCGATCGCGGCGCAGTCCGCCGCGTACGCCGGGGTGCAGATGTCCTTGACCGTGTAGACGCCGTCCGCGATCACGGTCTGCTTGATGTTGTCCCGCGTGAGGGCGACCACCGGCACGAGCCGCGCCGGGATGCTCTTCGTCGTCGGGCTGTCGACCGTGTCCCGGGTCAGCGCGTCGAACTGGATGTCCTTGCCCTTCACCTTGTCCACCGCCAGCTGCGCGGCGTCGGTGGCCTCGTCCAGGAACGACTTGTACACGGTCATGTACTGCGCGCCCGAGACCACCCGCTGCACCGCGTCCAGGTTCGCGTCCTGCCCGGTCACCGGCGGGACCTGGGTCGCGCCCGCCTCCTTCAACGCGTCGATGACCGCGCCCGCCATGCCGTCGTTCGCCGAGTAGACGGCGGCGATGTTGCCCAGCCCCATCGACTGGATCGTCTTCTTCATGTTCGCCCCGGCCACCGCGGGCGACCACTTGTCGGTGTCGAACTGCCGGACGATGTCGACCTGGCCCTGGAGTTCACCGAGCGCGCCCTTCTTGAGCAGGGCCGTGTTCGGGTCGGCGGGATCGCCGTTCATCATGACGACCTTGCTGCTCGCCGCCTTCGGTCCGAGCGCCTTGACGAGGGCGCGGGCCTGGACCTGGCCGACGAGTTCGTTGTCGTGGGAGACGTACGCGTCGACCGGCCCCTGGGCGAGGCGGTCGTACGCGATGACCGGTATCCCGGCGTCCTTGGCCTTCTGCACATCGGGCGCGACGGCCTTGGCGTCCAGCGCGTCCACCAGGATGACGTCGACCTTGCGGGCCACCATGTCCTGGAACTGCCGGCTCTGCGTGGCCGCGCTCGCCTCGGCGTTGGCGTAGACGACCTTGCCCTTGCCGTTCGTGAGGGTGGCGACCTCCTTCGCGATGATGGGGTGGTCGAACTTCTCGAAGCGCGCCGTCGTCGTGTCGGGCAGGAGCAGCCCCACCGTGATGTCGTCGCCCTTCGCCGAGGACGCGGAGCTGTCGTTTCCGCCGCCGCCGAGGACGCCGCACGCGGTGAGCGTGAGGGCCGAGGCCGCGGCGGTCACGGCAACGGCGAGACAGCGCAGGGGAGTTGTGTGGGGGGTCGGAGCGTTCACTGCAGGTGCCTTCCGGAATCAGGGAGCATCTGGGAACCCAGGTGGCGGAAGCAAACGCGGAACGCGGCAGAGCGTCAAGACGTCAGGACATCACGATAGTTGAGGCCCGGCGCCGCCGACGGCGAGGGAGTCGAGAGCGGCGAGGATGTCGGCGGGCTCGGCCCGCCGGGTGTAGTCGGTGTCCACGAAGGCCCAGCGGATGACGCCGTCGCGGTCGATGACGTACGTGGCGGGCAGCGGCAGGGTGCGGGCGTGGCCGCCGTTGACCCGCTGGAGGTCGAAGCCGAACGTGTCGTAGACGGCGGCCAGTTCGTCGGTCAGGTCGAAGGCGAGGCCGTAGCGCGCGGCGGTGTCCGAGCCGATATCGCTGAGCACGTCGAAGGCCAGCTCGTGCTTCTCGGCCAGGGTGAGGGACTCGTCGGGGATCTGCGGGGAGACGGCCACGAGGCGGGCGCCGCGCGCGGTGACGGCGTCGTGGTGCCGCTGGAGGGCGCGCAGGGCGAGGTTGCAGTACGGGCACCAGGCGCCGCGGTAGAAGGTCAGCACGACCGGCCCGGCGGCCAGCAGCTCGTCCAGGACGACGGTCTGGCCGGTCGCGGAGGGCAGGGTGAAGCGGGGTGCGTCGGCGCCCGTGGACAGTGCGCGGGCGGCCTGCCCGGACGCGGCGAGGTCCCGGGCCGCGCGCTCCATGACCTCCCGGTGCTCGGCCGGGAAGTCATGCGCTGAGCGGGACTCGAAGGAGGCACGCAGGGCGCGCAGTTCGGCGTCGAGAGTCATGGTGGTCGCCTTTCGTCCGGTGCCCGTCCCGGAAGATCACGGAAGATCTCGGAACGGACGTTCCAAGTTCGCTTCAGCCTAGCGGGCGACGGGCGTATCTTGGAACCCTCGTTTCAGGATGATGAGGGAACCATGCCGGACATCAAGCACTTCGACCCGGACACGGCCCTGGACACGGTGGTACGGCTGTTCTGGCGCCAGGGCGTCGCCGCCACCGGGATCCAGGACGTCGTGACCGCGACCGGCCTCAACCGCTCCAGCCTGTACGCGACCTTCGGCGGCAAGCAGGACCTCTACCTCGCCGCGCTGCGGCGCTACGTCGAGACCCACTCCGCACCGGCGTTCCGGGACCTCGCCGAGGACGGGCGAGGGCTGCCGGCCGTCGCCGCGTTCTACGCCGGACTGATCGAGGTGCGCTGCTCGGGGCCGTACGCCCGGTGGGGCTGCATGGTCGTCAACGCGCACGCCGGCGCCGAGAACGGCGACGCCGAGGTCCGCCGCGTCCTCGACGAACACCATCACCGGCTGCGGGGCGCCCTGCGCACCGCCCTGCGCACCGCCCGGACCCGGGGACAGCTGTCCCCGGAGACCGACCTCGACACCGCCGCCGAGCTGCTGGCCGTGCTCGCCTACGGGGTCAACCTGCGCTCCCGCGCCGGCGCCGCCCCCGCCGACCTGCACCGGACGGTGTCCGCAGCGCTGGCCCCCCTCGGCGCCGAGCACGCCTGAGAACCTGAAGCACAAACCCGCGAGCGGCTTACACCCGCACCCTCGGCGGGCAGAATCGAGGTATGCGGGTTCTCGTCGTCACCGCCGGTTCACGGGGAGACGTCGCACCGTTCACAGGGCTCGGACAACGGCTGCTCGCAGCCGGACACGAGGTCGCCGTAGCCGCCCACGCTCCCTTCGCGGCCCTGGTCGAGGCGTGCGGTCTCGCCTGCCGGGCGCTGCCGGGGGATCCGCAGGAGCTGATCCGCTCCCGGGGCCGGACGGTCTCCCCGGCCGAGGCCCGCGCGGTGATGACGACGTTCCTGGACGACCTGGCCTCGGGCGTGGTGGACGCCGTGGCGGGCGGTGCCGATCTGCTGCTGACCGCCTTCGGCCCGGCGGCGTTCAGCCGGGCGGCGGGAGAGGCGTTCGGCGTCCCGGTGCTCGGCACCTATCTCGCCCCGGCCTTCGCCACCAGGGAGTTCGCGCTGCCCGGCGCCGCGCCGGCCGACGCCGACCTGGGGCCGGAGGCCAACCTCGCCGCCGGCTGGGCGGTGCTGCGGCGCGGGGACCTGCTCTTCGCGGACGCCGCGACCCGGCTGCGCGACCGCCTCGGCCTGCCCGCCGGACGGCCGTCGGCACGGGCCGGCCCGTCGGCGCCGCTCACCCACCGCGGGCCGGTCCTGCACGGCTTCAGTCCGCTGGTGGTGCCGCGCCCCGCGGACTGGCCGTCCGGAGTCGGCGTCGCCGGCTACTGGTGGCCCGCCCGGCCCCGGGACTGGCGGCCGCCCGCCGAACTGGTCGACTTCCTCCAGGCCGGCCCGGCCCCGGTGTTCGTCGGCTTCGGCAGCATGACGCCCGCGGAGGGCGAGCGGCTCGGCGCCCTGGTGGCCGCCGCGGCGCGGCGGGCCGGGGTGCGCGCGGTGGTGCAGGCGGGGTGGGCCGGGCCGAGCGGAGCGGGCGACGACGTCCTGGCCGTCGGCGACCTTCCCCACGACTGGCTGTTCCCCCGCACGGCCGCCGTCGTCCACCACGCCGGGGCGGGCACCACCGGAGCCGGACTGCGGGCCGGGGTCCCCGCCGTCCCGGTCCCGTTCATGGCGGACCAGCCGTTCTGGGCGGCCCGCCTGCACCGGCTGGGCGTCGCCCCCCGGCCGCTGCCGTTCCCCGACCTCACCGCCGAGACCCTGGCCGCCGCGATCACGGCAGCCGCCGCCGAGCCGCTGCGCCGCCGCGCGGCGGCCATCGCCCGCCTGATGTCGACGGAGGACGGCGCGGGGACCGTCCTGACCCGCATCACCGAGGGCTTCGCCCCCTGACGTCCGGAGCCACGGCCTCCCGGGACCACGGTCTCCAGGCCCTGGGGGCCTCCCGCCCACGCCGCGCACCCCTCCGGCGCCCTCGGCCGCGGAGGGCGAGCGACCCCGGTCCGGGAAGAGCGGGCCCGTCGGCGAACGGCGGCCCCGGTCCCCGAAGACTTCTCCGGCCGGCGGAAGACCCCCGTGGCCGAAAGGCGCCTCCTGTCCGCGAAAGCCCCGTCAGCCCGCGCGGCGTCAGTCGGCCAGGGCGCCCATCGGGTCCCACGCGGGGAGCACGATCGGAGGTTCGTCCAGGGCGGCGGCCAGCTGCGGGGGCAGGGCGGAGCGACGGGCCGCGATCTCGAAGACGTGCTCGTCGAACCACGAGTCGTTCATGGTCCAAAAGCCCCGGTCGGCCTTCTCCTCGCCCCAGCTGTTCTCCACCCGCCAGCGGCGCGGGCCGCCGTCCACCACGTCGACGCCGGTGAACAGCATCGCGTGGGTCATCTGGGTGTCGTGGTGCAGCAGCCGGTCGGCCTTGTCCATGGTGAAGGGGGTGTCGTAGACCGCCGCGTAGTCGAAGAGTGCGGCGTCCCAGACACCCGCGTCCGAGCGCATCATCTTGGTCACGTCGCAGCCGAACCACACCGGCTCGCCGCCCGTGATCGACTCCATGGCCAGCCGCTTCAGCAGCTCCATCCCGACGTTGAGATAGACCACCGGCGGGCCGTCCACGACATTGCCCAGGTGCTCGACGGTGAAGGTGCGGCCGACCGGGCTCGACGGACGCGGGTCGTGCACCAGGCAGACGTACTCCTCCAGCGGAAGCTCCACGTAGGAGGCGGCGAACTCGGCCGGGGTGAGCCAGCCGTCGCGGTGGAACTCCTTGTCCTTGTCCTCCCACTGCCACAGGAACCGCTGCGGCGGCGTGCCGAGGTGGATGCCGAGCACGCGGTGGACGGCGGCCAGCACCTCCCGCTTGCGCTCCCGCTGCGCCTCGGCCCCCTCGCCGGCCAGCCCGCGCAGATCACGGGCGCCCTGGCGGAGCAGGGTCTTCAGGGCCCGGTTCATCGCCCGGGTCGCGGAGGAGCTGTGGGTCTCCGGCATGGCCGACTTCGGCACCAGACCGTGCTTGGCGATCAGCGCCACGAACATGTTCCACTGTCCGCCGTCGCTGATCGGGTCCTCCAGCAGATGCGCGACCGTACGGTCGTCGACCTCCCGGTCCGAGGTCTCGATGACCGCTTCCAGGAAGTGGTTCGCCCGCTCGAACTTGTCCCACCAGAGCAGGTGGTTCTGGGAGAACTCGAAGTCCTTCACGCCCAGCTTCCGCGCGGCCCCGACCCGCAGCAGATTGAGCCCGGCGAACATCCAACACCGGCCGCTCTGCTTCTGGTTGGTGACTTTCCAGTCGTCCAGGTGGTGGGAGACGGAGTGGTCGATGCCGGTCAGGATCCGCCGGTCCAGGGCGACGTCGTCCACCGACGTCTGGGTGACGGCGTTCTGCATCAGCCGGTTCACCGTCCGGGCGGCGAACTCCTTGTCGAAGGAATCGAGATGATCCGGTGTCAGGCTGCGGTCCATGCTCCTCACCGTCGCACGGCCGTTCACCCGCAGTCAACGGAATGTCGAACGCCGGACGACAATACGTGACGACCATGATCGACACGTGAGGCGTGTCACACTTCAGAAGGAGGGGGAAGGAAGAAGGCTGTCATGGCGGAGCAGCCCCGGCGACCGGCCGACCCCGGTGGTACCCACGCCGAGGGTCCCGGGAGATCCAGCGTCGGCCTCCCCAGCATCACCGAGTCCGCGCGCTACGCGCTCACGGAGATGGGGCCGAGGCGCGGCCTGCTGACGCTGCTGTCGGTGAACCAGACCGACGGCTTCGACTGCCCGAGCTGTGCCTGGGGCGAACCCGCCCCCGAGCACCGCAAAACGGCGGAGTTCTGCGAGAACGGCGTCAAGGCCGTCGCCTGGGAGGCGACGCGCAAGCGGGCCGACGCCGCCTTCTTCGCCGCGCACACCGTCGCCGAACTGCGCGAGCGGGACGGCCACTGGCTGGAGTCGCAGGGCCGGCTCGCCCAGCCGCTGCACCTCGCCCCCATCACCTGGGACGACGCCCTCGCGCTCACCGCCGCCCGGCTCCGCGAGCTGCCCGATCCGAACCGGGCCGTCTTCTACACCAGCGGCCGTACGAGCAACGAGGCGGCCTTCCTCTACCAGCTGCTGGCGCGCCGCCTCGGCACCAACAACCTGCCGGACTGCTCCAACATGTGCCACGAGTCCAGCGGCGCGGCCCTGACGGAGACGCTCGGCGCCGGCAAGGGCCTGATCGCGTACGACGACATCGCCGAACACGCCGACCTGATCATCGTCGTCGGCCAGAACCCGGGCACCTGCCACCCCCGTATGCTCACCGCGCTGGAGGCGGCCAAGCGGCGCGGCGCCCGCATCATCGCCGCCAACCCGCTGCCCGAGGCCGGCCTCGGCCGCTTCCGCAACCCGCAGACCGCGCGCGGACTGCTCGGCCCCGGCACCCGGCTCGCCGACCGCTGGCTGCCGGTGCGCGTCAACGGCGACCTCGCCCTGTTCGCGGGCCTGAACCGCGCCCTGACCGACCGCGAGGACGCCCGCCCCGGCACCGTCCTCGACCACGACTTCATCGACCGGTACTGCGAGGGCTTCGAGGCCGCCGTCGCCGCCTGGCGGGCCCTGGACTGGTCCCGGATCGAGGCGCTCAGCGGGCTGTCCCGCACCCGCATCGAGGCCTGCGCGGCCGACGTCCTCGACGCGGACCGGGTGATCGTCTGCTGGGCGATGGGCCTGACCCAGCACCGCAACGCGGTGGCGACCATCCGCGAGATCGTCGACTTCCTGCTGCTGCGCGGCAACATCGGCCGCCCCGGCGCCGGACCCGCCCCCGTCCGCGGGCACAGCAACGTCCAGGGCGACCGCACCATGGGCATCTGGGAACGGATGCCGGACGCGTTCCTCGACCGGCTCGGCGACGAGTTCGACTTCGACCCGCCCCGGGCCCACGGCCTGGACACCGTCGACGCGATCAGAGCCATGCGCGACGGCGAGGTCGACGTCTTCACCGGCCTCGGCGGCAACTTCGCCTCGGCCACTCCCGACACACGGGTCACCGAGGCCGCGCTGGCCAACTGCGCCCTCACCGTGCACATCGCGACCAAGCTGAACCGGTCCCACCTCTGCCATGGCACCGAGGCCCTGCTCCTGCCCTGCCTCGGCCGCACCGAGCGCGACCGGCAGGCGTCCGGCGAACAGTTCGTCACCGTCGAGGACACCATGGCGATGGTGCACGCCTCGCGCGGTCGGCTCCCGCCCGGCTCCCCGCACCTGCGCAGCGAGGTCGCGATCGTCGCCGGCCTCGGCCTCGCGCTCTTCGGCGACGGCCTGGGCTGGCGGGCCATGCGCGACGACTACGCCGTCATCCGCCGGCACATCGAACACGTCGTACCCGGCTTCCACGCCTTCGAGCAGCGCGTCCGGCAGCCCGGCGGCTTCATGCTGCCCCGCGCGCCCCGCGACTCCCGCACCTTTCCCACCGCCACCGGCAGGGCCCGCTTCACCGTCAACCCGCCGACGGCGGCCGACGTCCCGCCCGGCCATCTGCTGCTGACGACGGTGCGCTCGCACGACCAGTTCAACACCACCGTCTACGGCCTGGACGACCGCTACCGCGGCGTCTCCGGCACCCGCCGCGTCGTCTTCCTCAACCCCGACGACTTGGCCCAACTGCACCTCAACGACGGCGACTTGGTCGACCTGATCAGCGTCAACCCGGACGGCGAGCGCCGCGCCCCGGGCTTCCGCGCCGTCCGCTACCCGACCCCGCGCGGCTGCGCCGCCGCCTACTACCCCGAGACCAACGTCCTGGTCGCCCTGGACGCCACGGCCATCACGAGCAACACCCCGGCCTCGAAGTCGATCGTGATCCGCGTCGAGCCGGCGACGCCGGGCACGACCGCCTGACCGGACGTACAGGGCCGGGCGTACAGGGCCGGGCGTACAGGGCCGGACGTACGAGGCCGCCGCCTGCCGCGGATGCCAGGACCCCAGCCTGCCGTTACCGCGCCGCCGCCTGCCGTGGGTTCGGCTTCAGGACGGCGAAGACCGCGCCCGCCGGATCCGTCAGCCAGGCCACGCGGCCGACGTCGGGGATGTCCGACGGCGGCATCAGGACGGTGCCGCCGTTGTCCCGCACGGCCGCGACGGTCGCGTCCGCGTCGGACACCGCGAAGTACGGCACCCAGCGCGCCTCCTGGCCCTCCTGAAGCGGGGCCACGCCGCCGAAGGCGCCCTCCTGCTGGTCCCCGTCGGCGACGCTGAGCACGCGGTACGTCATGCCCGGCGCCGACATCTCCGCAGCCCGCCAGCCGAAGAGCCGGTGGTAGAAGGCGAGGGCCGCCTCCGGGTCGGGGACGTGCAGTTCCACCCACACCAGCGTGTTGTCCTGCGACGCCCGCTGCAGCCCCGTACCGGACTGGATCACGGCGAACTCGGCGCCCTGGGGGTCCGTGAGCTGGGCCATGGAGGCCTCGCCCATGGTGATGGGCTCGACCCGCACCGCACCGCCGGCCGAGGTCACGGCGTCGACGGTGGCCCGGATGCCGTCGGTCCGGAAGTACGTCACCCAGGCGGGGTCCGCGCTCTCCTCGGTGAGCCGGCCGGCGGCGGCCACCGTCGCGCCGTCCTGCTGGAAGAAGCCGTAACCGCCGGTGTCGGGGCCGGCGGAGGCGAAATGCCAGCCGAAGACGGCGCCGTAGAAGGCGGCGGTCCGGTCGAGGTCGGGACTGCCGAGGTCGAGCCAGACGGGTGACCCGGTGCGGAAGTCTGTGCCGAGCATGCGTTTCCTCCTGCCGATCCGGTGCGGAGCCGCCCGCCACTATGCCCACGGTCGCCGTACGGGACGGCGCACCGACCGGGTCGGCCGACGGGTTTCACCCGGGTGCCGAGGCCCGGCGGCGGGCCGGACCGCAGCACATGCCATCGGCGAAGAATCTGCGCAGGAGTGGCACACGGGCTGCACACAGCGTTTCGAAAGGCTCGTTAGCGTGTGGGATCGCTCGATCCCCCGTACGAGCGTGACCAGGCCGTGGTCCCGGTGACCGACGGCGCAGTCAACCCAGGAAGACCGCAGATGGACTACTGCTCCTCGTGCCGCCGGCACCTCAACGGTGCCCTGGTCTGTCCCGGGTGCGGCGCCTACGCCCCGGACATCGCCCCGCCCGGCACCGACGGGCACTCCGGCGCGTACGCCTCCGGCACCGCCTCCCCCCACATACCCTCCACCGCGCCTGCACCGGCACCGGCGCTCGACGACACCGCCTGGTACGACGGCGTGCCGGCCGCCGGCCCGGCCGAGTACGGCGCCGAGGCCACGGCGGGCGCGGCCGACGTCACGGACGCGCCCCGCGCCCCGCAGGGACGGGCGGCCCGGCGGCGGCAGCTGGCCCGCTGGAAGAAGAGCCAGCGCCGGGCCGTGGTGGCGACCGCCGTGGCACTCGTCGGGGGCGGTCTGGCCTTCTCCTCGATGGACCGCGGCTCCGGCGACCGCGCCCAGGCGGCCACCGCACCGGACAACCGCAGCATGGGCCTCGGCGAGGAACAACCCGCCTCGCCCACCCCGCCGGCGTCCTCGACACCGCCCCCGTCCGCCCCACGCCACGCGGCACCCACCACCTCCGGCGCATCCACCGGGTCCACGGCCCAGGCCCCGGCCGGGTACAGCTACGTACCCCAGCAGCAGTCCCACACCTCCGCGCCCCACACGGCGCGATCGGCGACCCGCCCGGACAGCGTCCCCACGACGCCCCGCCCGACGGGCACATCGGCCCCGAACACCGGAACCTCCACCAACTCCTCGACGAGAACGGGCAGTTCAACGTCTTCGACGCCGACCCCGCCCCCCACCACGAGCACGGCCCCGAGCACCCCTTCGAACTCCTCGGGCTCCTCGGGCTCCTCCTCGTCCTCTTCGTCCTCCAACCAGCTCTGCCTGGTCGTGATCTGCCTGGGCGGATCCTGACCCCGCAGCGGGCCCCCGGTGATCGGCTACGCTGCGCGTCCGACGACCGGGGGAGAGAGAACATGCTGATCAAGCGCACAACCATCGCCGGTACGGCACTGCTGCTGGCCGCCCTCACCGCGTGCGGCGGCCACACGGGCACCGCCCAGGCGGCCGGGAGCGGCGCCGCGCCGACCCCGGTGCCGGTCACGGGCCTGCGGGACACCGTCCGCCACGTCACCCGGCAGACCACCCGCGCCACCCGGCCCCACCTGGTCCGGTCCTGCACGACGAGGACCCACCGGGTCCGCCACTCCACCCGCACCGGCACGGGCAGCAGGCGCCGCACCCGCACCTGGTACACCACCGATCACTACCAGGACTGCCACACGGTCCGGCACGGCACCGACACCTACCGGCGCGTGATCCGCCCCGAGCGCTGGTGCGTCCGCCTCGACGACGTGAACGGCAACCGCAGGCGCGACGACGTCTGGTACCAGGTCACCCACGTCGACTACGACACGGCCTCCACCGCCGCCGACCACACCCGCCTGCGCTTCGTCCCGCTGGTCCCGGACGACGGTTGTTGAACAGAGCACTGGCTGCCGCGTCACAGCGGCGATCAGAGTTCCGGCTTCTCCTCGCGAGCGCGGTGCATCCACTCCAACGGACCGCGCCGCAAGGCCTCTTCGGCGAGCCACTTGGCAGAAGCCGTCTTCAACGAGGCGAGGGAGGTGTCGATCCACGCCTGCGTGTGCCGGTTGCCCTGCTCACGGTATTCGACGGCCTGCAGGAGACATTCCAGCTTGTCCGCGTCCCGGGCACATACCGATTCCGCCGAATCCCGCGCCTCGTACCCAGCCACGGCGCTGCCCACGACATCGGCCAGTGGCCCTGGCAGCGCCGCCGTCTGGTCCCCGGTGACTTCGGTGTTGGACGCTGCCTTCAGGTACCGCTTGCCGAGGTGGGGAATGTCAGTGGTGCGGGTCTCCTGGCTGTCGTGGAAGAAAGCCAGGAATGCGGCACGCTGCGGATCGGCACCCTCCAGCGCCGCGATGGCCGACGCGATGACCGCGGTTCGGTGGGAGTGATCGGCGATGCTCTCCGGGTCGGGGACCCCGGCAATGACCCAACCGGTGCGCTTGTAACGCTTCAGGAGGCCGATTTCGTAGAAGAAGTCCACAATCCGCACGTCGCTCTCTGCCATGAATCTCCTTGTCCAGCCATGGTCGGCTACATCCGCCCGCAGTCGTCCGGGGGCGCGTCCTCGGCTCGGTCAAGGCAGCGGTCAGGTAGGCAGATGCCACCGAGGGCCATCAGGGCTGCCCAGCCACACGACCTGATCCCACTCTGTGACGGACATACCGAAGGCAGTTTGATCCGGTGCGCCCGCCTCCTGCCACACTTGGAGCGAGGCCTCGACTTGGTCCCACAGGTGCAGGGGCCCGTCCTGGTGAACCGTCCATCCGCTGCCGTCAGGCTCGATCCAAGCCTGCGAGCCGGTTGCCACATCGACCAGCGCAATGCTGCTGTCTGTGCGGATCAACTCGGCTGAGGGGGCGGCAAGTTGTGCGACGAACAGCCCAGTCCAGTCGTCCACGACATCGGGGGCCATCTGTACGGGCCGGGTGCTGCCAGGATGCTGGTAGAAGGTGGGTCGGGGTGGCCGTTCATGAGGCCGGGCGAGCATATAGGAGACCTGGTCACCGGTGAACCGGCCTTGAGCCATGCCGTCGTCAGCAAGATCGAGCCGGATCAGTCCGGCGCCGAGCATCCAGCCGCTGATGGTGCTGATGATGCTGCCCTGGTCCCGGATCTGCCACAGCCACGACGCCGGGATGGAGCGAACGGCGCATGTGGCGATCACGGTGTCGTAGTCCGCGCCATCCTGGTGTCCGCGAAGGCCGTCTGCAACAACGAGGTTGGGTGAGCAACCGGCTGATCGAAGGTGATGCGCGGCGGTTGCGGCTAGTTCCTCGTCGCACTCGATCGAGTACACGGATTTGTCCCCGAGCCGGTGGCACAGGACCGCCGTGGAGTACCCGGTTCCTGTGCCGATTTCGAGGACCTTGTCGCCGTCGCGGAGGTCGGCAATCTCAAGCATGCGGACGACCAGGGACGGCAGAGTGCTGGATGACGTGGGACGTCCAGTGATGGGGCCGGAGGCCTGATCGGCGTGGACGCCTTCGACCTGGGTCACCCAAGTGGTGTCCGAATAGACCATGTGGAGCCACTCGTCTTCGTCGATCCCCGCACGGTTGGCCGGCACCCACTGGGTGCCGTCAGGGCGGTAGACGACATCGCCCAGGAACAGTTCACGGGGCACCTCTTCGACCGCTGAGCGCAAGGCTGCGTCGGCGAGTTGGCCGTGGGAGACGAGTTCATCGGCGAGGCTGCCGCGGAGGGCCGAGCTGGTCGTCATCGGTGGTCCCGATCCGGTTGCTGGAGCTGGTCTGCGATGGCATTGACGATCGGGCTGGTGATGGGGTCCGGAAACCAGGCGAACTGGCCGTTCGGGTTGCACTCGTACCAGTGCCATGCGCCGGTGCCGTCGAGGCCGAAGTCGAAGGCACCGAAGGCCAGGTTGAACCGCTCAAGGTAGTTGTGCGCTGCCTTCACCACGTGCGGCGGTGTTTCGATGAGCGTGTAGCTGACATCGTCGTAGTGGCGGCGCCAGTCAAGCCCTGGTGATCCGTCGATCCGTACGGCGAACAGGCTGTTGCCGACCGCCGTGAGTCGTACGTCCGCGACCTTGGTCACGCGCTCCTGGAGAAGGTGCATGGTGCGGGCCACACCGTCGTCCAGGTCCTCCGGGGCGACCTCTTCGACCCACACGGTCAGTCCCCGGCCGTCTTCATCCGCGTACTCGCTGTTGTAGAGCGGCTTGTAGACCACGGGACCGTGCTCGCGTACGAACTTCCGAGCCTCGGCCACGTGATTCGTGAGCAGCGTCGGCGGGACGGTGAATCCGCACGCTGCCGCTGCCGCGAGTTGAGCAGGCTTGTACTCCGCAGCTCGGTTCGACCACGGATGGTTGACGTAGTGCGCGCCCGTGAGGGAGGCGAGGATGCCACCGAGCCCGTACCGGGCCTGCTCCGCGCACCAGCGAGCGTCGGCACCGGACAGCCCGCCTGGCGCCCCGTACGGGCGGGGGCGACGCCAGTACACCGAGCGCACGCCGTCCAGTGCCGTGCCCCGCGTTACGGTCCGCAGTGTTCCACTGAGTCCCGAGTCGCCCACATGTGCTGTCACGGCGACAGCGTCTGGGAAGTCACCCGGGTCGAGCCGGACCACCGGAACCTGACGCCTGCCCAGCTCCTCGATGACGAGGTCGGCAGTCAGGTCGTCCAACTGTGTGACAACGAGAACCGGCGACGTGGTCAATCGGTGTCTCCTTGCTGATCGCTACCCTCGTCCGTGTTGCCGTCCAGGCTCGTCCTCGGCTTCGTCTCCGTGTTCGTCTCGCTCCGCTTGTGCCGGTCCATGGTCGGCAGCCGGAGACCGTCCGTCCCGATCAGCTGGGCGGTCTGCGTGTCCGGATCGAGCACCATCGGTGCCGATTTCAGGACGGCTGCTTCCGGGTACGGCTTCATCCGCGACAGCCCCCACGGTCGCACCACAGGCATCGTCACCGTAGATCTTCTCCTCGTCGCGTTCTGTGATCAATTTGGTGGCTCGCGGAGCGTGCCTTCCTCGGTGCAGCCGGTCGAGGAGAACATCGGCATCATCGTCTGCATATCCGTCATATCCGTCACTTGTGCACCCCGGACGCGTGGTCGCGGATCTCCGTGGCGTGCCGCGCGGCCTTCGTGATGTCCCCGGCGTCCCTGGCCGTACCGAGCTGCCGCCAGTTCGCGGAGCAGATCACGCAGCCTGGAGCGGGCACGCAGTCCAGCAGCCATGCGTTGGCTCCCACCGGAAGGTCGATCGGCCGTTCCTGAGTGGTCTTCGTCCGTGCCATGGATGCTCCCCGACGCTCTGCGTGACACCGGTTACGACAGTAGGAACCCGGGAATGGGCCGGTCCACGGAGTTGCACGTGGTTGCACGCAGCCCCTCGCACGCTTGACGCCCTGGCCAGGCAGCCGTGACCCTCGTGCAACCGGAAGCAACCGACTCGACATGAGGAGGGGCAATGCATCTACGGTTCGTCGGGAAAGACCCGGAATCCGGAGATCACGGCTGCCCGGCCGTATGGGTGGACGAGGAAACTCAGGATCTCGTCATCCAGGGCACCAGGGCCGACGCCGGCACCGTCGCCCGAACCGTTCAGGACAGCCCGCTCCCTGACCATGAGGGCGTGATCCGGCTGCCGCAGCGCATGATCCCGCTGCTGAGGGAGGCACTTGATGGCGCAAAGCCTGAGTAGCTTCTCCGACCTTCTCAGGTCGGTAGAACACACCGCCGTCCACCTTGAGATGCGGGACGTCTACACCGCACCCAACGAGGATGAGGGGTTCACGGCGTGGAAGCGGGGCCGCCGACTCGACCCGGCCGATCGCGAGTCGTGGTGGCGCCCCTGGCTCGATCTGGTTCAGGAGGTGACCTCGCAGGGCGTTACTGTGCGCCGGGCACGGATCGTCTCGGAGCCGGTGAGCGAGTACATCCGGTACGAGCACTCGTTCACGTTCACTAATGTCGCCGCAGGTGAGGAGGTCCGCTGGCTTCCGAGGCGGCTCGCGTCGGATCTCGCGCTGCCGGGCAACGACTTCTGGCTGTTCGACGGGCGGCTCATCCAGTTCAACGTCTTCGACGGCGACGGGCGTTGGGTACAAACCGACCAGACCGACGAGCCGGCCGTGGCCCGGCTGTGCGCCAGAGCGTTCGATGCCGTCTGGGAGCGGGCCGTCCCGCACGAGAAGTACGCCATCTGATAGGCCCGGTACGTCAGTTCATGCCCACATCGCCACTTTCCACCGCCCAGGCCGCACGTATGGCCATCGCCGTCCGCCTGGACGAGATCAGGAGGGACGCAGGGCTGACCGGGCATGAACTGGCTCATCGGTGCGGCTGGCACAAGTCGAAGGCGTCCCGCATCGCCCGCGCCAAGACCGCTCCGTCCGATGCCGACATACGCGCATGGTGCCGGGCGTGCGACGCCGAGGATCAGGCGGCGGATCTGATCGCTGCGTCTCGCACAGCCGAATCCATGTACGTCCAGTGGCGGCAGATCCACCGCGACGGCATGCGACGCGTCCACGAGAAGACCCTTCCGCTCTACCAGCGGACCACGCATTTCCGCGTCTACGCCTCGAACGTGGTCCCCGGCATGCTCCAGACCGCCGCGTACGCGACAGGACTCCTGCGTTCGATCACAACCTTCCAGGCCACCCCCGACGATGTGGCAGACGCCGTCCAGGCGCGGCTGCACCGCTCCCGCGTCGTCCACAAGGGCAACCACCAGTTCGCCCTCCTGCTCGAAGAGGCAGTGCTCTACTACCAGGTCTGCGATGCTCCGGCGATGGCCGAGCAGCTCCGTTACCTGCTGGACGTCATGTCCAGGCCCAACGTGTCCCTCGGGATCATTCCCTTCACGGCCCGCCGCACCGTGTGGCCGCTCGAAGCGTTCTACGCCTTCGACAACGCCCAGGTGGCAGTCGAGACTCTGACGGCTGAGGTCAACATCACGGCACCCGGCGAGATTCGCACCTACCTCAAGGCGTTCGCCGAACTGTCCGCGATCGCGGTTCATGGCCCAGATGTGAGACGGCGGATTGTAAGAGCCATGGAGTCCCTGGACTGAGGCCTCGCATGATCACCGATCAAGGGAGGAGCGGCGGTCCCGAGATCTCAATGCGGTCAGTCGGCGGACTCCCCGTTCTCAGGCGCATCGGTGGGCGAGGGAGCTCCGGGTACGGCGATGACAAACACGCCCTTGCCCTGAACACCCTGAACGACTCCCTCGGTAGCGAGTAGTTCTATGGCGGACTTGATGGTGCGACGGCTGACCGCCCCGCCTGTCTCTTGTTCCAGTTCGTAGTGAGAAGGGATGCGGCGGCCAACCGGGATCTCCCCGCGTCGAATGCGCTCACGCAAGGCGGATGCCAGCTGCACATACATCGGGGTGATGCTGTCCCGGTCGATCTCAATCATGACCAGGAGCGTAAAAGGCCAACTCAGGTCAGGATAGGGCGGGCTATCACGTCATGGGACGTTCCAAGACGTACTAAGTAGCGGTACAGTCACATCACGTGAAGACCCCCGCGACGGGTGGAGCCGTCCGGGGGCGTGGCCACCGACCACATGGAGGTTGATGACGATGAGCATTATCCACGCATTCCTACGATGGGCCCTGGGCCTGCTGGCACCCGGCACCGGCTGCCGCCGGGCCAGCACAGGCCCCACCACACCGGCACTCGCATGGCGACCCGAGACGCCCCGCACGACCGCCCCGGCGCTTCCCGCCCACCGCTCGCCCTACGGCCTGCACACATCCCTCGACGGCGAAGCGACGGCCATGGTCCGCCCGTACCTCCTCGCGGTCGAGCGGGAGCGGGAGCGCGCGCAGCAGTACCGGCGCCGTGTCGCCCTGGTCCTGGCCGCCGACTTCGGGATCGGCCTCGACCGGCACGTCGTCGGCGCGGAGGCGGTGGCCTGATGGACGCGAATCCCGAGCGCCCCGAGGCGGAGCCGGGCGGACGGCGCCCGGTGCGGATGTGCGTCCGCTGCAACGGCACCACCGACCAGCCGGTCGTCGTCTCCGAGGTGCACGCCAACACCGGGCCCGGCTTCAACGTGTACGCCTGCCCGGACTGCGCGACGCACTTCCCACCCCAGCCGGACGTGCTCGTCCTGCTGCCCCGCTCCTGCCGTGCGGGGGACGAGCCGTGAGCGCCCCCACCACGACGGGCGCGTCGGCGCGGTCGGCCGAGTGCACGCTCGCCACGCGCAGCGGGTACGAAGACCTGCACGCCCGGTGCCGTCAGACCACGGACGTCCCCCTGCCTCACAGCACAGGCCTGCTGTTGGTGCACCGCTGCCGCTGTGCCTGTCACCGGCGGGGAAGTCCCCTCACCCCTCCCCCCTGATCGCCGACTCCACCGCCGCCACCCGGTCCGCCAGCAGGCCGAGGGCGGCGACGGCGCGGGTCAGGGGGTCGTCCTCGGGGCCGCCGAGTGCGCGGGCCCGTACATAGGCCGATTTCACCTCGGCCCAGCGTGCGGACTGGTCCTCGCTCAACTCGCCCCGCAGCTCCGCCAGTTTCAGGAGGCTGGCCTCGGCGCCCGTGGTGAGGGTCTGGGCCTCGGCCGTGTAGTGGTCGTGGACGACGGCCTCGCGTTCGGCGTCGTTCATGACGGGGCGCAGACGCTGAGCGATCTTGTTCATGTCGCGGTAGGAGCCCTGGAGGCGGAACGGGGGTTCCGTGCGGGCGGCCTCGGACTGGGCGGCGGAGGCGATGTAGGCGGCGTTCACGGCCAGGACCGTGTCGCGGACGGTGAGAGCGTGCCGCAACAGCCGTACGACGCCGTCGAGTTCGGAGGCCGGGAGAGGGTGTGTGAGGTGGTCGGCGTGAGCCGTCGGGTCGCCGGACGCCAGCCGGACCAGCTGGTCCAGGTCGGCCCGGTCGCGGGCGGCGAGCGGGGCGAGGACCGGGTTGGCGGTGAGGGCGTTCTCCAGGAAGCTGAGCGCGAAGACGTCCTCCTTGCCGGTGAGGACGTCGCCGAGGTTCCACACGTCGGCCCGGTTGGCGAGCATGTCGGGGATGCGGAAGCGCTCGCCGGACTCGGTGTACGGGTTGCCGGCCATGCACACCGCGAACCGCTTGCCCCGCAGATCGTAGGTGCGCGGCTCGCCGTCCCGCACGCCCTCGACCCGGCGCGTGGCGTCGCACAGCGGGATGAACTTCTGGAGCAGCTCGGACGAGGTGTGCTGGATGTCGTCCAGGTAGAGCAACGTGTTGTTGCCCGCCGACAGAGCGAAGTTGATCTTCTCGATCTCGTGCCGGGCCGTCGCGTTCGGGGCGTCGGCCGGGTCGAGCGAGGTGACCGTGTGGCCGAGCGCGGGACCGCTGACCTTGACCAGCATCAGGCCGAGCCGGTCGGCGACGTACTCCATGAGCGTCGTCTTGCCGTAGCCGGGCGGGGAGACGAGGAGGAGCAGGCCGCCGGTGTCGGTGCGCTTCGTCTCGCCGGTGGTGCCGAGCTGGCGGGCCAGGCTGTCGCCGATCAGGGGGAGGTAGACCTCGTCGACGAGGCGGCCCCGGACGAAGGCCGACATGACGCGGGGGCGGTGGTCGTCCAGTCGGAGCCGGTCGCGTTCGGCCGCCACCAGGGCCGTACGGCGGCGCTGGTAGGCGCGGAAGGCGGTGACCTCCGTGGCCGTGAAGCGGGATGTGCGGGACAGGAACTCGTCCACACGCACGGTCAGTTGGCCGGCCGTCACGCGCGGGTGCGCGCCGAGCAGGCCCGCCGCCGTGGCCGTGAGCGGGGCGTCGCCGTCGTAGCGGGGCAGGGCGGGGCACAGCTCGGCGGCCACCGCCTCCGCCAGTTCGCCGGGGCCGGTCTCGGTGCCGGTCGCGGCGGCGTACGCGCCGAGCCAGGCCGCCACCACCTGCCGGCGGGCGGCGAGATCCGTCAGCCCTTCCAGGTCGGCACGGTAACTCCCGTCCGCGTGACGGAACTTCTCCAGCAGGGTGCGGGCCGCGACCCCGAGCACGAAACCCTCCGGGCCACAGGTCAGCTCCTCGAAAAGGTACGCGGCGGCCGGGCCGGCGGGCCCGGAACCGTCCCAGTCCCCGATCGCCGCCGCCAGCTCCCGCTCCAGCTCGCCGACCGCCGGTACGGCACCGAAGGTGTCCCGGGCGCGGGCCAGCGACACCGCCCGCCGGGTCCAGGCCGTGCGGGCCTCGTCCGTCGTGCCGTGCGCCCAGAACAGCTGGGCGGCGGCGCGGGCGGCCGGCTCGTGGCGCAGGGTCCCGGCGCCCTCGTGCAGGGGCAGCAGCACACGCAGCAAGACCGTCGCGTCGTGGTCGTGGACACCGCGCTCGTACCCCTCGTCGTACGACTCCTGCGCCGCCCGGCGCACCAGGTCCGGCAGGTCGTCGGCGGCGGCGAGGGCGGCCGGGCCGTGCTCGGCGAGCAGCCGGGCGGCCAGGTACTCGGCGCGGTACACCTCCGGTGACTCGGAGGGCAGCAGGCGCTCCCAGTAGGGGCGGTACGCCGCGAAGTCGGGGTCGGTGACGGGGGCACGGTAGTCCGTGCCGGTCACCGCGAAGGCGAGGGCGTCGCCGTGCGGGACGAGGGTGAGGTCGAGCGGCTGGGTGTTGACGGCGAAGCGGTGGCCGCCGAGCAGCAGGGTGCGGCCGTCGTCCGCGTACAGGTCGGTGCGGTCGCGCAGGGCGCGGGCCGCCTCCTGGCGGGCGGACTTCAGGCGCCCGTCCAGCTCCTCGGCGCGCACGCTGTCGCCGAGGCCGCACAGCTCGTCCGCGGTGCGGCGGACCTTGCCGACCAGCGGGTCGGAGGCGAAGTAGGTGGTGACCGCCTCCGTGTCGGCCAGTGTGGCCGCGCGGCGGGTGATCGTCTCCAGCATGCGCCCGGCCGAGACGGCGAGCTGTTCGGCGCGGCGGGCGCGGGCGTCGGCGAGGGACTGCTTGCGCGCGGCGAAGGCCTCGTAGACCTCGGCGCGCCGGTCGGCCAGTTCGGTGAGGAAGTCGTCGAACTCGGCGAACCGGCCGTCCAGGTCCTCCAACCGGCCGAGTACAGCGGTGAGTTGGTCGTCGCACGCCTCCGGGGTGGCGCAGGCGCCGAGCGCGGCGGTGACGGCTTGGGCGAGCAGGGCGGTCTCGGCGGCGAACTCGGCGCGCCCCTCGCTGTCCTGGAGGGCGCGGCGGCGGACGTCGAGGGTGGCCCGGGCCCGGTTGACGCCGCCCAGCACGTCGGCGATCCGCTCCAGTACGGCGGTGCGGACGGTGGCGTCGGCGATGTCGAGGCCGGTGACGACCTCGGTGACCGTGCGCAGTCCGTCGGCGAGGTCGTCGAGGCGGGCGGCGACGGGCGCGGCCGCGGCGACGGTCGGGGCGGCGGACGCGTCGGCGACGAGCCGCTCGACCTCCTCGCGCTGCCCGGTGAAGGCGTCCTCGCGGGCCAGGAACGACACCGCGCGCCGGCCGAACGCGGCGAGGTCGTCCTCGGCGGCGGACGCCAGGTCCGCCAGCCGGGCGGCATCGACGTGGCGCAGCTCCCGCAGGGTGAGCAGGTGGCCGTGTGCGTGCCGCAGTTCGGTCAGTCCGCGCACCCAGACGGCGGCCTCGCGCGGGGCCTCGCCGCGCAGCCGGCGCACGACGGCGGCGATCCGCTCGGCGGCCTCGTCCAGCGCCCCGGCGGCCTGCCGGGTCAGCTCCTGGACGGTCTCGAACTCGGCCAGCACCTGCTCGGCGGTGTCCCGCACCTCGTCCAACGGATCCGCGAGATCACCGAGTTCGGGATCGGCGAGCCAGTGGTGGGTGTCGGCGGCGCGCACGCAGGCGGCGGCCAGCGCCCGGTAGCCCGCGCCGGTCTCGATCCCGTCGGCGACCAGCCGGGCCACCGACAGGCAGTCGGCGAGCCCGCGCACGAGGTCGGCGTTGCCGACGCGGGCGAGCGGCCCGGTGCCGGTGCGCAGGGCGGCGGCGTGGGTGTCGGAGACGTACGGCGAGGTCCACCACTGGAGGGGGTGGGTGTGCGCGGGTTCGTCGGCGCCGGCGCGCAGCACGGCGAGGGCGCCGTCGGCGAACAGCGCCCAGCCCCGGCACGGCAGCGGTGTCTCCACCTCCTTGCGCAGGGTGTTGTACGGCAGCAGCAGCGTGCGGCCGCCGGCCCGGTCGCGGAACGCGTACAGCACGTCCTCGCCGTTCGGCGCGCGCACCTCGCGTTCGAACTCCAGCCCCTGTACGTCGAGTTCGTACGTCTTGTGACCGCCGCCGGCCAGGCAGTAGCCGCCCGGGAAGACGATGCCCTGCTCCTCGGGGAGCAGGCGGCAGGCCTGCCCGATGCCGTCGAGGCGGACCACCGTACGGGTCAGGGTGTCGAAGACCAGGTGGCGGTCGGCGTCCTCCTTGTACGGCCGCACGCGCAGCAGCACCAGCGGGCCGGCCTGGGCGTGCGCGACGGCCGCGTCGGCGAGGGACTGGAGCGGTTCGCGCACCGGCTCCGTGTGCAGCGGTTCCCCCTCCGGGGTGCGCACGACGAGGCTGCCGCCGACGGTCGTGACCCCGAGGCCGCCGGGGACGGCCACGTAGGGGTCGCGGCCGAGGACGTGGTCCTCGCGGCTGGTCTGCGTCCAGGTGACGTCCTGGCCGGGCGGGAAGACGTCGTCGCGGTCGCCGCGCGCGTCCAGGAACGCCGCCCGGCCGTCGTCGGCGAGGCTCCAGCGCAGGACGCGCACGTCGTCGGCCTTCTCGCCGGTGCGGAACACCGCGAGGAGCCGGCCGTCGACCCGGCGCAGCCGCAGCAGGCGGGCCTCGCGGTAGTAGCGGTGCAGAGCCGTGAACTCCCGTACGAACGCCGGGTCGTCGAGCAGTCCGGGCACGGCGTCCTGCGGCAGGCGCTCGCCGCCGCGGTCGTACAGCCCGAGGACGTCGGCGACGGACGCCTCGGTGCCGTCGGCCGTCCGGCCGGTGCCGCCGAAGAGGAGGACGTCGCCGACGGCCACGATGTCGCTCGGCAGGCACGGGTGACCGGTGCCGAGGCGGGCTGTGGTCGCCAGCTCCACCCGGGCCGAGCCGAACTCGTCGGCTCGGCGGGTGTTCAGCGTCTCCGCCCTGCGGGCCAGCTCGGCGGCGTGGGCGGTGAGGCGGTCGCGGAGGAGGTCGTAGGTGCCGGCGTCGACGGTGCCGGTTGCCATGGCGGATGTTTCCCTTCAGGGCCGTGCGGCTACGGGCTCGGGGGGCAGGTCGTAGGCCGAGTGCGGCTGCTTCGTGGCTTGTCGCGCAGTTCCCCGCGCCCCTAAGGGCGCTTCAGTTCAGCGCGTTCTTCCCGTTGAGGGCCGCCAACCGAGTCTCCGCGAGGCCCAGTTCGCCGGCCCTCTCCAGGAGCTTCTGGAAGTCGGCAGCCTGCGACCCGCCCCCGCTCATCAGCTTCATCAGCAACGCCGACACCGTCAGGTTCTGCACGTCCGCCGTGCCCACGGAGCCCAGGATCCGGCTCAGGTCGTCCGTGAAGCTGGCCGAGCCGTCCAGCCAGGGGCCCGCCAGGGCCTGTGCCGTACGGGAGTTGTCCACGAAGCCGTCCACGCCCTTGCCGAGCGCGACCGAGGAGACCAGCCGGTCGAAGAAGACGGACTCCCCGCCGACGATGTCGATGTCGGCGTTCTCCAGCCCGGTCGCGAGGACGGTCGCCTGGGCCTCGGCGACGTGGCGCTGGGTCTCCAGGCCGGCCAGCCGGATCTCCTTCTCGGCCTGGATCCGCAGCCGGTACTCCTCGTGCCCGCGCGACGCGTCGTCCAGCGCGGCCATCGCGGCGGCCTTCTCGGTGAGGCCCTCGGCCTCGGCCTTCAGCTTCTCGCCGATGGCGGCGGCCTCCGCGAGCGCCCGCGCCTTGGCGCCCTCCGCCTCGGCCAGGCCCTTGGCCCGCACGCCCTCGGCCTCGGCCTTCAGCCGTGCCTCGGTGGCCTGTGCCGCCGCCTGTGCGCCCTGGGCCTCCGCGAGCCCCCGGGCCCGCGCGCCCTCCGCCTCGGCCTTCAGCCGGGCCGAGGTGGCCTCCGCCGCGGCCCGCGCCGCCTCGGCCTCCGCGAGCCCCTTCGCCCGGGCGCCCTCCGCCTCGGCGAGCGCCTTGGCCTGGGTGCCCTCGGCCTCGGCACGCAGCCGGGCCTCGGTGGCCTCGGCCTCCGCGCGGCCGGCCTTGACGGTGACCTCGGCCTCCTTGTCGCGCACCTGGACGGCGGCCAGCCCCTCGGCGGCGGCCTCCGCCTGGACGCCCTCGGCGAGCCGCAGCTTGGCGCGGGCGTCGAGGTCGGCGGTCTTCAACCGGGCCTCGGCCAGGGTCAGTTCCTCACCGGCACGGTGCGTGGCCGCCTGTTCCGCCGCCTCCGCCGCCTTGATGTCCTTGACCAGCCTCTCCTGCGCCTCCGCCTCGGCGGCGATGACGAGGGTCTGCCGTTCGCGCTCGGCCTCCTCGACCACGCGGAGCTTCTTGATGGACTCCTCCTGCTCGGCGACCGTACGGTCCACCGCGACCCGTTCCCGGATGACCTCGGCGATCTCCCGCTTCTCCGCCTCGACCTCCTTCTCGGCGGAGATCTTCGTCAGCTGGGTCTCCCGCTCCCGTGCGATGACCTCCAGCAGCCGGTCCTTCTCGATGCGCTCGTTCTCGACGGCGATGACCCGCTCGCGGTTCTTCGCGGCGACGGCGATCTCCCGGGCCTGGTTCTCGCGCTGCACGCCGAGCTGTTCCTCGGTGCGCAGGAAGGCGCCCTGGGCGCGCAGCCGTTCCTCCTCCACCACGCGGGCGGTCTCGGCCTCCTCGCGGGCGCGGGACGTCTCGATCTCCCGCTTCTGCTTGATCTCGGCGTCCGCCTGCCGGCGCTCCAGCTCCAGGATGGCCTCGCGCGCGTCGACGTTCTGCCGGGTGATCTCCTTCTGCTCCGTGCGCTGGGCCTCGTTGGTCCGCACGTGCTCGACCGCCGTCAGCTCGGTGATCTTGCGGATGCCCTGGGCGTCGAGGACGTTGGCGGGGTCGAGCTGGGTGAGCGGGGTCTGCTCCAGGTAGTCGATCGCGGCGTCTTCCAGGTGGTAGCCGTTGAGGTCGATGCCGATCAACTCGATGACGTGGTACCGGAGTTCCTCGCGCTTGGTGTAGAGGTCGGTGAAGTCCAGCTGCTTGCCGACGGTCTTCAGCGCCTCGGAGAACTTCGCGTGGAACAGCTCCTGGAGGGTGTCCTGGTGGCTGGCGCGTTCGGTGCCGACGGTCTGGGCGACCTTGATGACGTCCTCGACGGTCTTGTTGACCTTCACGAAGAACAGGATCCGGATGTCGGCGCGGATGTTGTCCCGGCAGATCAGCCCGTCCCGGCCGGACCGGCTGATCTCGATCGTCTTCACCGAGATGTCCATGACCTCGGCCTTGTGCAGGATCGGCAGCACCACCTGGCCGGTGAAGGACACGTCCACCCGGCGCGTCTTCGACACGATCAGGGCCTGGCTCTGGTCGACCTTGCGGTACAGCCGCGAGAACCCGAGCACCGCGAGCACCACGACGACGAGACAGACGGCGGCGAGCACGCCGAGGGCTTCCATGGCATACGTCCTTGCCTCAGACGACAGATCGGAGCCCTTGGCAGTCACAGCTCCCGGTGCCGGACATCAGCAGACCTGCCGGTGTCCGGCACCGGAAACCCCCCGTAGTGCTCCCCGCCGACCATGGTGCGTGGGGGCGCGTGCCGGCGCATTGCCGGTTCCCGGCAGTGTTCACTAGGGTCTTTGTGCCGGACCTGCGCTAAGAAAGCGTCACCGGCGCGTCAAGATCACGGGGGACGGGGGCGGACGGCGTGCGGGACCGGCATGACATATCCGGGCAGTACGAGCACTATCTGGACGGTTTCAGCGACACGCTCACCGAGGTCGCGGCCACCGGGCGCCGGCTGACCCGCGAGGAGCTCAAGGCCCGCCGCACCCTGGGCGAGCAGGCCGCCGAAGCCGGACACGGACTGCGTGCCCTGGTCGTCGCCCATCTCGCCGCCGCCCGTGCCGCCTGGCCGGTAGGCCCCGGCTCGGCCGAGAGCACGCTGGCCGCCCTGGCCGCCGTGGAGCAGGCGGTGGACGCGTTCGCCGAGGGGTACGAGCGCGCCCAGCGGCTCACCGTGCGGCGCGAGGAGGCGGCCCGCCGCGAGTTCATCGACGACCTGCTGTACGGGCGCGGCGGCCTGGGCCGCCTGGCCGAGCGCGCGGAACGCTTCGGCCTGCGCCTGTCCCGGGCGCACGCGGTGGCCGTGGCCGAGGGCCCGACGGCGTACGTCGAGGGCCTCGGCGTGGCCCGCACCGTGGAGGCGGCCGTACTCGGCCGCTTCGACACCCGCAGCATCCTGTTCACCACCAAGCACGGCCGGCTGCTGTGCATCGCGCCCGGCGACGAGGACGAGATCCTCACCTGCTTCGCCCAGCAGGCGCACACGGCAACGGACGGCGGCCGGGTCGCCATCGGCCGCGCCCAGCCGGGCCCCGGCGGCGTGGTCCAGTCGTACGAAGAGGCCCTGGCCGCGCTGGAGATGGCCGGACGCCTCGGACTCGCGGACCCGGTCCTGCGCGCCGCCGACCTCCTCGTCTACCCGGTCCTGGCCCGGGACCGGCAGGCGATGGCCGACCTGGTCTCGCACACCCTGGGCCCCCTGGCGGAGGCGAGGGGCGGCGCGGGCCCCCTGCTGGAGACCCTGAGGGCGTACTTCGACGCGGGCTGCGTGGCGGCGGAGGCGGCCCGCCGCCTCTCCCTGAGCGTGCGGGCCCTCACCTACCGGCTGGAACGCATCCACCACCTCACCGGCGCCAACCCGGCCGACCCCGCCCACCGCTACATGCTCCAGACGGCGGTGATCGGCGCCCGCCTGCTGGACTGGCCGAACCGCCCGCTGTGACGGACCGGTTCAGCCGGACACCGAGAACGGGCCCCGGCAACGGCCTCGCTGGCCATCGGAAAGTACTTGCATTCTTGGAAAGTAATGTCCATGCTGACAGCAGCACGCCAGACGCACGACGCACGCGGGGCGGACCGACCAACCTCCCTGCCCTCACCGAAAGTTGACGCATGAACGACACGGGGGAACCGATGGACGCCCTGGACGCACGGCGGGCGCAGGACGCGCTCGCCGCCGCCCGCGCCGCCAGCAGCGCGGCGCGCCGGGCCGGCGGCCGGGACCGGCCCCGGCGGTTCCTCGTCGGCCAGGGCCTCGCCATCGCGGCCGGCTTCACCGCGCTCGGACTGGCCGACCTGCTGCCGCGGTACGGGACATGGCTGATACTCGCCGGACTGGCCTGCACCGCCGGCTTCTTCGCACTGGTCTGGATCGGCGCCCACCACGGCGGCGTGACCGGCTGGTTCAGCCGCGCCGGCGGGCCCCGCCGTTCGGCCTGGGAGCTGTGGTGGGGACCCCTCGTCACGATCGGCGTCGGCATGCTGGCCGGCATCCCGTACGGCGCCGCGGGCTGGCTCATCGCCTTCGGTCTCGCGACCGGCGTGGAGCACGTGCTGCGCGCGTTCCTGTCGCGCCAGGGCAGCACCGCGTGAGCGGCCGCGCGGGCGACTCGCCGCCCACCCTCGACCGCGAGCTGCACCATCCGACGCGGCTGGCCCTCGCGGCCTATCTCTCCGCCTGCGGCGAGGCGGAGTTCGCCGTCCTGCGGGACTACTGCCAGATCTCCGACTCCACGCTGAGCAAGACCCTCTCCGCGCTGGAGAAGACGGGGTACGTCAGCGTCCGCAAGGGCTACCTGGGCAAGCGGCCGCGCACCTGGGCCGCGCTCACGCTCACCGGCCGCCGGGCGCTGGGCCGTCACCTCGCGGCGCTGGAGGAGATCGCGGCGACGGCCAGGCGGACCGCGGGAGGTTGCGCCGAGGACCCTGCCGGGCACGGGAGTTGACCGGGCCGGGCTACTCCTCGTCGACCGTGCGCACCTGGGTAGCCTCCCCCGGCTCCCGCAGTCCGTCCAGCTCCGAGCGCACCAGCAGCACGTCACCGACGAACAGGTCGTACACCAGGATCCCGATCACGCCGCCGATCAGCGGCCCGACGATCGGGATCCACCAGTAGGAACTGAACGAGCCGGACACGCTGCCCGGGAAGGCCAGACTGTTCCAGCCGGCCGCGTAGGTGAACAGGCGCGGCCCGAAGTCACGGGCCGGGTTGATGGCGTAGCCCGCGTTGGCGCCGTAGGACATGCCGACGGCGGCGACGACGAAGCCCACGATCAGCGGTCCGAGGTTGGCCTGCACGGCCTGGTTGCGCAGGTCGAGGACGGCGGCGATCAGCATGAGCAGGAACGCCGTACCGACGATCTGGTCGACCAGCGGCCCCCAGTAGCCGCCGTGGAAGTACGCCGCCGGGAACGTCGCGAAGATGGAGAAGGTAGCGTTCGTGTGCCCGTTCACCTTCGGTCCCGTCGCCGCGTGGTCGTAGGCGTGGATCGCGTCGTGGTAGACGAGGTAGACGAGCGCGGCTCCGGTGAGCGCGCCCACGACCTGCGAGAACCAGTACGGCAGCACCTTGGCCCAGGGGAACCCGCGGCGCACCGCCATGGCCAGGGTGACCGCCGGGTTGAGATGGGCACCGCTGACGCCGCCGGCCACGTACACGCCGAAGACGACGGCGAACGCCCAGCCCCAGGTGATCAGCAGCCAGTCCCCGGCCGCGAGGAAGATCGTGGTGGGCGTGGCGGCACGGCCCGAACCGGGCAGCGCGGCCACCGCCATCGCGACCACACCGCAGCCGAACGCGATGAGGACGAGGGTCCCGAGGAACTCGGCGAGACACTCGCCGAGGAGCCCTCCCCGGCTTCTGAGCCGGGACGGCTTGATGATCGCGGGGATTTCGACAGCCACTCCGAGCCCCCTCGAAGAGAGCAAAACGGGCAATGCGACCATATTGGCCTACAAACCCGCACCCCGCAGTTCAGCTGTCGAGGTCGTCGGCGAAGTGCCGGAATCCGTGCCGCTCCCGGTGCAGGCCCCACAGCACCTCCGCGAGCACGTCGGGGTCCTTGCGCGCGTGCCCGGGCGTGATGGCGCCGGGGACGACCAGCTGGGCGACGTGGATGCCCTCGCCGGCGAGCCGGTCGTGCAGCAGATGCCCGTACGCGCTCTCCGCCGCGAAAGCGATCGAGGTACCGGCCCGCTCGGGATGCGGTACGGCGGCGGTCCCGCCGTTGACGAGGAGGATCGTCCCGCGCCCGAGCCGCCGCATCCCCGGCAGCACCTGCTGCACGGCGGCGACGACCCCGTACACGGAGAACTCGATCGGCCCGACCAGCTCGCGGTGCCCGGTCTCCAGCACGGGACGCATGAAGTCCCGGTGCGGCACCGGACTGTACTGGAGCACCTCCACGGTCCCCAGCTCCGCGGCGGCCCGCTCCAGAGCCGCCGCCAGCTCCAGCGGCCTGCGCACGTCGGCGGTGAACCCCGCGGCCCGCACACCGCTGGCGGCGAGGTCCTCGACGAGCCGGTCGAGATGGTCCCGCTGCCGGGCGAACAGCGCCACGGAGAACCCCTCCCGCCCGAACCGCCGCGCGACGGCGGCCCCCAGCCCGGTCCCCGCACCCACGATGGCGATACTGCTCATGGGGGCCATCCGTACCGCGCCCGGCGGCCCGCCACACCCCTCCGGCCCCCGGACCGGCCGGGAACTACGCCACCCCGGCCTCCCGCAACCGCTCCGCCTGCGCGGCGGTCACGGCCCGTACGGCGAAGAACCCGGCGATCGCGGCGCCGACCACGGCCGCGTCGGACGTCAGCAGCGGCCAGACCTCGTGATACGCGCGGGCGATGATCTCGTCGGTGGAGTCGCGGTACATCAGCCCGACGCCGCTGAGCATCCCGATCAGCCACAGCGCCCACCACACGTTCACGGAGCCGGGCACCCGGCGCCCGGGCGCGCTGCCCTGGAACGCGTCCACGACGATCCCGCGCGGGAACCACAGGTTGACCAGGGGCACGACCCACCCCAAGTACACCCAGATCCCCGCGTACTTCGGCTCGTCCCCCGACAGCGCACGGGCGTTGTCGCGCAGCTGCCACAGCCAGGAGACGAAGAGCAGGGCGCACAGCGCGACGGTCGCACCGCCGGCCGACGTCACCAAGTGGTACGAGTCCTCAAGGGAGTTGAGCGGGCGGTGCACGCCGTTCCCCTGGTCGGGCGGGCCCGCGGCCGGTTTTCCGGCGGCGGCGAGCCGCAGCTCCCACACCCCCCGTACCACCCAGGCGAGCCCGGCCAGCAGCAGTCCCCCCGAGGCCAGCCGCCCGGACACCGTGATCGGCCGGAGCCCGAGCGGACGGGCGGAGAGCGCGTTCATCTGTTCGGTCACCTGATCATCCTGTCCTATGGGAGGCGCCGCTGGGCCATCCGTGTGCATCCGTCATGCGATCGGCCGTGCGCGGGCCGTTCCGGCTCTCCCGCACGGTGTCCGCGCGGCAAGGATGACGAGGAGCATGACGAGGCGCGGACGTCTTGGCGTGCGCGGAGCGCGAGCAGCGGGAGACAGACGACTTGTGAGCATCATCGACGAACCCCACGGTGCCGCCGCGGCCGCCGACTCGTACGAGAGCGAGGTGCCGCTCCGGGCCAGACAGCCCGGCGGCGTCGTGGTGAAGTGGCTGACGACCACCGACCACAAGACGATCGGCACGCTGTATCTGCTGACGTCGTTCGCGTTCTTCCTGGTCGGCGGCGTGATGGCACTGCTCATGCGCGCCGAGCTGGCCCGGCCGGGCCTGCAGCTCATGTCGAACGAGCAGTTCAACCAGCTCTTCACGATGCACGGCACCGTGATGCTGCTGATGTTCGCGACACCGCTGTTCGCGGGCTTCACCAACTGGATCATGCCGCTGCAGATCGGCGCGCCCGACGTGGCGTTCCCGCGGCTGAACATGTTCGCCTACTGGCTCTACCTGTTCGGCTCGCTCATCGCGGTGGCCGGCTTCCTCACCCCGCAGGGCGCGGCCGACTTCGGCTGGTTCGCCTACTCCCCGCTGACGGACGCGATCCGCTCCCCGGAGGTGGGCGGCGACCTGTGGATCATGGGTCTGGCCATGTCCGGCTTCGGCACCATCCTCGGCTCGGTCAACTTCATCACCACCATCATCTGCATGCGCGCCCCCGGTCTGACCATGTTCCGCATGCCGATCTTCTGCTGGAACGTGCTGCTGACCGCCGTCCTGGTCCTGCTCGCCTTCCCCGTGCTGGCGGCCGCGCTGCTCGCCCTGGAGGCGGACCGCAAGTTCGGCGCCCATGTCTTCGACGCGGCCAACGGCGGCTCGCTGCTGTGGCAGCACCTCTTCTGGTTCTTCGGCCACCCCGAGGTGTACATCATCGCCCTGCCGTTCTTCGGCATCGTCTCCGAGATCATCCCGGTCTTCTCCCGTAAACCGATGTTCGGCTACATGGGCCTGATCGCCGCGACCATCTCCATCGCCGGTCTGTCCGTGACCGTCTGGGCGCACCACATGTACGTCACCGGCGGCGTGCTGCTGCCGTACTTCGCCTTCGTGACCTTCCTGATCGCGGTGCCGACCGGGGTGAAGTTCTTCAACTGGATCGGCACGATGTGGAAGGGCAGTCTGTCCTTCGAGACCCCGATGCTCTGGTCGGCGGGCTTCCTCGTGACGTTCCTCTTCGGCGGACTGACCGGAGTCATCCTGGCCTCGCCGCCGCTGGACTTCCACGTCTCCGACTCGTACTTCGTGGTGGCCCACTTCCACTACGTCGTGTTCGGCACGGTGGTCTTCGCCATGTTCGCGGGCTTCCACTACTGGTGGCCCAAGATGACCGGCAAGATGCTGGACGAACGGCTCGGCAAGATCACCTTCTGGACGCTGTTCGTCGGCTTCCACGGCACCTTCCTGGTCCAGCACTGGCTGGGCGCCGAGGGCATGCCGCGCCGCTACGCCGACTACCTGGCGGCCGACGGCTTCACCGCGCTGAACACGGTCTCGACCATCAGCTCCTTCCTGCTCGGCACGTCGATGCTGCCGTTCCTCTACAACGTGTGGAAGACCGCCAAGTACGGCAAGAAGGTCGACGTCGACGACCCGTGGGGCTACGGCCGTTCGCTGGAGTGGGCGACCTCCTGCCCGCCGCCCCGGCACAACTTCGTGACCCTGCCCCGGATCCGCAGCGAATCCCCGGCGTTCGACCTGCACCACCCCGACATCGCGATGGCGGAGCACGAGCACCAGCTCCCGGTGCGGACCGACCGAGGGCAGACGTGACCGGCCCGGCCGCGCACGGAGCCGACGGCACGCTCGCGGGCCAGGTGGAGGGCTACCTCCTGTGGCAGGCGCGGATCGCCGAAGCGGAGCAGCGCGCACGGGAGTTCACCGGCCCCCTGGACTGGCTGACGACCGCGCAGCGCGAGGAGATCGAGCGGCGCTACACCGTCGACAGCCTGCACCGGGCCCGCGCGGACCTGGAACGCGTCGCCGCCCGGTGCCGGTCGCTGCGCACCGAGTACGAGCACCGCTACACCGAACTGCGCCGCCGCTGTCTGGCCGTGACCGTCGCCACCGCCGTAGCGGTGTGCACCGGCTGCACGGCGGTGGCCGCTCTGCTGCTGGTCTTCTGAACGGATCCTCACGCCATCCAGAAGAAGACCGCTGTCATGCGCTTCTCCTCCAGCGTCCGGCCGGTGTAGTCCGTCGCGCTGTGCACGAGGTTGGCGTTGTAGAGGAGCAGCCGGTTGTACTTGTGCGGGACGCGCACGTCCTCCTCGAAGTGGTCGCCCGGGACGAAGCGCGTGCCGAGGGCCTCGACGAGGTTGTTGTGCGGGGCCTGGACGATGTTGCCGCCGAGCCGGCCGCCGGGCAGTGACTGGCGGTAGAAGGCGGTGCCGCAGTTCTTCGGCACGTGCGGGTTGAGGTAGAGGACGGCCGCGTACCGGCACAGGGCGCGCGAGTCGGTGTGCGGGCGGGGCTCGCTCTCGCCCGCGCCGACGACCTGGACGCAGTTGTGGTTCAGGGTGCCGCCGCCGGGCGCCTGCTGCACCCACAGTTCCTTCGCGCCGGTCGCCTGCTTCACCAGCCGCTCGATGACGGCGAGTTCGCCCGGCGCCAGTCCCGGCATGGCGCGCAGCCCGGGCCACGTCTCGGAGGTGTACGGATACCCCTGGACCCAGTCGTCCTTGGCCAGGCACCGTTCCCGTACGGCGTCGACGTCCGGCAGGACGTCGTCGAAGACCCAGTAGTCACGGCCCTTGGTGGGCTTGCGGTAGGGCAGGACGGGCAGCGCGGCGGGCGTCCTGGGGGGTGGCTGTGGGGGCATGCGGCGAATCTATGCCAGCGTTTCCCCCGCTCTCTCCCGAGGAATGGTCAACTCTTCCGGGCGAAGGTCAACTCTTCTTTACCTGTCGCACAGATACGAACGGCTTCCGCATCCGTACTGCTGTGTGTCCGAGCCGCCCCGCACGCCGTCACGTGGGCGGCACCCCGACCGGGCAGGAGGCACGGTGCGCTTTTCGCGGAACGCGACGGGAACTCTCTTCGTGGGCGGTGCGATGGCCGTGACCCTCGCGTCACTGGCCTACCCGAGCATGCTCGGCCTGAGCAAGGTCGCCACCGCCCAGGACCGCGTCATCGCCAACACCCAGTGGGGGCCGCTGACCGAGCAGGACCGGGACTTCGTGGTGAAGGTGCGGGCGGCCGGTCTGTGGGAGTACCCGGTGGGGCAGATGGGGCTCCAGAAGGGGACCACGCCGGCGGTCAAGACGGCGAGCGAGCACCTGGTCGACGGGCACGCGGCGCTGGACACCACCTGCCGCAAGATCGCGCCGATGCTGAACATCACGCTGCCCAACATCGCGAGCCCCCAACAGGAGGGCTTCGTCCGGCAGTTGCAGGCGGACAGCGGGACGAAGTTCGACAGCGACTTCGCCAACATCCTGCGGATGACGCACGGCGCGATCTTCAACACCATCTCGAAGATCCGCTCCACCACGAAGAACACGCTGGTCCGAGCGCTCGCCGACCAGGCCAACAACACCGTGCTCGACCACATGACGGTGATGGAGAAGACCGGTTTCGTCGACTTCGACCAGACGATCTTCCAGCAGACGACCCCGCCGAAGCTGCCGAACTCGGACCTGACGCCACCGCCGCCGCCCGCGGGCCAGCCGCAGGTGGTGCTGACCCCGCCGCCGAACGCGACGTCGACCCCCGTGGACATCAACGGGATCGCCGGGGGCGGCGGTACGGCCGGAGCCTCACCGGGAGCGAGCCCCGCGCCGACGGCCGGTTAGGAGCGCTACGCCAGCCACACCGTCGTATCGGGCGGGAGAACTCCGCTCCCGTCACACGGCCCGCTCGCCAGCAGCACCTCACCCGGCGGCAGCGGTACCGGCACCTCCCCGAGGTTGGTGACACACCGCCAGCCCGGGGTGCGGGTGAAGTCCAGGACGTCGGCCCCGCTGCCGGCGGACCACGTCAGCGTCTCCCCCTCCAGCAGCTTGCGGCGCAGGCGCAGGGCGGTGCGGTACAGCTCCAGGGTCGAGCCGTCCGCCCCGGTCTGCGTCTCGACGGCGTACGACGCGAAGGACGGCGGCTGCGGCAGCCAGGCCGGGCCCGGACCGAAGCCGTACGACGGGCCCGTCGCGGTCCACGGCAGGGGGACGCGGCAGCCGTCGCGGCCCTTGCGGGTGCGGCCGGTCTGTTCCCAGACGGGGTCCCGCAGAGCCTCGGCGGGCAGGTCGGCGACCTCGGGGAGCCCGAGTTCCTCGCCCTGGTAGAGGTACGCCGAACCGGGCAGCGCCAGCATCAGCAGGGTCGCCGCCCGGGCCCGGCGCAGTCCGGCCGCGGTGTCCAGCGCGGGGGTCCTGCCGCCCGACAGCAGCCAGGCTTCCGCGTCCGTGCCGGGCGGCAGCAGGAGCCGGGAGGCGTGGCGGACGACGTCGTGGTTGGACAGCACCCAGGTGGCGGACGCGCCGGCGTCCCGGGCGCCGGACAGCGACACGGTGATCAGTTCACGCAGGTCACCCGCGTCCCAGGCCGCCTCCAGGTACTCGAAGTTGAAGGCCTGCCCCAGCTCGTCGGGGCGGGCGTACCGGACGCGGCGGGCGCCGGGCACCCAGGCCTCGGCGACGGCGGTGCGCGGCGGGGAGTAGCCGTCGAGGACCGTGCGCCAGTCGCGGTAGATCGCGTGGACCTCGTCGCGGTCCCAGTACGGGTGGCCGCCCGGCGCCACGCGCGGCAGCGACTCCTCGCCGGTGGCGCCGATGTCCCCGGTGTTCCGCAGCGGTTCGGCGAGGTCCTTGGCGAGGCCGTGGGCGACGTCGACGCGGAAGCCGTCGACGCCCCGGTCGGACCAGAAGCGCAGGGTGGTGCGGAAGTCGGCGCGGACCTCGTCGTTCGCCCAGTTCAGGTCGGGCTGTTCGGGCGCGAACAGATGGAGGTACCAGTCGCCGTCCGCGGTGCGCCGCCAGGCGCTGCCGCCGAAGACGGACTGCCAGTCGGTGGGCGGGAGTTCGCCGTGCTCGCCCGTCCCGGGCCGGAAGACGTACCGGTCGCGGGCCGCCGATCCGGGGCCGGACCGCAGCGCCTCCTGGAACCAGGGGTGCAGGTGGGAGGTGTGGTTCGGGACGATGTCGACGACGACCTTCAGGCCCAGCCGGTGGGCCTCGGCGACCAGTGCGCCGAAGTCCTCCAGTGTGCCGAGGCGCGGGTCGACGTCCCGGTGGTCGGCGATGTCGTAGCCGCCGTCGGCGAGTTCGGACGGGTAGAAGGGGCTCAGCCACAGCGCGTCGACGCCGAGCGTGGCGAGGTGGTCCAGCCGCCCGGTGACGCCCCGCAGATCGCCGACGCCGTCACCGTCGGCGTCGGCGAAACTGCGGGGATAGACCTGGTAGACGACGGCCTGCCGCCACCAGTCGGGGTTCCTGGGGGAGAGGTCGGGGGAACGGGTGGCCATGCGGGCTCCTTCCGACAGTGGGCCCCGCCGTGTCCGGCGTACGCGCCCTACCTCTCCACTGTGTCCAGATAGAGCTTCACGTACCGCTGTACGTCCACCTCCAACGCCACGTCCACCAGGGCCTGTTCACGGCTGCCGCCGTGGATCTCGGACTCGCCGGGGCGGGGGCGGCGGTCGACGATCGTCTGGCCCCGGGACGGGCCGGGGGACAGGGACACCTCGACGGGCAGCAGACGGGTGGTGAGGCCGCCCGGGTCGGCGACCGCGCACACCGCGCCCGCGTCACCGAGGCCGCCCGACTCCTCCGCCTCCGGCTCCTCGCCGATCGCGGTCGGCCGGTGGGCGAGCAGGTCGCCGGCCAGCCGGGTGCCGGGGTCGTCGCTCGCGCGCAGCCGCCGTACGTCCGGGGTGTCCACGGTGACCTGCATGAAGACGTCGAGCCCGTACATGGTGACCGGCACCCCGGCGGTGAGCAGGATCGCCGCCGCCTCCGGGTCGTGCCAGACGTTGAACTCGGCGACCGGGGTGGCGTTCCCGATGCCCACGGCCCCGCCCATGAAGACGATCCGCTCGATGTTGCGGGTCACCTCCGGGTGGGTGCGCAGGAGCAGGGCGATGTTGGTCAGCGGCGCGGTCGGCACGAGCGTGACCGGGCGCGGGGAGGCGAGGATCTCGCGGCGCAGCAGGGCCACGGCGTCCAGCTCGGACGCGGTCCGCCGCGGCGCGGGCAGGCCGAGGTCGCCCATCCCGTCGCTGCCGTGCACGTGCTGGGCCGAGCGGGCCGGCTCGATCAGCGGGCGGGCGGCACCCCGGCCCACCGGGATGTCGGGTGCGCCCGCCCGCTCCAGCACGGTCAGCGTGTTGCGGACCACGCCGTCCACGTCCGTGTTCCCGGCCACACAGGTCACCGCCCTGAGGTCGATCCCGGGGTGGCGCACGGCGAACAGCAGGGCGAGGGCGTCGTCGACACCCGTGTCGCAATCGATGATCACGGGGGTGGGCTGACCGGTCACAGTGGACTCCTTCCGTCGAGGCGACCCTAGATCAGGACGGTCACTCCCACAGGGCGGTGCCGCGCGCCGCGACCCGCCCGGCGATCCGGCGCAGCAGCTCGGACACCGGCACCGGTCCGGGACGCCGCCCGTCGCGCAGCCGTACGGCGGCCAGCCCCTCGGCCGCCTCCCTCGCGCCGATCACCACCTGGTACGGCACCAGCCGCGCACCCCGGATCCGGGCCCCGAGGGTGCCTTCCTCCGGCCCGACGACCTCGGCACGCAGCCCGCCCTCCACCGCCTCGCGGACGACCGCCGCCGCAGCCTCCGCCTGCTCCTGCGCGACCGGCAGCACCGCCAGCTGCACCGGCGCCAGCCAGGCCGGGAAGGCGCCCCGGTGGACTTCGACCAGGTGGGCGACGGCCCGTTCGACGCTGCCGATGATGCTGCGGTGGACCATCACCGGGCGGTGCTTCGCGCCGTCGGCGCCGATGTAGTGCAGGTCGAAGCGGGCCGGCTGGTGGAAGTCGATCTGCACGGTGGACAGGGTGGACTCGCGGCCCGCCGGGTCCGCGATCTGGACGTCGATCTTCGGCCCGTAGAACGCGGCCTCGCCCTCGGCCGCCTCGTACGCGATCCCGGACTCGTCCAGCGCCTCCCGCAGCAGCGCGGTCGCCCGGCGCCACAGCTCCGGGTCGGCGACGTACTTGCCGCCCTCGCCGGGCAGCGACAGCCGGTGCCGTACGGCCTCGATGCCGAGGTCGGCGTAGGCGCGGGCGATCAGCCGCAGCGCGCCGCGGGCCTCCGCCACGGCCTGCTCCAGGGTGCAGAAGACGTGCGCGTCGTTGAGCTGGATCGCGCGGACGCGGGTCAGACCGCCGAGCACGCCGGAGAGTTCGGCGCGGTGCATGCCGCCCAACTCGGCGAGACGCAGCGGGAGTTCGCGGTAGCTACGGGAACGGGAGCGGTAGATCAGGGCATGGTGGGGGCACAGGCTCGGGCGCAGCACGACCTCCTCCGCGCCGAGCCGCATGGGCGGGTACATGTCGTCGCGGTAGTGGTCCCAGTGCCCCGAGATCTCGTACAGCTCGCGTTTGCCGAGCACGGGCGAGTACACGTGCCGGTATCCGGCCCGGCGTTCGGCGTCGCGGACGTACTCCTCCAGGGCGTACCGGACGACCGCGCCGTCCGGGAGCCAGTACGGCAGCCCGGCGCCCATCAACGGGTCGGTGTCGAACAGGTCGAGTGCGCGGCCGAGGCGGCGGTGGTCGGGGAGGCGGTCGCCGGGGAGGCGGTGGTCGCTCATGGTCTTTGGTCCTCTCCTCGCTGCGGAGGGGAGGCGAACGCCCCGGGATGCGCGAAAGCCCCGGGGCGCTCGCCCCGGGGCTTCGTTGCTGCTGGTCAGGTGTCAGCGCGCCGGGACGGTCTCCGGCGTCGTCGTGCTCGACGGGTACTGCTGGGCGCGCTGCATGCGGCGACCGTAACAGCGGCCGGGGCGGCCGTCGAGGGAATTCCGCCGTGCCCGCTCCCGCACCGCCCCCGGCCCCTCACCCGTACGGACCGGAGCGCTGGTGGGGCGGGCGGGACGGTGGTGCCGTGAGAACAGGACCCCACCGGCCCGCAGTCCAGGAGGCAGCCCGATGCCGTCGATGCAGTCGTTGACTTCGTTGACCGAGGCGATACGCTCCCGCCCCCGTCTGCGGCACTCCCTCATAGCCGCCGGGCTCATCGCCGTCGGCGGCTGCGCCGCCCTCGGGCTGAACCATCCGGCGACCGCGCCCCAGCCCCTGCCGACGATCGACCGGCCGACCCCGATCCCGAAGGCGCCGGGGCGGCCGAACGGGGCCTCGCTCACCGACGCGCAGGCGCAGGCCGCACTCCTCACGCCGACCGACCTCGGCGCCTCCTGGACGGCGACCCGCGGGTTCGCCACCTGGCGGGACGGGATGCTGAAGGCGACCAGCTCGGCCGGGGAGTGCTCCCGGCTGCTGAACGCGCTCTACACGGACGAACTCCTCGGCGGCCCGCCCCGCGCCACGATCGGCCTGGACGACACCGACACCGACGCCCAGCTGCACTACCAGATCGGCGCCCGCCGCCCCGCGGACGTCGACGCGACGCTCGGCTGGCTGAAGTCGCTGCCGGCGCAGTGCGCCCGCTTCACGGCCACCACCGACAACGGGCTCCAGGAGGACGTGCGGGTCGACGCGGCCGCGCTGCCCGAGGTCGGGGACGCCCGCCAGGGCCTGCACCTCACCATCGCCACCACCACGTCCGACGGCCGGGACCACCTGCTCACCATGGACGTGGCCGCGGTCCGGGTCGGCCAGGACGCCTTCGCCCTCACCAACGGCGGCCTCGGCGACGTTCCGAACGCCGCGACCCAGGCCGCCGTCCAGGTGGGCGCACTGCACCTGACGGACGTCCACCGGCGGGGCCGGGCGCAGGTGTGATCGGCGCGGACGTCACAACGGCGGCTGCGCCGGTGCCGGGCCCAGGGTGGTCGTGCCCGGGGCCGTGCGGTGGCCGAGGCCGGTGCGGTAGGCGTCCAGGGCGGCCTCGGTGCGGCCGGTGCGGCGCAGCAGGTCGCCGAGGAGGCGGCACAGGTCGGCCAGGTCACCGGCGGCGCCCGCGCGTTCCAGCAGGCTGAGCGCGCGGACGTAGTGCTCCTCGGCGGCCTCGGTGTCCCGGGTGTCCTCCGCGATGATGCCGAGGAGGCGGTGGGCCGCGGCGGCGTGCACGGCGCCGCGCTCGGAGGAGAAGTCCCCGAGGACCTCCTGGAGCAGGACGGCGGCCTCGTCGGACTTGCCGCGCCGGTGCAGCACGTCGGCGAGTTCCACGGCCGCCTGGCTGCGGTACAGGGCGGCCCGGCTCACCGAGAGCATGGTGTACGCCTGCCTCAACTCGGCTTCCGCGCGGTCCAGTTCGCCGTTCTGCGCGCAGACGTAGCCGCGCATCCAGTGGCAGTTGGCCAGTTCGGTGCGCAGCCGCAGCCGGCGGTACAGCTCGGCGGCCTTGGCGAGGGAGGCGTCGGCCTCGGTGAGCCGGCCCTCGGCGAGCAGGGTGCGGGCCACCGAGCGGTGCATCCGGGCGATCAGCGCCGGGTCACCGGCCTGCGGGGCGAGCGCGAGGGCGAACTCGGCGGCCTGCGCGGCGCGGGCGTGCGCGCCCATGTCCATGTACGGCCCGATCGCGCTGGCGTAGAGCAGGAGCAGCGCGTCGGGATCGTGCAGCCCGCCCCGGTTCAGCTCGTCGAGCGCGGACTCCAGCAGATAGACGGCGTACCGGAGTTCACCGGCGAGGTAGTGCGAGACCGCCCGGCCGCGCAGTGCGGGCACGCGTACCGGCAGCGACTCGCCGTCGAGGCACCGCTCGGCCCGCTCGAAGCACTCCCGGGCCTTCGTCAACTCCCCCGTCTCCAGCGCGCATTCACCGAGCCCGAGCAGCGAGCCGGCCTGTTCCGCGGCCAGTCCGTAACCCGCCGCCTCGGTGAGCAGCGCCTCGTACCGCCCGGCGGCCTCCTCGGCCCGCCCGTCGGCGAGCACCCGCTGGGCCTCGGTGAGCCGCAGCCGGAGGTCGGTGGCGAGATGGGCGGGCTGCCCGACGGCCAGCTCCTCGAAGGCGACGCCGAGCCGCCCGGCGATGTGCCGCAGCGCCTCGTCGGAGGCCCGCACCCGGCCGGCCTCCACGGTGGAGATGTAGGCGGGCGTGTAGGCGGGCTCCGCCAGCTGACGTTGCGTCAGCCCGCGTTCCGTACGAAGTTGCTGTACGCGCCGTCCCACGACCGCCGGATCGTCCCGTTCCCGCATCTGTCGGATCCCCCAACTCCCTTGGCACCTCTTGCCGTTCGCATCGGGCAGCCCTAGGTTAAACGGCGGATTAAGCGTGCTTAATACGTCGCTGTTGTGTTCGTCGTTGTTGTGTTGCGAGGTCGCCGTGCAAGGACGTACGCCCGCCCCCTACGGACCCCCCACCCCCGCACCCCTGATCCCTGCCCGGATTCGCCTGGGCGCAGGCACCCCGACCGTGCGGGGTGTGGCGGCGGCCGTGATCGCCGCGGCCGTCCTCGTCCTCGCGGCCAACGCCGGCCCGGCCCACGCGGCGGACGGCACCCGTGCACCCACGGCCGTCCAGCGGCACGTCCACCACCACTGACGAGGACCCTCTCCCCGCGCCCCCGCCGGAGGCCTAGTCTTGCGCCCGTGACCTCCGCCGCCGCGCGCACCGCCCTCGACCTGACCGCCGACCTCCCGGTCCCGGACCTGGAGGATCTGTACCGGGACCTGCACCGCCACCCCGAGTTGTCCCTGCGCGAGCACCGCACGGCCGGGCTGCTCGCCGGGCGCCTGGCGGACGCCGGGTTCGAGACCGCCGAGGGGATCGGCGGCACCGGTGTCGTGGCCCGGCTGCGCAACGGCGACGGGCCCACCGTCCTGCTGCGCGCCGACATGGACGCGCTGCCGGTGCGGGAGGAGACCGGGCTGCCGTACGCCTCCCTGACGGACGGCGTGATGCACGCCTGCGGGCACGATCTGCACGTCACCTGGCTGGCCGGCGCCGGCGCGGCACTCGCCGCCGGCCGGGACACCTGGCGCGGCACCCTGCTGCTCGTGGGCCAGCCCGCCGAGGAGACCGGCCAGGGCGCGGCCCGCATGGTCGCCGACGGCCTGTACGAACGCTTCGGCCGCCCGGACGTGCTGCTCGGCCAGCACGCGGCCCCCGGCCCGGCGGGCCTGTACCCGCACTCACCCGGCCTGATCATGTCGGCGGCGACGGACGTGGACGTCGTCGTGCACGGCCGGGGCGGACACGGCTCACGCCCGGAGGCCACCGTGGACCCGGTGGTGACGGCCGCCTACCTGGTCACCCGCCTCCAGACGGTCGTCTCGCGGGAGTTGGCGGCCGGTGAGTCGGCCGTGCTGACCGTGGGCCGGATCGAGGCGGGCACCCGGCACAACATCATCCCGTCCGAGGCCCGGATCTCCCTCAACCTCCGCAGCCAGTCCGAGGAGGTCCGCCGGCGGATGCTCGCCGCGATCGAGCGCATCGCGCGCGGCGAGTGCCTGGCCGCCGGCTGCCCGCGCGAACCGGAGGTCACCATCGGCAACACGTTCCCGGTGACCGTGAACGACGCGGCCACCGACACCGCCGTCGCCGCCGTGCACGGCGAGGTCTTCGGGCCCGGCACGGTCTTCGACCCGGGCCCGGCGATGGGCAGCGAGGACTTCCCCCAGCTGGCCCTCGACGGCACGTTCCCGTACGCGTACTGGTTCGTGACGACCACCCCCGCCGAGGTGTGGGAGAAGGCCCCCGGCGACACCCTCCCGGAGAAGCTCGCGGCCGTCCCGAGCAACCACAGCCCGCACTTCGCACCCGACCTGTCAGTGATCGCCCCGGGCGTCCGCACCCTCGTCTCCGCAGCCCTGACACTGCTGCCGAGCGAGTAACTACCGGATCACGTCCTGGAGCTGACGCAACTGCCACTGGACGTTCTCCAACGCGCCCTCCCGGAGAAGCCCGCGGCCGTCCCGAGCAACCACAGCCCGCACTTCGCACCCGACCTGTCAGTGATCGCCCCGGGCGTCCGCACCCTCGTCTCCGCAGCCCTGACACTGCTGCCGAGCGCGTAACTACCGGATCACGTCCTGGAGTTGACGCAACTGCCGCTGGACGTTCTCCAGCGCGCCCTCCCGGCGGCCCGGGACCCGCAGCCGCAACTGCGCGAGCGCGGGGCCGAGTTCACGGGCCCGCGCCGTGTCCTCGATCCGGCCCCACTGGTGGTGTGCCCGGTCCGCCGCCGCCTCCACGGCGGGCGCGTCCACGGCCTGCCCGGCGGCCAGCCGCACCCCGGCCACCGCGAGCCACGCCCGGCAGCTGCCCACCGCGTCCCCCGCGAACATCGCGAGGTCGGCCCGCACTTCCGCCCAGTGCAGGGCCGTGTCGGAAGCCGGCCCGTGCGCCCGCACGGCCGCCGCCTCGTACCGGGCCGCCAGCTCGGCCGCCTCGGCATGCCGCCCGTCGCGCACGGCGGTGCTGATGGCGGTGTGCGGGTCCTGACCGGTGGGGTGAGGGGCGTGCGCGGGGGCGGTGCGGGAGCCCTGCACCGGCGCAGGCGCAGGTGCCGGAGAACCCGGGGCGGCGTGGGCCGCCGGTGGGACGGTCGGTGCGCCGGGGTGGGGGGCGGCCTGGGCGAAGGTGTAGGGGTGCCGAGGGGCGCCGCCCGGCAGGGGCGGGACCGAGCCCTGCGGGCGGGCGAGGCCCGTGGGCGGGTGGGCGAAGACCAGGTCCCGGCCGGCGCCGGCCTCGGCGATCCGGGCCAGCGCCTGCTCGTGCAACCGGAGAAGCGGCGGCCGGTGCCCGCTGCGCAGCAGCGTCGCCACCGCCTTCATGTACGCCGGCTCCGCCAGGCCCCGCCGCCCGGCCGCCGGAGCCACCCGGCCGTACACCGCCGCGTTGGGCCCGCAGTCCAGCCCCCGCTCGGCGACGTACCGCCACGCCTCCGCGTCCGCGTGCAGATCCACGACCAGCGCCGCGTCCGCCGCGGAGCGCAACCGCAGCTCGTCCCGGATCCAGTGCCACGGCAACGCGGTGTAGCGCACGGTCGCCGCGGTGGTGCGGGCCAGCGCCACATGCGGCAGATGCTGTTTGCGGTCCAGCTGGAGCTGCCCGGCGAGGTAGACGGTCAGCGGACCGGGCGCGGCCGCCGCGGCCCGCAGCCGGGTCAGCACGGCCTGCGGTTCCAGCGGATCGGCGAGTTCGACCACGTTGGCCGTCTCCGTGCCGGACAGCACGGCCGGGGCGACCGCGGCCAGCACCGGCAGCACACCGGCCGCGTCCACCAGGCGCCCCTTGCCCAGCGGCGAGGCCGCGAGCAGCAGTACGGTTCCGGGCATCGTCCCTCCCCCTGTCGACGGTCGACCCTGCGCAACCCGTGGTCACGGCTTGCTTCCAGCCAGCACCGTAACCGCTGTGACCGCACACGCGCGCCTCAGGACCGCGGACCATCCGGTTCGGGCCCTTCGTCCCCGCCCGCACCGGCCGGATCGGCCGTCTCCGCGCCCGCCTCCGCCAGTCGCCGTACGGCGAACACCGTGGTGTCGTCGCCCAGCCGCCCCCCGCTGTGCCGCAGCACCCCGTCCCGGACCCGGCGGACCAGGCCCAGGGGCTCGGTGCGCAGGTCCGGTTCGGCGGTGACGGCGCGGGCGACGTCGGGGGCCAGCGCGTAGAAGACGCCGTTGCGGTCACGGGCCTCGGTCACCCCGTCGGTGACCAGCAGCAGCGTCTCGCCGGCCGCCAGCGGCACCCGGTGCACGGGCGGCGGTGCCCCCGCCAGCTCTCCGAGCCCGAGCGGCAGCCCGTCCCCGCTCGGCAGCTCCCGCACCCCGTGCGGGCCGACGGCGAGCGGCGCCTCGTGCCCGAAGTTCACGGTCTCGACGACGTCCGGGCAGTCGGCGCAGAAGCCGATCAGCACGGCTGTCGCGAACCGGTCCCCGTCGTCCCGGCCGAGCGCGGTGCAGTGCATACGGTGCCGCAGCATCCGGACCTCCAGGCGTTCGGCGACGGTCGCGAGATCCTTCTCGTGGTAGCCGGCCTCGCGGAAGGTGCCGAGCAGCGCGGCGGCGGCCTCCACCGCGCCGAGCCCCTTGCCCTGCACGTCACCGACGAGGACCCGGGTGCCGTGCGGGCCGGGCTGGATGTCGTAGAAGTCGCCGCCGACCCGGGCCTCGACATCGGCGGCCAGGTACACGCCCGCGTGCTCCAGCCCGGCCCAGCACGGCGGCAGCGGGCGCAGCACCGTGCGCCGGGTGGTCTCGGCGATGCGCATGATGTGCAGGGTCTGCCGCTCCTTGCGCTCGCGCACGGCCGCGGCCAGCACGGCGAGGATGCCGCCGAGGCCGACCAGCACGAAGTCGCCGAGCCCGGCCCGGTACTCGCCGGGCCAGGCGCTGTCGACGACGAAGTACGTCACCACCGCGAGCACGGCGAAAGCGCCCGTCGTCCACACCCCGCAGATCGCCGCGGCCGTGCCGGGGACCAGCACGATCCAGGAGATGATCCGGAACCGCTCGGTGGTGTTGAGGTCCACCAGCACGATGCCGACGAGCAGCAGCAGCGACGGCACCCAGGCGATGCTGCGACCGCGGACCCGCAGCAGCTGACGCCCCCGCCCGTACTCCGTCTCCGTCACGGCGGGCAGCCCTCCATGCACCCAGCGAAACACGCCGGGTACCCGCCCGCATCCGGGCCCCGCCCGGGCGGGGCCACCCGTCCGGCCGACTTGCCGGGCCGCGGTGCCAGGTGTGCTCTGGAAGGCGGGGGCGAGGAGAGAGAGGAGCGCTCTCATGGCTCAAGCGGCACCCGTGCCCGGCGGCATGTCCCGCCCCGGGCGGACACCGGAGGTGGAGGCCGCCCGGCACGCCCGCCCGCCCGACGTCTTCGACGCGCGCACCCACCACGTCGCCCACTTCGCCGGCCCGGTCGTGCTCGGCCTGGTGTACGGCTACTGGGTCGCGGCCGACAACCGCGTCGGCGGTGCCATCACCGGCTGGAACCTGCTGCTCGGGTTCGTCAGCGCGCTGGTGTTCGCGGTCGTCTCCATGGCCCTGCTGACACTGGCCCCGCGGATGCCGCGGGAACTGCACGCGCTGCTGTGGACGGCGTTCGCCGGCTGCGCGTTCGGCTTCCTCTACAGCCAGAGCGGGCACTCGATCTGGCGGACGACGGTGATCTCGCTGGTGGTGGCGGGGGCTACGTTCGCCACGTTCTTCTACCGCTACTACACGCGCGAGGACGCGTTCGGGCAGCGCACCCGCTGAGCGGGTCACCGCATCCGCTGAGCGGGTCACCGCATCCGCACCAAGTGCGGACGTACGGCCTGTGTGCGTGGGCCCCGGCCGGCAGATCGCCGTACGGGGCCCACGCACTCCCCTGTTTTCCCTCTACCCACACCGGCCCCACGAGCCGGTTTCCGTCTCCCCAGCACCAGGAAACACCCGTTCGGACGAACCCTCCACCGGAGGAGCCGAAACCGCAGGTACGCCCGGCGGGCGCACGGTGGGGCGGGGGCCACCCGAATGCCACGCCCCGGTCGCGCGCCCCGCCCGAAGGCCGTTGCCTGGAAACGTGCCCCCACGTCTCAGGAGCGTCCTGTCGGCCGCGCTGATCGCCCTGTCCTGCCTCCTCGTGCCGCTCGGCGCGCTGGCGGCCTGGGCGGCGTACGGGCTGGTGGACACGGGCCGCTACGTCACCACGCTGGCGCCGCTCGCCGCGGACCCGGCGGTGCGGGACGCCGTGGCGGACACGGTCGGCGACGGCCTCTGGCGCGTGGTCGACGAGCACATGGACGTCCGCCCGGCCGGGGGTACCCCCTCCGGGGGAGGCTCCCTGCGTCCCTTCGTGCACGACGCGGTGCGCTCCTTCACCCGGACCGAGGCGTTCCGGCTGGCCTGGGACACCGGCAACCAGGTCACCCACGACGCGGTGCTGCGCGCCCTGCGCGACGAGCGGGACAGGACGGCCGGACAGCCGGTCACCGTCGACCTCGCCTCCGTCACCGACCCGGTCAAGCGCCGGCTGACCGAGGACCACGTGCCGCTGGCCGCGCGCATCCCGGTGCAGCACACCCCGGTCGCCGTGCTCCCCGGGGACGAACTGGCCGCGTACCGGAAGGGATTCCACGTGCTGGAGGTGGCCGGCTTCTGGCTGCCGCTCTCCGCGGTCGCCTTCGCCACGACCGGCATCGGGCTGGCCGTCCACCGCCGCCGGGCCGTCACGGCGACTGCCCTCGGCACGGCCCTGGGCGGCGGCCTGCTGGCCCTCGCCCTGTCCATCGGCCGCGCCCTGACCCTCGCCGACCTCCCCGCCGACGTCCCCCACCCGGCCGCGGCCGCGGTCTACGACGCCCTCACCGCCACCCTGCGCACCACGGCCTGGCTCCTGCTGGCCCTCGGCCTGACCGCGGCCGCGACCACCTGGCTCACCCGCAACGTCCGCCTGAACCGCCCGGGCCGCCCCGGCCGCCGCAGGCCGCCGGCACCGGCCGGGCGCAGGCCCGACCCGACCTGACCTGAGAAGAAGCGGAACCGGACACCCGGATCACCGGATAATGGGCCCATGTCCCGAGAGTTCCCCGTCAGCCTCACCCCTCCCGACTGGCTGGTCCGGAACCTCCAACCCGAGCAGTCCCCCGTCAACTGGCCCGCGGTGGCCCGCGCCGCCGTCGCCCTGGCCCTCCCCCTCGCGATCGGCCTCGCCACCGGCCACCCCGCCTACGGCGCCCTCGGCTCCATGGGTGCCCTCTCCGGCGTCATCGGCGACACCGCCGACGCCTACCGCATGCGCATCCTCAACATCGCCGTCCCCCAGCTCTTCGGCGCGGTCGGCGTCACGCTGGGCACGCTGGTGTACGGCCACGGCTGGTACGCGGTGGCGGCGGTCACCGGCGTGGCCCTGCTCTCCGGCATGATCTCGACGATCGGCGCGGTCGCCTCGGTCTCCGGCCTGCTGCTGCTCCTCAACTGCGTGGTGGGCGCGGGCCTCCCGCTGCCCCGCCCCTGGTGGCTCGCCCCGGCCCTGATGACCGGCGGCGGCCTCCTGGTCCTCCTCCTCGCCCTGCTCGCCTGGCCGTTGCGCTCGGGCGTACCGGAACGCGCGGCGGTGGCCGCCACGTACCGCACGGTCGCCGCGCTCCTCGCCGTCTCCGGCACCGACCGCACCGAGGAGTACGCCCGGGCCCGCCAGGCCGTCACCCAGTCCCTGAACCAGTCGTACGACCTGGTCCTCGCCCGCCGCGCCCGCCATCACGGCCGCAGCCCCGAACTCACGCGCCTGCTGGCCCAGTTGAACGCCATCACCCCGATACTGGAGGCGGCCCCCGCGGCCCACTGGGCGGCCCGACCGCTGTCCCCGCAGATCCCGGACGCGGTCCACCGCCTGGCCCACGCCGTCGAGACCGGCGCCACGGGCCCGACGGCTCTCGACCTCCCGGTGCCGCTGACCGAGACGGCCCGCGCGGTGGACCACGCCCTGCGCCACACGGCCGAGGTGGTCGCGTCCCCCGACGTGGACCCGCGCGGCATCGACGACCGCCTCGGCCGCCCCGCCGCCCTGGGCATCCGCACGGCACGGGCGGCCCGCAACGTGACCCTCTCCGCCAACTCCTGGCGCTACGGCCTGCGCCTCGCGGTCTGCATCGGCATCGCCCAGGCCCTCGTCTCCCTGATTCCGGTCCCGCGCTCGTACTGGGTGGCCCTGACGATCACCTTCGTCCTCAAGCCCGACTTCGGCTCGGTCTTCTCCCGCGCCCTGCTGCGCGCGCTCGGCACGGTGGTGGGCCTCGTGGTCGCGGCGGTGGTCCTGGCCGAGGTCCCCCTGGGCTGGTGGGACGTCCCCGCGATGCTGTTCCTGGCCCCCCTGATCCCGGCCCTGACCCCACGGGGCTACGGCTATCAGACCGCCGCCATCACCCCGGTGATCCTCCTCCTCTCGCACATCCTGAACCACCAGGGCACGGCCCTCCTCCTGCCCCGCCTGGCGGACTCCCTCCTGGGCTGCGCGATCGCCCTGAGCGCCGGCTACCTCCTGTGGCCGGAGAGCTGGCGCACCCGCGTCGGCGACCGGCTGGCGGACGCGGTGGCGGACACGGCGGCCTACGTGGAGAAGGCATTCACCCCGGGCGCGGCCCCGGACCCCGCCGCCCGCGCCCGTACGCGCCGCCGCCTCTACCGCGACCTGTCGGTCATCCGTACGGAGTTCCAGCGGGCCCTGACCGAACCTCCGCCGACCGGCCGCCGCGCGGCGGCCTGGTGGCCGCTGGTCGTCGCCGTGGAGCGGATCGTGGACGCCACGACGGCGGCCCGCGTCCGCGTGAAGCACGGGGCGCCGCCCCCGTCGCCGGCCGAGGTCGCGCAGATCACGCTGCAACTGCGGGAGCTGTCGGAGGGCGTGCGCAACGCCGAAACGTTGACCCCGGTTCGCACGGATCTCACCGGCCCGCCGGACAGCGTTCTGGAACCGCTCCGCCAGGAGGTCGCCGCGGCCCGGTCGATCGCATCCCCCCACTGAGCGCTTCGCTAACCTTACGTGTCCGTCCTGGCCAGGGATCTACGGGCATCAACTCATACGAAGGGTTGCGCACATGGGCATTCTCACTCTCCTGCGGAACGCATTCGGCCGCTCACGCAAGGGACGAGCCGCCGAGGCGGAGGGTGCGAGCCGCCTCGCGACCCGACCGGCCGAGCCCCCCACCTCCCCCTCCGCCC
>NZ_MLYN01000047.1:0-108242 GCF_001866675.1 Streptomyces sp. MUSC 14
GATCCCGTACACCACGACGAGGGACACCATCCCTTGCTCGAACCGGTTCGCTGCTCCGGGAGGAACATAGCGCCGGGCGCCTGGGGCTGGGGACGATGAAGAGGCGATCTCCGGGTTGTCGAACCGGTTCGCATGAAGTGAAGGTAGGAATCGCCCGTAGGGCCTGTCAACACCCCCGACACAATCCGGTAATCCCGGGGCGGAGTCGGATCCGGAGCCGGTAGATCGCGTCGAAGGGATTGCTGGCGGGGTTGTCCGGTGCTAGCTTCGCCGAACCGGTTCGACGAGGTGTGGCGTAGATGGTCTATCGGTTCGACGCATGCCGGTACTGAAGGATTGAGGACGCAACGCGATCCATGCATTGCACTGACGAATCCGCCCGGTGCGGCGCCCCGGCCGCCGTGGCTCCGACTCCCGGCGCGGGCCCGCCGGCTGCCCGCTACACCTTCGACGAGGACGACCTCGCCTCCGGCGAGATCGCCGACAGTTCCGGCAACGGTTCCACGGCGCCGATCGTGTCCCGCCTCGTGGTGTAAGCGACCTTGCTCGACGCGTTCCGGAAGGCCGCGCGCTGGCCACCCCGCGGGCACACCGCTCCCGCTTTGCGCCCGGCTGACCTGCCGCAGCACCACGGGCGGCCGCGAGCCGGGTCGATGCAGCGGTGACCTGGGCATTCTGGCCAGTTGATCGGCTACACCACTTGGCGGGACGCCATCACGGCGCCCCTGGTCGACGCCTCCACAGCCCGGTCCGTTGCGGGCACGGACGGTGGCACGGCGCAGGTTTTGCCCGGCGGAGCACCCACCTCCGACGGCGCGTACGTCCTGCTGCCCCGTGAAGTCCTGGGCAGCGCGAGCGACTTGACGGTCTCCGTCCGTGCGAAATGGGCGGCGACACCTTCCGTTCCGAGGAGCTCCCGAACCGTTCCGAGGAGCTCCCGAACTCCGACGGGACCACCTGTGCCTTCGACACCTTCCCTGGCGTGCCGCTCCACTCCCGCTACGCACCGCTGATCGACCGGATCCCCGTCATCCCGTACGCGAGGCAGGTGCGATGAGGTGATCACCACCGGCGACACGGTGACACGCAGGGAGCGCGGGTAGGCCAGGACTCACTGTCGCGTCAGGCCACGAACGCCTCACGGGCAGTGTCCGTCCGAGGGGCAGTCGGCTGAGGTCTTACGGGGCGGGCAGTTCGCCGCTCTGGTCCGGCAGGGTTGAGGCCGGGGCGGTCGAGGGCTTGGCGGACGGCAGGGCTTGCCGCGGTGAGGGAGCCGGTGTTTCGCGCGCCCTCGATGGGGTCAGCCTCCCGATCGGATCAGTCGGACCGCGTCAAGCAGGGTCTTGTGGGCGGCCGTCGAGTCGTCCAGGTAGCCGGCTGCCATCGCGCCGTCGTAGAGCATCAGCAGTGCACCGGCGGCCGACTTGGGGTCGGCGTGGCCGAGCCGGGTGAGCAGGTCCTGGAAGAGGGTGCGGATCCAGTCCCGGTGAGCCGTCACCAAGCCGCGGACGGGGTGGGTGGCGTCCGGATACTCGGCGGCCGCGTTCATGAACGGCGACCCGCGAAAGCCGCGCTCGCGGGCGTGCTCAGCGATCGCCTCGAAGATCAGGTCGATCGCTTCCACTGGCGGATGCCCGTCGGCCAGCGGTTCGGCCACGTCCTTGTAGTAGGCGTCCTTGGTCAGGAGATAGGCCACGACCAGGTCGTCTTTGGCGGCGAAGTGCCGGTAGAAGGTCGCCTTGGTCACCCCGGCCTCGGCGATCAGCCGCTCCACGCCGATCGCGCGTACGCCCTCGTAGTAGAACAGCCGCGACGCGGCCCTGACCAGACGTTCGCGAGGCGGCAGGTCTGCCTCGATCGTGCTTTCCCAGTGCTTGGCGTCGGTGTTCTTCTGCCCAGTGCTGCTCACTTCCCCATTGTGCCCTCGGCTCCGACCGGGTCTCGCATCAGATCTGCCGCGATGACGTCCGCGAGGCTCGTCCGGGGCAGCCGCCGCCGTGAGGGGTCCCACGCGCCGCTCATCCGCTGGCGCGAGGATGCCGGCAGGGTTATTGTCGAGAAGTAGAACGACCGGTCTTCCTACCTCCGAGGGGTGGCATCTCGATCTTCCGGGCGGGGTTGCCGACCAGGATGGTTGTGCAGCGCCTGGGTGGCAGTGTCGCCAGTGGCGCTCGCTCGCTGCAGGGCCACGAAGTCTCGCCCTCCCAGACCGCGAAGAACCGCGGCAGCCCGGCCTGACCGGCCGTCCACCCCTCACGGCCCTGGCCAGCAGGCCCGTTCGTCCCCCATATCCCGCTCGGCCCGCAACAACGCGACCGTTCGTCGAAAGGCTTGAACCATGACGCAGCGTCTTGAAGGAACCGTCGCCCTGGTCACCGGGGCATCCAGCGGCATCGGCCATGCCACCGCGCTGGAGCTCGCCCGCGAAGGCGCCTCCGTGGCCGTGGTCGGCCGGCGCGAGGACCGGCTCACCGGGCTCGCCGCGGCAGTCTCCGAGGCGGGTGGGAAGGCTCTGGTCGTACCCGCCGACATCACCACCGCCCAGGCCGCCACAGAAGCGGTCGAGCGGACCGTCGAAGGCCTGGGCCGCCTGGACATCCTGGTCAACAACGCCGGCCTCATGCTGCTCGGACCCACCCCCGGCGCGGACCTGACCGACTGGCAGCGCATGATCGACATCAACCTCATGGGCCTGATGTACACGACCCACGCGGCCCTCCCCCACCTGGTCAAGGCCGCCACCGATGCGCCGCGCCAGGTCGCCGACATCATCAACGTCAGCTCGCTGAACGGCCGCAGCGCCTTCGCCATGTCCGCCGTGTACAGCGCAACCAAGTTCGGCGTCACCGGCTTCAGCGAGGCGCTGCGCCAGGAGCTGGGGCGCCAGCACGTCCGCGTGTCCGTGGTCGAGCCGGGCAGCGTCGACACCGAACTGCGCATGCACAACTCGGAAGCCGTCCAACAGCTGATCGTCGCCGGTCTGGGCGACATCGAGCGGCTGCAGAGCCAGGACATCGCCGACGCCATCGGCCACATCGCCACCCGCCCCCGGCACGTGGCCGTCAACGAGATGCTCGTACGCCCCACCGAGCAGGTCTGAGCGCCGTCCCGGCGGCCAACTCCGAGGCGGGCATGGAGGCACGGTGGCGGCCCACGCCCCTCTCGCGCCGGCCGACACCATCGTCCGTGTCTGCTTGCTGGGGCACGGCCGCACGGCGGCAACCACGCCAGAGGCCCCATCATGGTCGGGTTTTCCGATGGGCGGCGCAGGGACCGCACCAACCTCGGAGTCGAGTTCGGGCCCACCGAGGTCGTCGCCGAGCGCGGCGGGGAAGGCATCGCCCACGTGTGGGAGCGGACCGACGGTATGGGCACCCACGCCGTGCTTGAGTGCGTCGGCATCCTGTCGGCCCTCGAGATGGGCCTCGGCGTCGTCCGCCCCGGCAGTGCGATCAGCGGGGCCGGCGTACCGCAATACGGCGAGATCCCTTTCGGCTTCATGGACTTCGCGAAGTACGTCACCATCACGGGTGGTGTGGCCCCGGCCCGTGCCTACATGGAGGAACTGCTTCCCGGCATCCTCGAAGGAAAGATCGAGCCGGACCGCGAGGCTGGAGGTCCTCGTCAAGCCCTGACCTCTGCCACGGGAGCCGACCCTCGTCAGCTCCGGTCCTCCTCGACGCGCTCGGAGTCCGCTTCGCCGACCCCCTCGTCACGGAGAAGCATCGTGGCGTGCGCGGGGCTGACTGGCGCGGCGAAGAACACGACGAGGCGGTGCCCAGGAGTACCGTCGAGCTGTATCGACTGGTAGCAGAGAGTTATGTCACCGACCTCCGGGTGATGGAAGGTCCTTTCGCTACTGGGGTGCGCCTGCACGTCGCAGTCCGTCCGGGGGAACGTCCTGGGCGCTGGGCGCTGGGCGCGGGATGCGGGATGCGGGATGCGGGATGCGGGATGCGGGATGCGAACCCACGGTGGCTCGCGCCGTCAAGGTTTTCAAGATCGCTCAGGACTCGACCCGTCCATGCGGACTCCACCGCCCGCGGGAGCCGACGCGGAACCCGACACAGCTGTTCAGGAAGGCCGCGGACGATCGGTCCGTGGCCGGGTGGGAGTCTGTCTCACCGGCTCCCCCTCTCCCGCTGTCTCTCAGCGTTCACGACACACCTCCGACACACTCAGACGGCGCCCCAGACCGAGCAGGGCGGCCGCCCAGACCCATGGCCGCCCCACGGACCTCCGACACACGTCTCACGAAGCGAGGGAGCAGCGCCTGGAAGCCGGGCGCAGGCTGGATAGTGGAGGTGGACTTGCCATGGCGCAAAACAAAGCCTTCTCGCCCGTCGAGGACGCTGCCGTAGTGGAAGCTCTGTTCCACCAGTCCCCCACAGGTCTGCTGATCCTGGACACGGATCTGCGAGTCCTGCGGGTCAACCTCACCAGGCCTGTTCTGCGCAAAGTGCCCCCTGAGCCGGCCGTCGGCCGGCACGTCACCGACGTATACGACCTTTCCGCACCCGGTGAGGTGGAGGCGATGCTGGCCGACGTGCTGCAGAGCGGCACTCCCGCACGGGGGCAGCTGGTGGGTGTGCGTCCGAAAGGCGCGCCGGGGCCGGAGTACCTGTTCTCTGTCTCGGCATCTCGCCTGGAGGATTCGCAAGGGCGAATTTGGGGGGTACTGGCGGAGATGGTCGATGTCACGGAACGCGAAAAGGTATGCGCCCGCCTGCGCGTCCTCCGCTCGGTTCGCAGACACGTGGGACAGACCCTCGACGTGGTGGCCACCTGTGAGGAACTGGTGCGGGAGGTGGTACCCAACCTCGCCGACATCGCCGTCGTGGAAGTGGTGGACGCCGTGGTACGTGGCGAAAACCCTCCGCCGAGCCCTCTGGAGCGGGAAGTGCCGCTGCGCCGTGTCGCCTTCGGCCGCAGTGGCGGCGAGGAGCAGATCCAGGCCCATCCGGTGGGTGACGTGCGCGCTCTGCCGTTCCCGACGCCATACGCCCAGACGTTGGCCGACCTTGAGCCCCGCCTCATCGCCCTGGGCCCCGACACGCCTTGGCTGGCCGCCGATCCGCAGCGGAGCCAGGCGATCCGCGCGTCCGGTGCCCGCAGCCTCATCACAGTGCCTCTGACGCTGCGTGGCACGGTGCTGGGACTTCTGAGCCTGTACCGGACCCAGCAGGCGGACGTCTACGACAAGGGCGATGTCACCGTCTCCATGGCAGTGGCCGCTCACACCGCGCTGTGCGTCGACAACGCCCGCCGCTACACCCGCGAACACACCATCGCCCTGACGATCCAGCGCCATCTGTTGCCTCTCTCCCCGGCGTCGCAGACGGCCGTGGAAACCGCACACCTTCACGTGCCCTCCGAGACCGGCGGGGGCGGCGGGTTCGACACCTTCGCCCTGTCAGGCGCGCGCACCGCGCTGGTGGTCGGCGACGTCGCCGGGCAAGGCATCTACGCGGCCACCACCATGGGACAGCTGGGGATCGCCATCCACTCCCTGGCCGCACTCGAACTGGATCCCGACGAACTCCTGGCACGGCTCAACGACACCGTCGTAAGCCTGGCCCGGGAACGCGCGTCTCTGCCGCCCGGCGACCGCATGCCGCTCACCGCAAGCTGCTCGTACGCGGTCCTCGACCCCCTCGCCCAGACCTGCACCATCGCCCTGGCCGGCCACCCCCCACCCGTCATCGCCCATCCCGACGGGAGAGCCGAGACCCTTGACCTGCCCAGCGGACCTCCCCTGGGCACAGCCGAAGGGCCCCCCTTCGCCACCACCACGATTCCCGTCCCCGACGGCAGCGTCCTCGCCTTCTGCACGGCGCCCCTCCTGCACACCTCCCCGTCCCCGGACACACTCCAGCAGGTACTGACCCACCCCGATCGGCCACTGCAGGAACTCTGCGACGACATGCTCTACCGACTGCGGGACGGCACCGGCCAGGGCGACGTCGTCCTCCTCCTCGCCCGCATCCACACGTTCCCCGCCGACCGGGTCGCCGCGTGGCATCTCGACCACGATCCCAGGGCCGTCGCGACAGCGCGCGCCCACACACAACACCAGCTCGCCCATTGGGGAGTGGATGAGGAAACCGCCTACACCACCGAACTGGTCGTCAGCGAACTGGTCACCAACGCTGTCCGCTACGGCACTCCGCCGCTGCGGCTGCGGCTCATCAAGGACCGCATCCTCACGTGCGAGGTCCACGACGGCAATCCCCTCGCGCCGCGGCTGCGCCACGCGAAGACCATCGACGAAGGCGGACGCGGCTTGTTCATCATCGCCCAGCTCGCACGAACTGGGGCGTCCGCTACTCCCGCGACGGCAAGACGGTCTGGACCACGCAGACTCTCTGACCTGATCATCCTCACGCGGCGATCGAGGCCCTCACGACCTGAACACCACCACGAGGACCGCTGGAACGGGTTCAACTCCAGTCCACGTTCAGCATCAGGTAGAGGCGATCAAGGGGCCGGTTCTGCCATCCAGAGCCCTCGGAATCAGCGACGGAGCCCGGCCGGGCGACCTCCCACCAAGATCTTCATGAGCATTCCAGGCCGTGTCTCGGGCTTCCCGATCACAGTGGCCCGGGGTCCACTGGTTTCACACTGGATTGCCCGCAAACCTGGCCGTGGTGGGAGGGGTCCCCGCGTCACAGTGGTGCTGAGAAGGCCCGCCCCTCGAAGCCGGGGCCGTGCGGGGGCGGTTGGGGAAGTGCACATGCGGAAGGGTTCGTTCGGGTAGTGCGGATGATCTTTCACTGAGTAGTGTGGATCATCGGACAATGGGCAGTCGTTCGCGCGCTGCCTTCGTGACTCCGCCGCTTGACCGCTGACGCTTGCCATGCACGAAGACATCTCTGCGGCTGGATGGTGCGCCGCAGGACGACGTCTCGTTCCTCGGCCGTGAGGTGGCTCGCGGCGTCGGGAAGAGTGACGCGCGCGCCGCCGACGTCGCACGGGACCAGAAAGTGAGTGTGGACAGATGCAACCGACGTTCGTACTGGTTCACGGAGCCTTCGCGAACTCTTTCTCCTTCGCGCCGCTCCAGGCCGAACTCGGCCTCCTCGGACACCGTTCGGTCGCCGTCGATCTTCCGGGGCACGGGTTCGCCGCGACGTACCCGCGGGCCTATCAGGCGCCGCAGGATCTCGGTGGTCTCGCCACCGCACCCGGGGTAATCAAGGGCGTCACGCTCGCCGACAACGCCGCGCACCTCATCGGGATACTGGAACGGGCCAGGCGGAACGGGCCCGTCATCCTCGTCTCCCACAGCCGCGGCGGCATGACCGCCACCGTCGCAGCCAACCAGCGGCCCGACCTGATCGACCGCATCGTCTATGTCTCCGCCTGGTGCCCCGTGGACCTCGACGTCAGCGCCTACTACGCCGAGCCCGAGATGGCGACGGTCGACGCCACAGGGCTGGCATCGGCGATGGTCGGGAACCCCGCCGAGCTCGGGCTGCTGCGCTCCAACTTCCGCACCGCCGACGCCGGCGTCCTCGCGGCCTTCAAGGCGGCTTTCCTCGCCGACGGGACGGACGAGGAGTTCATGGTCTTCCTCAACACCTTCCAGCCCGACGAGAACCTCGACGCCGGCACACCCGAGGACCGGGCGCAGCCCGACAGCTGGGGGCGGATCCCCAGGACGTACGTCCGGCTCGCCGAGGACACCAGCGTGCCGCTCGCCATGCAGGACCGGATGATCCGCGAGGGCGACGCGCTGACACCGGAGAACCCCTACGACGTCCGTACGCTCACCAGCAGCCACCTGAAGTGGCTGGTCGACCCGGCACCGGCAGCCCGGGTGCTGGGTGAAATCGCCGCGCTCCTGCCTGCCGAATCATGATCGGAGCCAGATGAGGAGGGCAGCAGCGGTGACAGTGCCGAGGCAGACGTAACCTTCGTCGAGCCATTCTCCCGTCACCCGCGCGGAGCCGCAGACGGCGTTTCAACCTTCACACGTCTGCGGCGTGCAGGCCCGGGGGCCCGGGCTGGTCACAGCAAGCGCATCACCACGAGTCCGGGAGCAGGAGCAGGTGCTGCTGTCTGCCGGCGGACCGGGATGACGCCGTGGCCCACCCGCTGCCCGAGGCGCCGTGACGGGCCCTGGCTTCCGGGCCTCCGGCCTGCGACGACATGCCGTGTGCGAACCGCGCAAGCGGCTCATGGCCGGCCGATCACAGGCTGGGCCAGAGGCCCCCGGGGTCGAGCCTGCGCCCAGACTGTCACGTCACGGACTTACACGATCTTCCAGGCAGGCCCCCTTCGAGGCCCGGCGGTGACGCTTTCCGGACCATGGTCATCTGGGCTGCGTGCTGGTCTGGGTGGGGCAGGCGGTTGGGAGCGACTCGTCGAGGCCGACGGCTGGCTGGGGCGCGGGGTGCTGCTCGGCGGTGAGGGGGCACTCGGCGAGGCGGCGCCGGTCGACCGGGGCCGGGTCGACATCGGGTGGGCCACGCTGATGGGCGTACGGCATCCGGCGACCGTCTCCTGGACGGATCCCGTCCGCTCCCCCGGCGAACGCACGCCGCCGAACACCGCGCTGGCGCATGCCGAGGCGGCCTGTCGCGCTGCCGTACAAGCCGCTGCGCAGTACGCCGCCCACCAGGCCGCGGCCGAGCTGCTCGCCGCCGAGGCGGTACGTACCCGGCAGCGGGTCCGCGCCCTGCGCCGGCGCTGGATCCCACGGCTGCGTGGGGAACTTCAGGCCGTGGAACTGGCTCTGGAGGAGGGCGAGCACGAGGACGCGGTCAGGCGCCGCTGGGCCGCTTCGCGCCGCGGCGCACGATGACGGCGGGAGCGGCAACGACGGCGACGGGCCCCTCGGGCCCGCCGGACGAAGGCGTCCTCGTCAGCCGCCGTGCTGGATCTCCACGTGCTTGGCCTCGGGCTTCTGGGCGCCCAGACCCACGCTGACGGTCAGCATCCCGTCGGTGTAGTCGGCCTTGACGTCGTCCTCGTCGGCGCCGGGCGGCAGCGTCACACTGCGGCTCATCTCGCCGTAGCGGATCTCGTTGTGGCTCTTGTCCACCTCCCGCTCGGTACGTTCGGCCTGCACCGTCAACACCCCGTCGCCGATCACGACATCGATGTCCTCGGCGGCCATGCCCGGAAGCTCGGCGCGCATGACGTAGCGGTCGTCCTGCATGTAGTCCTCGATACGGACCGCAGGCACGGTCAGCCTGCTGGGGAACGTCTCGAACCAGTCCGGGATCTCCGGGAACGGGAACCTCTGCCTGCGTATCAGTGTGGCCATCGCCGTACCTCCTCGGTTGTCGTCGTCCGCCGACACCTCCAGTGCAGCGCGCCCGCTCACCCGCTGCTGAGGCCGAACGGCCCATCGCCAGGTCCCCGAAGTCCCCTTTTGCGCCGTATGTTCGCGATCAGACTGGTGACGAGGAAACCACCACCCTCGGCGGTGATCACCATGTCCGACGTCACCACCACCGATCTCTGCGAGGTGACGACGGCCCTGTCCTATCTCCGAGAGGACATGCGCGCACCGGCCTCGTTCAGCCTCTTCGTCCGCGATCTCCCGCCCGGCCGGGGCTTCCTGGTCGCCGCGGGCCTGGAGGCCGCCCTGGACTTCCTGGCCCGTTACCGCGTCGAACGCGACGACGTCGAGGACTTCGCCGCCGCCCTGCACCGTCCGGTGCACGATCTGATGCCCCTGGTCGGCCTCGCCTTCGAGGGGGGCGAGGTGCGGGCCGTACCGGAAGGGCATGTGGTGTTCGCCGGGGAGCCGCTGCTGGAGGTGACCGCGCCCCTGCCGCAGGCCCAGCTCGTCGGGACATACCTGCTGAACCAGCTCTGCCATCAGACCGTGGTGACGTCCAAGGCGGCGCGCTGTGTGCCGGCCGCGGCCGGACGGCCGGTGGTGGACTACTCGCTGCGCCGTACGCACGGCCCGTGGGCGGGGATGCGGGCCGCCCGGCTGGGCGCGCTGGTGGGCTTCGCGGGCACGAGCAATGTCGCAGCCGCGGTCGCTCCCGGCCTCCCGGCCTCGGGCACCATGGCCCATGCGTACATCGAGGCCTTCCCGAGCGAGGAGGCGGCCTTCCGCGCCTTCGCACTGAGCCTCCCCGGTCCGGTCACTTTCCTCGTCGACACCTACGACACCGAGGAGGGCGTGCGCATCGCCGCCCGGGTACTGACCGATCTCCGGCGCGGCCCCGGCTGTGCGATCCGCCTGGACAGCGGCGACCTCGACGCGCTCGCCCGGCGGGCGCGGGCCCTGCTGGACAGCGCCGGGCTGCCCGGAGTACGGATCGTGGCCAGCGGCGGGCTCGACGAGTACGGCGTGGACCGGCTGGTTCGCGCCGGAGCACCGATCGACGTGTACGCCGTGGGCACCCGGGTGGGCGTGGCCGCGGACGCCCCGTATCTGGACGCCGCGTACAAGCTCGTCGAGTACGCAGGCCGGCCCGTCATGAAACTGTCCTCGGCGAAGATCACGGCCCCCGGCCGCAAGCAGATCTTCCGCCGGACGGGACTTCCCGATGTCTTCGCCCTGGCGCAGGAGGACCCGCCGGACTCCCCGCAGCCACTCCTGCGCACCGTCATGCGCAACGGGCGCCGGACCGGGCCGCCGGACCACTGGCAGGACGCCCGCGAGCGATTCCGCGAGCATGCTGCGGCGCTGCCCGGACCGGCGCAGAGGATCGAGGATCCAGATCCTGTCTCGCCGATCCGGTCCCCGGCTCCTGAGCATCTGACCGCCACGGTGCGCTCCGGCATCGAAGCCCGGCCGCACCGGAACGCCGCCGTCCGCACCGGTTCCGCGCTCCCCGCCCGACCGCGGTGACCGGTCCTGGCCCCGGTGCGAGGGGCCGACAGGTCTGCTGTGGGGCCCAATGGCCCATGTCGGGCCGGCCGCAGCGGGGCCTTCATGGAATCGGCGGCAGCGCTCTTCCGTCGCCGCCGCCTGGAGGAGGCCGAGGGTGATGCCCGCTTTCGCACCGTTGGAGGAGAGGGCTGTACCAGCTGCCGGTTGGGGGCCGGATTGCTCTCCCGGCGAGTTGACGGCTGGAGGCGACCATGTCCCGGCCCGGTGACCGCCTGCCGATCGTGGTGGGCGTCGATCCCGATCCGGCCCGGCGGGTGGCGCTGGCCTGGGCCGCCGACGAGGCCGCTCGCCGTGGGCTTCCGTTGCGGGCGGTCCATGCCGAGGGCGTTCCGACCAGGGGCTATCGCGGCCGCGAGGTACCGCCGTCCTGGGAGGAGTGGAACGAGGGGCTGCACAAGGCCGGGAAGCAGGTGCTGGAGGAAGCCGCGGGCTTCGTCGCGGCCCGGCACGCGCACCTTGAGGTGGACACCCTGCTCACGGAGGGTGACCCCGCATGGGTGCTGCGCGAGCAGAGTCGCGAGGCCACCGCGGTCGTGCTGGGATCGCGTCATCTGAGCCGGACCCGGGAGGTGTTCGGCTCCGGGTCCGTCGCCCTGCCGGTCATGGCTCACACGCGCTGTCCGCTGGTGGTGGTGCCCGAGCCGGAACACCTCACTCAGGAGCCCGTGTACTTCGTGGTCGGTGTCGACGGCAGCGAACATTCCGGTGCCGCGGTCGACGTGGCGTTCGAGGAGGCGGCCCTGCACGGCGCCGAGCTGCGGGCCCTGCTCGTGTGGGAGCCCGGCCTGCTGAGGGTCTTCGACGAGCACGGGCCGCAGCAGGAGGCCCGCCGGCTGCTCTCGGAGATCGTGGCAGGCCGTCGCGACCGCTTCCCCGAGGTGGACCTGCGTCACGAACTGGTCGTCGGGCATCCCGTCCAGGTCCTCACCGAGGCCTCGGCGCATGCGCTGGGCCTGGTCGTCGGAACCCGAGGGCGCGGCGGTTTCACCGGCATGCTGCTGGGCTCGGTCAGCCAGGGTGTGCTGCACCATGCCCGCTGCCCGGTCATCGCCGTCCCGTCACCCCGGTGAACCACCGGACCGGCACGAAGGAAGGCCGCCGTGACCGTACAACCCCTTGCTGTGGACACTGTCACAGCGCTCGTGAGGGACGCCGGCGCGGCGCCCTCGCTGCACAACACGCAGCCCTGGACGTTCCGCTACCTGCGCGAGCGCGGCGTCCTGCGCCTGTACGCCGACCTCAGGCGCACACTGCCACGGACCGACCCGGACAACCGGGGCCTGCACATCGGCTGCGGCGCCGCGCTGCTCAACCTGCGCGTGGCCGCCGCGGCGGCAGGGCTGGCACCGGTCGTCCGGCTGCTGCCCGACCCGGCCTGCCCGGAGTTCCTCGCCGAGGTCGCCCTGTGCGGCGCCGGAACACCCGACGCGGCGCTCACCCGGTTGTCCCCTGCGATCCAACGCCGTCACTCCAGCCGCGTGCCCTACCGCGACGAGGAGATCCCCGCCCTCCTACGAGACCGGCTGTACGAGGCGGCCCGCGCCGAGGGTGCGCACCTGGAGTTCCCCGGCGCCTGGCACGTGCAGTCGATCCTGGAACTGGTACGGGACGCCGAGGGCAGGGAGGCCCTCGATCCGGACATGCGCGAGGAAACGGCACGGTGGACCCGTACCGAACCGTCGGACAGCGGCGGGGCTGCCGACGGCATCGCCACGGACGCGTTCGGTCCTCGCCAGTACGGCACCTCGGCCCCGGTCCGGGACTTCGCCGCGGGCCGCCCGGTGCCCGGACGCGGCTGGGCCCCCTTCGAGAAACACCCGAACATCGCGCTGTTGGGCACCACCCACGACCAGCCCGCACACTGGCTGCGCGCGGGTCAGGCACTGGAGCGGGTCCTGCTCCAGGCCACCACGGACGGGCTGGTCACGTCGGTCACGTCCCAGCCCCTGGAGTGGCCGGAGATCCGATGGGCCGTCCGCGACCCCGGCTCGGCCATGGCCCACGTCCAGATGGTGATCCGGCTCGGCCACGGACCCGAGGGACCCGCGAGCCCACGGCGACCGGTGGCCGATCTGCTCGACATCCTCTGACGCGGGCCCCGCGCGCAGCCCCGACCGGGCAGGCAGGCAGGAGCCCTAATGAAAGTCTCCGAGGTGATGACCATTCCGCCGGTGTGCGTGGCACCGGACGTCTCCCTGTCCGAGGTGACCCACCGGATGGCCACATACGCCGTCGGCTCCGTCCTCGTGGTCAAGGACGGAGCGTTGCACGGCATCGTCACCGACCGCGACCTCGCCCTGCGCGGGCTGGGCAGCGGCCTGGACCTGACGGCACGGGTGGACGCGGTCATGTCGGCGAAGGCAGTCACGGTCAAGGCCGACGACGACCTCCAGACCGCCTACCGGACGTTCCGCCGCACCGGCGTCCGCCGGCTGCCGGTCCTGGACTCGGGCCGAGTGGTGGGCGTGCTCACCATCGACGACCTGTTCCTTCACGTCTTCCGGCAACTGGCGGATCTGCTGGGCCTGCTGACGATGGGCCTTTCCACCGCCCTGATCGGCTGCGTCCCCGGCTACGACACGATCGGTGTCGCGGCGCCGCTGCTGCTCACCACCCTCCGGCTGATCCAGGGCTTCGCCCTCGGCGGCGAGTGGAGCGGGGCGGTGCTGTTGGTGTCCGAACACGGTGATGCGAAGCAACGCGGTTTCTGGGCGTCCTGGCCTCAGGGGGCGCACCCGCCGGCAACCTGCTCACCGTCTGAATCCTCTCCCTGATGACCACCGTGCTCAGCGACGACGCCTCCAACTCCTGGGGCTGGCGGGTGCCCTTCCTGCTCTCCGCCGTGCTGGTCATGATCGGCCTGTGGATCGGGCTGTCCGTCGACGAGTCCCCGCTGTTCAAGGAGGCTCTGGCCAAGGCTGAGCGGTGCAAGGCGGAGCAACGGGCCGAGCAGCCGCCGTTCATCGCTGTCCGGCGCAACCACTGGCGGGACATCCTGGTCGCGATGGGCGCCCCGATGGCCGAGAACATCTCGGCGAGCACCACTTGACCACGCAAACAACGGCGTGACGTGCCGGGCGGCGGATGACACACGGTGATCTCCAGGCCGCTCTCGCCGGCCAGGTCGGCGAGGTGGGTCTTCCAGCCGTGGGGGCGGGCCGTGCGCAAGTCCCCCACGAAGGCGGCGGCACGCACGGAGGCCGGTGCGGCGCACGTCGGGACACGTGCGGGCCGGGACGGGACGGTTGCTCCGTTGATTGTGGCGGTCTTGCTCAGGCCAGCCTCTTGTCCTTGACCGCCAGTTCCCGGTCGCCCTGATGGTAGCCCACGGTGCGAATACCCAGCGCGGCTTTGAGCTGTCGGGCGGGCACGACCTGGGGGGTCGGGGCCGGGGCCCGTCCGGGCTTCGGGAGTGGGTAGGCGGTGGTGGTGGCGGAGTGGAAGGTGATGTTGCCGTCCGTCTTGGTGAACAGCTGATGGACGTGTCCGTTGAGACAGGTCACCGAGGAGAACCGGCGCAGGAGTGCGATCACCTTCAGAGCGTCGTCCGTGCTCCAGCCCCACTGGGGGTACATGGCGAACAGCGGGATGTGGCTGAAGACCACGATCGGGGTGTCCGACGACAGTCCCGCCAGGTCCTTGCGTACGAAGTCGATCTGTTCGGTGCCGAGATGACCCAGCTTTTCCAGGCTGAGAGTGTTCACCAGGGCGATGAAGTGCACTGCGTGGGTGTCGAAGCTGTACCAGCCCTCACCCAGCGTGCCCTTCCCGAAGGTCTGCCGGTATGCGCGGCCCGCATCACCGATGGAGTCGTGCTCACCGGGCACGGTGAAGACGCGGTCCGTGTACAACCTGGTCATCATCTGCCTGACCTGGTCGAACTGGCCCGCCGTGGACAGGTGTGTCAGGTCGCCGCTGTGCATGACGAAGTCGGGCCGGAAGCCGAGCGAGTTGACCTGGTCGATCGCTTCGGTGAACGAGCCGACCACGTCCGTGTTCGCCGGACCGTGGAAGCCGATATGACTGTCGGAGACCTGTACGAACCGCAGGACGCTGCTGGTTCCCGCGCCGCGTCCTTCCGCGGCAGCTACGGCACTGGTGCCCCGGGGATCGGCAATGTGGCTGAACACCTCTCCGCCGGCCACGGTCAACACGACGGCCCCGCCGAACCATCCGGCGTGCCTGATGAGTTGACGTCGCGACATGCCGTGTTCCTCGGTGGGCTGGTCGGCAGCGCCGCCCGGGACTGGATCCCGAGCGTCACGGTACCCGGTCATCGGGTCACCTCCACTTTGGCCGTCATGAAGGGATGGATGGTGCAGAGATAGGCGTAGGTGCCCGGCTCGGTAAACCGGTAGCTGTACGTGGCATGGGTCGCCAGAGCGGGCGAGTGCAGTGGTCCGCCCGATGCGGCGCTGGTGACGGTGTGGGCGTCGGCGTCCTGGTTGGTCCAGGTCACCGTCATGCCCACTTTGACCTTCAGCGTGGTCGGGGAGAACGCGAAATTCTTGATCGCCACAGCGTCTGCGGCCACCGGAGCATCGGATGCGCCCGCCTTGGGCGAAGTCATGGGCATGGGCGTATGAGGCATGGGCGAGGCGCCGATGGCGTTGCTCGCCGTATGTCCCGGCGTGGAGGCACCGGGCATCCCGGCCACCTGGCGCTGACCCGGACCAGGGGTGATGGCACCGACTGCGGTGGAGTGTGGGGACTGGCCGCACGCGCTCAGCAACCCCAGCGCGGCTACCGTCATGGCTGTGAGCCCGGCCGCGACGCGTGTGCGCCGACCGGCATGATCAAAGGTCGGATACATGGTGTTCGTTCCTCACCGATCAGGAAGAGGGGGAAGTGATGGCCGAGCACGCGCAACGATCCGGCGCGTCCGGGATCCGCGTGCGACGGCCGCGCGTCCCGCAGCGCGCCTGGCGAGCGGGGGCATGTCACGGCGGTAGCACGGCGACGCTGGTCGGCACTCCGCCTCGCATTTCTGCTCTTGTCCGACTTCACGGACGGCAGTGCCGCCCGGTTCGACCAGGACACACCTTTTGCCGGAGTCCCTTGCGATCTCCCAGGGTCGAATCAGTCGCCACAGATGTCACAGGACACACATCATGTGGCACGACAAAAGAGCAGATATAGGGAATGCTCGACTTATGCCATGGAGTGCCCGCAAACATGGTCAACCGGCTGATACGAATCGCTCCGCACACCGTGTCTCTGGTAAAGGGACCGTGTCAGCGACGGACGAGGAACTGATCCGCGCTCTGTACGCCGAGCACGCTGGTCCCCTGTTCCACTACGCGCTGCGCCTGACGTCAGGAGACCGGCAGTGGGCCGAGGATGTGGTGCAGGAGACGCTGTTGCGGGCGTGGCAACACCCCACCGCGTTCGAACCGCGACGCGGTCCTGCGCGGGCCTGGCTGTTCACGGTCGCCCGGCACCTGGTCATCGACGCTCACCGGGCCCGGCAGGCCAGGCCGGCGGAGACCGGTGGCGAGGCCCTGGAGCGGGCCGCGCAGCAGACCGTGGGCGAGGACCAGATCGAGCAAGCGCTGCAAAGTTGGGCGGTGGCCGACGCCATTCGCACGCTGTCCCCGGACCACCGCGCCGTACTGGTCGAGACGTACTACCGGGGCCGGACCATGGCGGAGGCCGCACGCGTGCTGGGCATCCCGCTGGGCACGGTCAAGTCGCGAACGTACTACGCCCTGCACGCCCTCCGGCTTGCACTGCAGGAACGGGGCATCGAGCCATGAGCGAGGCATGCAGGAGGTGCCGGCCATGAACACGGACCACGACGCAGTGCGGATGGCTCTGGGAGGGTACGTCCTGGAAGCGCTGTCCCCGGCCGAGATGGAACAGGTACATGCCCACCTGGCGACATGCGACGCATGCCGGGCGGAGCACGAGCAACTCGCCGGACTGCCGGCACTGCTCGCGATGGTCACAGCGGACGAAGCGGCCGGACGGACGGTGCCCGCCGGCAACAAGGACCTGGCCGACCGCCTGGTGCGGCGGGCGGCCCAGAGCGCGCAGGGCGCACCTCAGGCACCGTCCGGCGTGTCCGCGGAACCGCAGGCCCCCGAGGCGGGGCTGCTCGACAGGATGCTCCAGCAAGCCGCGGCCAGGCGCCGCAGGACCTGGCGGTTGCAAGTGGCCGGCGCGGCCGCCTCCCTGACGCTGGTCGCGGCGGCGGCAGTCGGCGGCACCTGGCTGGCGGCCAGTACATCCGTCACAGGTCAGGCCCAGCAGCCGGGACCTACCGCGCCGACTCCGTCGCGCACCTTCTCCGGAAACGACTCGTCCACCGGAGTCACCGCCTCGGTGAAGGTCTTCCCCTCGGCCTGGGGCAGTGTCCTGCAGGTCTCGGCGCATGGTGCACCAGCCGGCGTGATCTGCCACTTGCAGGCGATCGGGCCCGGTGGGACGAGGACGGACGCCGCCACCTGGCGGGCCGGCAAGTACCCGGCCGGAACGAGGATTCCAGGTGCGGTTCCCATGGCTCCTGGAGCCATCGACCACTTCGAGATCATCGCCGGGAACGGCCAGAAGCTGGTCACGATCCGGGCATGAGGTCATCTGGAATCCAATAAATCGGGGACAGGACACAAATCCCGCGAACCGAATACCGGTCGCCATGCGTATTACCGGGTGAGCGCTCACATACAGGTTCCGGCGTACCGACCGCCGCCACGTTCCCGGTGGTCCTCGCCTTGGTCCGACCTCCCTCCACCACACAGAAGAGTCAGAAGACCATGTTTGCGACCGATTCCGAGCGCGCCAGTGCACGGCCCTGTTCCCAGCGGGCGACGCTGACTCTGCCCGCGCGGGAGGCGCATGTGTCCGCCGCGCGTCACTTCACGGCGGACCTGCTGGAGTGCTGGAGCGTTCCGGAGAACGAGCGTGACTCCGCCGTTCTCATCGTCGACGAACTCACCGCCAACGCAGCCCAGTACGGCCGGGAGTGCATGACGCTGGTACTCCTCCTCGACCACGGCGCGCTGCACATCGTCGTCAGCGACTCGGGAACCGCCGTGGAGCACGGTTCGTACGACGTCGCCCCGGACGAACACGGACGCGGCACCGGCATCGTCTCGTACCTCGCGCAGTCGACCGAGATCCGCCAGACGCACACCGGCCGGGAAGTCCGCGCCTGCCTCCGCTGCTCTGCATGACCGGCCTCGGGGGACTTCCTCCGACGGAGCCGTGTTCCGGAGCCGAAGCTCGCCCCGCTCACCTGGTACTCGCCGCCGTAGATCGTCGCACGTACGTCACGTGGCGGTGCGCGCCACGGGCCAGTGCCCATCGTCACCATCACAGGGATCCGTCCCGCCATGGCTGCGGGCTCACGCTCCGGACCGCAATGGTCGAGCAGGACCGCCGGCCGCTGGTCGCCTCATTCGTGGCCGCCGCCACTCAGGCCGCGCCTGCACACAACCCGGTCAGCCCTTGACGAACCTGACGCGCCGCCTTGTCCGGACGGCGGCAGGCCGAGGCCTCCACGAAACCCGCTTCTGAGGCAAAGCCTGCACCGGCGTCCCCGGAGCAGTCCTAGTAGGTTCTGCGGCGCAGACTCCGTACCAAGAGCGGTACCGACAAAAGGAGTAGGGCTCCTTCCACGGCCAGACTGAGCAACCCGAGCGGTTCCGTCCAGTTGCCGATGTCGTCGCTGTAGTGGGGCAGTCCCGGCCCCCTGGAGAGGATGTACCCCAGCAGGGGGCCCACAGCGACCCCGGCCGCCAGGAGCCACCCCAGCCGGACGAGGCCGACGAGGAGCAGCGCAGCAGCGATCACGGCAACGATCTCCAGGACATGATAGGCGACACCGATGTAGTGGGGGTCTCTCGTCGCCGTGACGCCGCCTTGATCTTTGACATGAATGACGGCGACTGCGAGGCACAGCAGGGCTCCCGCCAACCTGGCTACCCACCAGGTGGCCGCCGGCCTCCTCGCGGCGTGGTGTGACATTCGACGGCACCCTTTCCTTCCATCGGCATGTGTGTCTGTGACGCCGCGGCCCCGGCGGTCGGGCTTCCGGATCGGCAACGCGCCGCACTCGTGTCACGTCCAGCCTCGGCGGGCGGGCGCTCGCCGTCGCCCCCGACGGTGCAGACGAGTGAGCGGAAGAGGCGACGCCTGCCCGCGGAAAAGGAGGACGGTTGCCGCACAAGGGCTCCGATCCGGAAGACACCCACCGAGGTGTCGTGCCGGAGTCGTAGAGGCGCGATGGTCGTCACCCGGCCATACCCCACCACACCGCCCACGATACGAACCCGACCACGGCCAGTCCGGCCGGGGCCTGGCGCAGCCAGACCGCCCAGCTCGGTGTCAGCCGTCGGCGCCAGAGTGTGGTTGCCGAGGCCCAGACGGACACCACTACCGCGACGGAGAGCGCCTGCACCGCCAGCCACGAAGCCGGACGGCCCCATATGACGGGCGCCGCTGCACCGTTGCCTGCCACGAAGACGGCGGGCAGGCGGCCGTCGCCACGACTTCCAGCGGGCCGAGGCCGGCCAGCCACCGCGCCGGGCTCAGGACCGGGCCCCGGCGCAGGAGGTCGCTTGACGGATAGGTGACGAAGCCGAGGAGTAGCAGCGCTGGGGCGAGCCAGGCATACCAGGCGTGGTGGGGTACGGGGGTGATGGCGAGTGCGTGCCCGGGTGCAGGGGCGGCGCTCGACGCCGATGGGTGGCCGGTGGCCACCGCCTGTACCCATGAGGGTGTCGTCAAGTTATGGGTGGGCTTGGTGGGTGGGGGCGTGCTGCGGGTGCGGGTTGGCCCGAGGGAGCGTCCCGGTCAGCCGGTCGTTGCCATGCCGGTGACGTTCTTCCAGATGAGGAATCGTTCGGTCATCTCGGTGCGGTAGTCACTGGCTGTGATCAGATGCCGTCGGGGTCGGAAGTGGCTGAAGATCCGGGAGAAGGCGGACAGGAATCTCTGGGCTGCACCGCTGGAGCGGAAGTTCTTCCGCCGAGGGCATGACCTGCCGCTGGGCAGGTCCGTAGCTGCGCAACCTGTCCGTGACGATCACACGGGGGACGTACTCAAGACCTTTGAGGAGCTTGCGGAAGAGCCACTTCACCGCCGCTGCGTCACGCGTGTATCTCCCGGTACGAGAGAAGCTGACGGCTCCCAGTGACGCAGCGCAAGGCATCACAAGCCTGTTCACCCGGGAGGAGTCGGTGGATGAGACGCGGCGAATCGTCCAGCCGCCGCTGGAGGCGCCCGGCAACCCGAGCGCCACCGGCAGGGAACCTGGGGACCGCAGGAGCGAGCAAGCTCGTCGTCGGACATCCGCGATGGCACGAACCATGGCTTCCGGCGAGGTCCACCGACTGACACAGCAGCGCCCCGGACCCTCGTTGTCGCCGTCCGGCAACGTGGCGACGCCGCGGCTGCCCCAACAGGCCGTCTCGGGCCCGGGAAACCTGGCGAGGATCGACTCACTGTCCTGCACGCAGAGCCCCGCAGCGCCTGAGGGCGAGCGGGGCGGGCAGCACAAGCCTGGCCGTTCGGGCGAGCCGATGTCTCAAGCCTCGATGCGAACAGCGTCTCGTCAGGTGTGTCTTGCGTCCCGCCGCCCTGCGGCCGCACCTTCGGCGGAGGGATCAGCGGCTTCGCGATCTCCCGCGGTCCGTCCGGAACAATCCCACTCCATGTGCCCCGCCCCGTACCTGCGCGCGCCTACGGCGTCGGCCAGATGACAAGCAGGCGTGCCGAGCGGCCGGAGCAAGTTCGGCGTGGTCCGGCCGGTCGCCGATGCGGCCTCCAGGAGAAGCTGGAGGCCGCCCGCGCGTACTACGAGGAGGACTGGCCACTGTGCGCGCCCAGGGCGGCGACCGCGCTCCCCCGGCGCAGGCCGCCGAGCTGTCACGGCAGGTGTCTTCCGGGCTCCGTGCCGTCCGTTCTGCTGGACCTCGGCTGACGTAGTCATGTCGTACGCCAGAGGAGCTGGTCTGCCCACATGTCGTCGCGGGTGTGGGGGATCCCGGCGCAGCCTGCGCATGCTGGAGTACGGGTCCCGGATCGAATGGCCACTCACGCCGTGCCGTACGGGCATCGCTCCGGCGCTCCTGCGGTCCGGTGCACGAAGGCCGGCCGTAGGTCGTGGTCCTCAGGGTCGTAGTAGCGGTGGAACACCGCGGTCGCTCCTCCGGACAGCGGCGGGACGATCCAGCTCCAGTCGGTCGGCACCGGGCGGCCATGGCGCCCCTCGCGGTCCACGTGCGCGAGGAACCGCCGCGACTCCGTGTGGTGGTCGGCCATGCTCACCCCTGCCTGCTCATAGGAATGCAGGACCGCCAGGTTGAGCTCGACCAGGGCGCGGTCCCGCCACAGGGTGCGCTCGTTGCGGGTGTCGAGGCCGAAGAGTTCGGCGACGGCGGGCAGCAGGTTGTAGCGGTCGGTGTCGGCGAGGTTGCGCGAGCCGATCTCGGTGCCCATGTACCAGCCGTTGAAGGGCGCGGCCGGGTACGTGACCCCGCCGATCTCCAGCGACATGTCACTGACGGCCGGCACCGCGTACCAGCGCAGACCGAGGTCGGCGAACCCGGGATGGTGTGGATGCGTCAACCGCACCTCCAGCACGGCGTCCTCGGGGACCTCGTAGAACTCCGGGGCCGGGCCGGAGCCGGGCTGCACCAGCAACGGCAGCACCTCGAAAGGGGTTTCGCCGCCCTTCCAGCCCAAGTCCCGGGCCAGCGCCACCCGGTGGGCGCTGCGCGGGTCGTCCGCGTAGCGCACCAACTGCTCGCCCAGCAGCGTGGCGGCGGGACGGCCGGGGCGATCGGGGGCGAAGACACTGATGACCGGCCGGATACGGCCTCCATTGGTGGCGATCCGCAGATGCTCGAAGCACTCACTGGCGATGTCGTCGGGATGCGTGACGTGTCGAAGGTCCCGCACGATCAGGTTGTTCCAGTAGAGCCGGCCTATGCAGCGTGCCGCGTTGCGCCAGGCCACCCGCGCGCCGAACGCCACCTCCGCGGGGGTGTGTTCGTACGTGCCGAAGCGCTCCACCTCCGCGGTGACCTCCATCAGCCGCCGGCGCGGATCGCCGTCGCCCGGATTCTCGGCGGCGTACTGCCGGATGAACACCTCGGCGGCCGCAAGAACGGCCTCCTGCGCCGACGGGCGGCGCCGAGCTGAGTCGGACCAAGGGGGGAGCTGCACCGGATTGTCTCCTGCTCGGGGTCTGGCACTCACACGGGTCGGGTGCGCCCGTGGTGGTCCGGCGGACGCTAGGCCGGGAGCGGACGGGTCGCATCCGTGCTCGGCGGGCGAACGCGGCACGCGAGTGGACGTATGGCGGGGTCGGGGTCGGCCGGATCGGGCCGGACGATCAGCCCTCGGGCGGTTCCCGCAACCGCCGGGGCAGCAACGCGGCCTCGAGTGCGGGCACGTCGAAGGGGTCGAAATGGATCCGCTCCTGCGGGATACCCTGCCGGGCCAGGGTGGCTCTGGCCTGCGTGACCATGTCCACCGGCCCGGAGAGGAACGCCTCGTGCCGGTACCACGGACCGAATTCCCCCAGCACCCGAGGCAGGGTGCCCTCCAGCCCCGCGATGCGCTCGTGCGACACCGCGGCCCGCACCGAAAGCCAGTGGTGCCGCTGGGACATCCTGAGCATGTCGTCCAGGCCATAGAGTTCCTCGGCGGTCCGCGCGCCGACGAAGACGTCGACGTAGCGCTCTGTCCCGGTGCGGGCCGCGTCCTCGACCAGGGCCTTGATGGGGGCCATGCCGGTCCCGCCGGCCACGCACACCAGATCCCGGTCTGTGCGCGGGTCGAGCGTCATGTCGCCCTGCGTGGGTCCGAGCCGCACCACGTCCCCGGGCTTGGCACTGTAGACCAGGCCCTGGCTGACCTGGCCCCGGGCGACCGCACGCACGTGGAAGGTCACGGTGTTGTCCGATCGCGGTGCGTGCGCGGGCGAGTAGTAGCGCCACGCCTTGGGGTGCCAGGGCGTCTCCACGCTCGCGTACTGGCCTGCCGTGTACGGGTAGGGCGCGTCGGGCCGCACCGTGATTTCCGCGATTCCGTGGCCACGGTGCAGATGGTGGATGATCTCCGCCTCCCACACCGCGGGCGCCGTGCGGGCGTCTTCCCTCGCGGCGTGCGTCATCACCTGCGCGACGACGTCGTATCCGTGCGTCCATGCGGCGGCCAGCTCCGGGCTCCACGCCGGGCCGGCGTAGCGGGCCAGAGCCGTGAGCAGGCAGTCGCCCACCGCGGGGTAGTGGCCGTCCAACGCACCGAACTTGCGGTGGTCGCGACCGAGCCGGCCGCAGAACCGGATCAGGTTATCCGGGTCGTCGACGAGGTCGACGATCTGCAGCAGGCCGCGCAGCAACCGGTCGCGCTGCACGTCCATATTGTCCGGGAAGAGCCCACGCACCTCGGGGTGGCGCGTGAACAGAATGGCATAGAAATACACCGTCATGTCCGCTGCATACGGGCCGACCACGGCCACGCTCGCGCGCATCAGGTCGATTTCCTCCGCGGTCAGCGGAACGAGGTCCGGCAGTGGGCTCGGCGTCGGGGGCGAAGGAACGGAAGGAGGCGCTGTTGATTCCGGTGACTGCGCCGTGGCATCCGCCGCGTCACGGCGTCCTCGCGACGCACGGGAAAACATCACCGGGCGCCTCCCGCTTCAGATTGAATCGTCATCACCATGGGGAAATATCGGTGTCAGGGCAGTCGGGAGCGGGGACTGTCGCGTCCGTTGCGCAGTAGGCCGCGACTGCCGGGGACAGGCCGATGGCCGACACAGTGTTCCGCTGTGCCGGATGCCCACCCAGCACCCAGAAAGGGTCCGTCATTTGGCTCTGGCGCCGTCACGATACGACGCCACGGGTCAACTCGGTCGCACATGGGCGACTTGGCAACGGACGGGGACGGAACTCCCTGGGGTGTCCTGCCGTTCGGGGTTGACCGACAGGAACGCATTCACCCTAATACACAATCTTCACCCGTCAACCAGAGGGCAGGCACGACCTCACCGCATCTCTCGCGCCCTCGCCTCTCAGGCCAGTAACTCGCGGAAATACACGTCCATTTCAGTCGGTGAGGTGCCGAGGTTCGCCCCGCATTGCCACCTGAAACCAGTTGGTTTCGGGAGCTGCGACGGATTCAGAAGGCATGACTCATGACAGCGTAATACCAGGTGAATTCATCGAGCTGAACGTGATCTCAGTCGGTAAATCCGGATATCCAGGGCGCTCCGTTGGGCCTCGTGCGGCCCGATCGCGAGCTTGACCGCGGCTGCGGTACCCGTCAGGCTTCCGTCGCAGGACGAGGCGTCAGTGAATGCTCTGCGGCATCTGCGCTTGTCGCCCGGGCCATGAGCAGCAGGGGTTGCCGGTGTCCCCGGCCGGGTGATGAGGACCTTGCCGAGGAGGCCGCCGGCTTCGAAGCTCTCGTGGGCAGTGCGGATGTCGTCGAGCGGGAAGCGGTCGGCAATCCGCAGCCGTGGCACATCGGTGTCGACGAGCTTGGCAAGGTGGGCGAGGTCGGTGGCGTTCTCCTGGACGTGGCTCTTTCGGGCACGTGGCACGTCGGGCAGGGGGTGGTCGGCGACGGAGACGAAACGCCCTCCGGGAGCGAGGGCCGCAGTCACGTCCGTTCCGGCGGTGTCGAGGACGTCCTCATACCGGCCGCGGGGCAGGTGCTCCGGGCGGTGCCAGGCCCGCTCCGCGCCGAGCTCCGTCGCTGCCTGCTCATGGCCCGGCCGGGAGACCAGGGCATCGACGTGGGCGCCGGCCAAGCGGGCGAGTTGGACAACCAGGCCGCCGACGGCTCCGACGGCGCCGACGACCAGAATGCGCTCGTCGGCGCTCAACTCCGCGGCACACAGAGCCTGCAAGGCGGTCGTCCCGGCCAGCGGAAGGGCCGCCGCGTCCGCCAACGGCACAGTAGCCGGTGCGGGTGCGAGCAGGTGGCCGGGCAGAGCGACCAGCTCTGCCCATGTGCCGCGACCCGGGGTGGTCGGCCCGCTGCTCCACTGACGAACCGTCAGGCGAACGACGGTATACGTCGAGATCGGACGAGCCGCAGCCACCGGGGCAGCCGTGCGGGGCCTGCCCGCTCACCCGGTGGTCGGCGTGGCTGAGGGCCTCCGTCACCAGCCGCCGCAGGCGCCCGGCGCTCAGGCCGTAGTAGATGCACCGGCCTTCGCGCTGCGTCTCCACCAGCCCCGCGAGCCGCAGCCTCGCCAGATGCTGGCTCACCGTTGTCCGGGGACGTCTCACACCGCTCGGTCAGCAAGCTGACGTTCGACTCCCCACGGGGCCAGCAGCCGTCTGGTGCAGGCACCGCCGCCGGCGCCACCAAGGTCGCCAACCTCACCAAGCCGGAGCCGGAATCGCGACTGTCCCGAGCCCGTGACCGTCAGACCACCCTTGGCCTTCGACCCGAGTCGAAGGTCTACCGGCGCCGGTATGACCGCCCTGCGCATCTCCCAGCTCGCCGCACGCAGCGGCGTCCCGGCGACCACCCTGCGTTTCTACGAGGGTGCCGGTCTGCTGCCCGCCGACCGCACCCCGTCCGGGTACCGGGTGTACGGCGAGCCGCGGTCGAGCGGCTGGCTTTCATCGGCGCGGCCAAGCACCTGGGCCTGCCGCTGGAAGAGGTCGGCGAACTGCTGACGGTGTGGGAGGACGGGGCATGTGGCGAGGTGAGGGCCGATCTAGGCCCCCGGATCGCCGCCCGCCTGGCCGAGGCCGAGCAGCGGACGGCCGAGCTGAGATCGTTCACCTCCTCGCTGCGCCAGGCGCTGCAGCATCTGGACTCTCTTCCCGACCGGGCCGGCAGGTGTGACGCGGAGTGCGGCTTCCTCGCAGCGCCGGCGCCCGACAGGCAGCCGGTCGGGATGGTGCTCGCTCCCCGCCGCGAGGCCGCCGAGCAGGAGGCGGAGCGGCGGCGGACGGCGCCGGTGGCCTGCTCGCTGCCCAGGGACGGCATGGCCGAGCGCACCGCCGCCTGGCACGAGGTGATCGACGGCGCCGAGCGCAGCCCGATGGCCGACGGGCTTCGGCTCACCCGACCCACCGACCGAGCTGCCCGAGTCGTCGTACTGGCTGCTGCTGAGCAGCAGTGCTGTCCGTTCTTCGACTTCCGCGTTCAACTCGACGGTCCGGTCCTCCACTTGGAGGTTCGCGCCCCCGCCGACGGAGCCGGCCTGCTCACCGAGCTGTTGGGCCCGTCACCTTGACCGGCTCCCGCCGACCCGCTCTCCCTGGGAAGACCCCAACCGTGCTCGTCGCCCGTTCCATCGCCCTGATCGTCGTTGCCGCCCTGTTCGAGATCGGAGGGGCCTGGCTGGTCCGGCAGGGAGCACGTGAACACCTCGGCTGGCTGTGGATCGGGCCGGCGTCAGCGCGCTGGGCTGGTACGGCCTCGTCGCCACGTTCCAGCCCGACGCCCACTTCGGACGCGTCCTCTCCGGCTACGGTCGGATCTTCGTCGCCGGGGCCGTCGCCTGGGGCAGGGTCGCCGACGGCAACGGTCCCGACCGTCACGACCTGACCGGTGCGGCGGTCTGCCTCGCCGACAAGGCGCTCACGACATCTCAGGGTCGCGCCTTCGGAACGGCGGCGTACCGCGTCACCTTCGCCGAAACGGGTATGAGGCACACGTGCAACACGACAGTGCGGGTCTGAAGACATCGTGGGTCTGCCTGCTCATCGTCGGCGTCGGCATCCTGGCCTTCGGCGTCGTCGCCACGGTGGCGCCGGGCTCCGGCGATGAACGGTTGATGCGGGCCGACGGGATGGCCGCTACCGGTATGGGCCTGTTCGGCATGCTGATCACCCTCGTACCATTCCGCCGAGGTGAACGGTGGGCGTGGTACGCACAGTGGTACTACCCGGTCTTCTGGATCGCGCACCTGGCGGGAGGGCTGCCCCCGGGCAAGGACCATGTCCACCAGGTGGTGTTCATCGTTCTGTCGATGGTCGGGCTTCTGCTACCCGTCCGTGTCTTCTTCCCTCGCGCGACACCCACCGGCTGAGTCCCGGCACAAGGTCCCGCGATTCAGTGATCGCGGCAGAAGATCTCCCCCACCTCGCATACGGCGTAGTGAACGAGGACGTAACCGTCGGCAGGATCGGCCCACCCCAGCCCGGCCAAGGAGTTGGGCAGGAGACCCAGCAGTACGGCAGCGGCGACCAGGCCGTCGATGAGGGTGACCCGGCCCTCGACGGTGAGTACCGGATTGGCCAGGCGACGCCGGGACGGCCCTTGCCGGCCACGAGGGCGAACATCACCACGGCGGTAACGGCGGTCCAGGCGATGGCCAGCGCGGCGTGACGCGGGCGGAAGCCGGACACCAGCACCCAGGTGGAAAGGCGCTGGTGCCGGCGGGACGGGACGGGATCGGCTGGTGGCACCGGCGCCGCACCCTGCCCGCCCCGAGCGCGGGAGGGCACGGGGCCTTCGTACGGCTCGCCAGGGGTGAACAGCCAGTGATGTCCGTCGCGTTGGGCCTGGCCGTCGGTCTGTCCCGTACGCCCGCGCCAAGCTCCGGCCCGGCGCTGATCCAGGACCACTCGGGGTGCGCTTCCGGCGGCAACACCGGGGAGCATCGTCTGTTTACGGGTACAGGAACCGGGCGCCGGGCCTGGACGTCACAGTGGCGTGCGGGGATGTGACGAGGCGGTGGTGACGGTGGTGGAGCAGGGTCGACGCAGGCCGGGGCACACGCGGCCGTGGTTCGCGGCCGCTTCGGTTGCGGTCGCCTGCCTTCTGACCGCCTGCGGCAGCAGTGGCGGTGGCTCGCAGTCCGACTCGGCACCGGCGCGTCCTTCCGCCGACCCGCACTCCACAACGCCGTCCGGGAACGGCACCGGTACGACAGCGCCTCCGGCTTCGTCATCCGCGCCGTCGTCCACAGCAGCGCCTCCGGTGACGGCGTCTTCGTCGCCGAGGGGCACCGCTACGGCCAGCCCGTCGTCGAACTGCATCGCCGGCTCCGTCACCGTCACCCACAGCGCCGGGGACGCCTCCGTCCGGAGCCTGTGCGTGCGGTCCGGTACGGCAGTCACCGTCGTCCTGGAGCCTCGCTCCCAAGGCTCCTGGCCGCAGCCGCGCAGCAGCAACCCGATGCTGGCGCTGGTGGCCTCCTCCGTCACCGACGGCAAGGGTGGCATCCGGGTCACGGTGCGTGCCGCGCGCATCGGATCGGCGTCCGTGACCTGGGGTCCCGCGAGCGAGCCGCTCTTCACGCTGCAGCTGAGTGTCGCGGCGTATCCGGTGCAGTGAAACCGAACGCCGGACGGCCGGTGCGCCCCATGAGCGGGGCAGCACCAGCCGTCGTCGTGCTGCGCAGCGTAGGAGTCGCGATCAGTCCTTGCGGGCCTTGAGGCGTCGTACGTCGAAGGACCAGATGCCGCGTCCGTGGGTGGCGGCGTACAGCTTGCCGTCGGGGCCGAGGCGCAGCTGCATGACGGCAGTGGTGGGCAGGTTGTGGCCCAGGACCTGCCAGTTCGAGGCGCCGGCGGGGCGGTAGAAGGTGGCGAGGTCGGTGCCGAGGGCGAGGCCGCCGTTCGGGAGGAGCTTGACCGTGTCGGCGGGGACGTCGGGCAGGTTGGCGGAGATGTCCGTCCAGCTCGCGCCGCCGTCCTTGGACTCGAAGATGTGGCCGACGCCGGCGCCCGGGCCCTCGGTGAAGCGGCGGGAGAAGCCGTTGATCGCCACGTAGACGTGCTGGGCGTCGGCCGGGTCGATCTCGAAGCCGGAGATGTAGCGGTTCGGGAGGGTGCCGGCGACCGGTAGGTTCAGCTGGTGCCAGCCGGTGCCGTCGGCGTTGCCGACGGCGATGCCGCGCGTGAAGCTCTGGTTGTTGCAGGGTCCGCACCAGCCGACGTACACGGTGCCGCCGGAGGACGCCACGGCCGTTGCCGTGCGGCCCGCGCCGAGATCGTACGCGTTCGCCCATTCCTTGCCGGAGCGGATCGCGTAGCCCTTGGTGTTCACCCACACGTGCCGGCCGCCGGCGATCCAGGTGTTGGAGTCCTTGGTGTCGGCGGTGATCGGCGCGATGAAGCGGGCGCCGTCGCCGCCCTGGTCCTTGTCCGGCGGGGCGACCTCGTACTCAGTGGCCTTCTTCGGGTCCGTCGACCAGGCGCCGTTGTTCACGCCGCAGTCCTGCGTCACCCACATGTCGAGGTAGACGTATTCCTGGGCGATGTTGCAGCCGTTGGCGGGGTCGGTGATGGTGTCGCCGCCGTCGCCGCCGAAGTTGGAGCCCATGACCTTGTCACGGCCGCGCAGGATGGACTGACCGTTGTCCTGCAGGCCGCCGGTGACCGAGATGCCGCCGTAGGTGAGGTCCCTGCCGACGCCCACGGAGTAGTACTGCAGGGTGTCGAGCGTGCCGTCGCTCAGGGATTGCCAGTCCTTGGCGTGACCGCCGGAGTCGACCGCGCCGTTGAGCGGACGCCGGTAGATGCCGCCGTCGTTGCCGACGTACGCCCACGTCTTGCCCTGGTAGCTGCCGATGGCGACCGCGTGCTGGTCGGAGTGGACGGTGGGCGAGCAGTCACCGGTCTGCTTCGCCGGGTCGTTGCTCCAGCAGGGGAAGGGGAAGTTCCAGTACGGGCCCGGAACTGTCCAGGTAGACCCGGCGTTCTTGGTCTCGAAGACCTCTTCCAGGCCGAGGTAGAGATGGTCGGCGTTGGCCGGGTCGACCTGCAGGAACTGGTTGTACCAGGACTGAATGCCCGGCATGTCGCCCGCGCTCTGCAGGGCGGATCCGGACGCCTTGAGCTTGCTGTAGTCCGCGATCTGCGTCCACGGCCCGAACGGCGAGCCGTTCTTCGAAACGTAGACGCCCTTGAGCCCGCTGTCCGGGTTCGCGGTCGTCTGCGCCGGGGACTGGTCGATGGCGTACAGGCGCGAGCCGTCCGACGACGCGGCGAACGTCATGTTGCCGACGTCGTCACTGCTGGTGGGCAGGTCACCGAGTCCGCTGACCGGCTTCCAACTGCCGTCACCCTGCTTGGCGTACAGGCCGTTGTACGTGTCGCCGCCGCGCCAGCCGACCGCGAGGAGGACCTTGTTCGGGTCCTTGGGGTCGACGGCGATGTCGTTGGCGATGTTCTTGTACGGCGCGCTCGGGTCGTCCGCTTTCGAACCGCCGGGCAGATAGTCCGGGTTGGGGGCGAACTCCTGCTTCCACGGCCCGGACAGGGTGGTCGTGGAGTGCGACCAGACGCCGGTGCTGGTCGCCGCCCACACCTTGGTGCCGGCGAAGCGCAGAGCGTGGATGACGGTGGACTCCAGTTCGGCGCCGCCCACGCGGTCGCCGGGCTGGAACTGTCCGTGGCGGGGGTCCTTCAGAACGTACACACCTGTACCGACGAAGGACGTCGCGCCGGTGTTGGACTCCCCTGTCGCGTACCAGAGCCGCTTCTGCGCGTCGAGGGAGAGGGTGCCGGTCGACAGGGACGGCAGGTTGTCGGAGATCGGCTTCCAGAATCCGCCGCCGGTCGTGGAGCGGAAGACGCCGCCGTTGGCACCGCCCGCGTACACATATCCCTGGTCGTCGGCGGCGATGCCGGTGATCCGGCCGGTCACATCGCCCGCGCCGCCACTGGAGTTGGAGTTCACATCGCGGTAGCGCGGGTCGTCGGAGTTGTACGCCTTCTTGGTGACGTGGTCCCAGCCGCCGGACGTGTGCCGCATCGACTGGAGCTGCTGCCAGGCCGCCCCGTAGGCGCCGGGCGCGACCACGCCCGGCGCAATGCGCGCCTCGGTGAACTGAGCCGTCGACTCGGCGGAGTTCTCCGCCTCGTCGGCCCCGCCGTCGTCGCCCTCCGCGGCGAACGCGGACATGCCGTGGCCCGCGTGAACTGCCTCGACGTGCCGCCGGCCCATGGCGGCCTGGTAACGGGCCTGCCACGGCCGCGGTCTTGTGTCGTGCGAGGCCGCGAACGACTGGGTGCTTACCAGTCCGAACGCGACGGCCACGACGGTGCAGGTTATGAACCGTCGCTGGTGCTTCGGGGGCAACATGCCCTCTCCTCCCTGCGCCGGGCATATGGGGGTACCCCGACGCAGAGGGATCTTGGCGTGACCACAACAGTCACACAAAGGGCTCACAGGAAAAATGGCGGGTTGTTTACCTCGCGCCTCACGTGAGCCCGAAGTCGCGCTCGCCCCAGTTCCGTTGGGCCGGATCTTCGGTCACCGGACGAGCCGGTGCGGCCGGGCTCCCAGAGGCGCCTTCGCTCGCGGCGTGGCTGTGACTGTGGCCGCAGCGATCGGTCCGAGTCCCCCGCCGGTGCGGAAGATCCCGCTGTAGGCGTCCGTGGAGTTCTGCGGTGCGTTGTCGTTGGTCTCGACGAACAGCGGTCGTACGGCGAATGGGGTGTCCTCTGCGAGTCCTTCGTAGTCGCCGAGGAAGTGGCCTCCGGCGTAGGGGGCCTGGAGCCAGTCGAAGACACGGGAGACGCGACGCTCGGCGGCGCGGTCTTCCGCGCCGCGGGGGAAGGTGACCAGCCAGGCAGCGGTGGGCAAGGTGGTGGTGTTCCCGGCGGTGAGGTAGCGCAGGTCGTAGTAGGTGAGCGCGACAGAGCCCCGCGCGTCCACGCTGATCGAGGGGTGAAGGCGGGCGCCGACGCCACCTGGTTGACCCGCTTCGCGGCGGACCAGGTCCGGCCGCCGTCGACGGAGTGCGTCAGCTCCACGGAGTCGTAGGTGCCACCGCTGAAGTCGGAACCCTCGTAGGCGACGTACAGCTCACCGGTGCGCGGATCGACCGCGACGTTCGGCAGGTCACCGCCCGCCCGCAGGGACTTGGTCGAGTCGGTGGGGGCGTTGGGGTCGACTTCGGGTACGGAGGTGTCCTTGGCGACGGTGACCGGCTTGCTCCAGGTGCGGCCCTGATCGGTCGACTTCACGACCGCGAAGTGCAGGTCGGTGGGCGTGAAGGTGCCGGTGGCGTAGTCGATGTCGTAGGTCTGCCAGTCGAAGACGTCGTAGAGGGTGTCGGTGCGTCGATCGACGACGATGACGTTGCCGATGGTCTGGGAGTGCGGGACGACCGAGGTGTCCACGAACGGGCGGGCCTTGGACCAGTGCCGCCCACCGTCGCGGGTGATGGAGATGTAAGAGGGCCCGTCGTAGACCTTGGCGGAATCGTCCTCGTCGATGCGGTCCCAGACCTGGTAGGCGACGCCGGGATGGACGGGGTCGGCGGTGACGGAGTTCTTGTCGTCGCTGAACTGCGCCTGCGTGTCGTCGATCAGCGGCGTGGTGTGCTTCCAGGTGTGCCCGCCGTCGTACGAAGTCGAGGCGGCCACGCCGTTGCGTGCGTCGGTGGCGTCGAGCACGAGGCCACTGGCATAGACCGTGCCGTCGGGCCCGGTGCTCATCCGTCCGTCCGACGCTCTCTGGTAGTTCAGCCCGCCCGGCGCGCAGTGCGAGAACGGCAGCGGAGTCTCGGTGAAGTGCCGCCCGTCGTGCGTGTACGTGGCGGTCAGGCCGCGGGCGCCGCCGGTGGACCAACGGTCCTGCTGGAAGATCCCGACGGCGTCGCGCGGGTCGCGCGGGCTTGTGGTGACGTACGGTTCGTCCTCCGCCGAGGCGTAGTTGGTGCCGGTCCCGTCGCCGCTGATGTCGCAGGCGGCGTTCGGAGCGCGGTTTTGGTGCAGTTCCGTCAACCCCACCACGACACGGCATGTAGCGGACGACGCGGTATGGGCCCGCCAATGCGGCGGCCAGTACGCCGGATTCACCACGGGAGCGGGCGGGGAAGATCAGTGCCGGCCCTTCCCCGACGGCCTGGTTCCACGGCCTGCATCCATCGTCAGCTGCCACGACCGGCATTCCAACTCCACCTTGATCCACATACGGGGATCAGGCTTGCACCCGGCCACCACACATTCCGCCAATCATGTCAGTCCGCGCCCAGCGCTCTCTCGACACCAGACACTCTCACGTACGACGCCGACCATGACCAGGACGGACGAGGCTTGCAGCAGGGACCGGGACAGGACCGTACTACCTGCTCTTGATCTGTACGCGCTTGATGTTCACCGGCAGCGACGGAAAGCCGTCTCCCGGCCCGTTCTGGTCGTCCTCGCCGCCCGCCGCGATCTTCTGGAGCACGTCGAGGCCCGCGGTGACCCTGCCGAACGGCGTGTAGGCGGGCGAGAGTTTGGTGTCCTTCCAGACGAAGAAGAACTGGCTTCCGTTGGTGTTGGGCCCGGCGTTGGCCATCGCCACCGTCCCGGCAGGATAGGTCGCCCCGGTCAAGTTCTCGTCGGGGAAGGAGTAGCCGGGACCGCCGCTCCCGGTGCCGGTCGGGTCGCCGCACTGGAGCACGTAGATGCGCGCGGTGGTGAGTCGGTGGCAGTGCGAGCGGTCGAAGTAGTCACGCTGGGCGAGGAACTTGAAGGAGTACGTGGTGCAGGGAGCCTTGTCGGTCAGTGCACGGAAGGTGATCGCGCCCTGGCCGGTGCGCAGCGTCGCCCTGTACGGCCTGGCGGCCTTCACCGGATCGAAGACCGGTATCCCCTTGAAGTTGTCTGCGGGAACGGCCGGCGTGTAGGTGCAGGCGGCCGACGGCGCGGCAGGGGGCGGGGTGTCAGCCGCGGCCTGCGTCGCGGTGCCGAGGAGGAGCAGGGCGGAGGCGGCGAGCAGGGCGCCTGGCTTACGGAGCACGAGACGGTTCCCTTCGGATCAGCACCGTATGAGCATGTCATGGCCGCCTCATCCTGCCCGCTCCCCCGTCCCGGTGAAACCCTCGCTCCGGGCACCGTCCCCACGTGGCAGCCCTCGAGGACCGGGCGCCTACGCGGGAACTCCGTCGACCGCACGAGGAGGACTCGCCCCCGTGCCCGAGAACAGCGGCTGCATCCCTGGACCACTCCCCAGCCTTCCGGCGATGGACCGGACGCATGGCACTCGCGTGTTCGGCCTGCTCCTCGGCTGCCGCGACTCAGACCACGGACGCTCGCCGGGGATCGACCGGGTCGATGCCCAGCACCTCGAATCGGTCCTCCAACGCTTCCAACCCGGCCTCTCGCCGAAAGTCCTTCTCCGCCTTGCTGATCGGCAACGGCCGTGTCCCCCGTGGTGGTGTAGCCGATCACGGTCTGTCGACTCCGCTTCGGAGCCGTCCGGTACCTGCCACCGCAGGCTTCCTGGCGATCGCCGCTGGTCACGGCTTCTGCCAGGGGCGGGCGGTCACGGATGGGATGGTTGCAGGTCAGTTCGCGGATCCGGTGGCGCTACGGCTGCTGCGCGCCGCGGAACGTACGCTCGTGGACGCGGTGCGCGCGGATACTCCACCGGAAAGCTGGCGGTAGCGCGAGCACCGCCGTTCGGCTCGCCGCACGTCCGCTCCCGCTCATGAAGCCATGTTCGACACCACCACTCCCGCCTCCCCCGACCTCAGTAAGAGGCAGGCATAACCCCAGGAATCGCCGTCGCACAGTACGGGGTGCTGCTTGTTCGCTGCTCAGGCTTCGACGTAGGCCACGATCGAGATCATCATCTGGGGTGCATCAGCAGTTATAGCTGGTGAGGAGCTTGCAACAGTCTGAGGCACGACAGGCTCCCAGGCTTGTTCCGCACGCTGTGGTGGGTAGTTGAGGCAGCGAGATGATCGCCGCCTGTCCTCGTGTCGTGCAGCGGCCTCGGGATCCGTCGAACCTCGCCTTTGCCCTGGCGGCAGCGTTTCCGACCCGCCTTGCCGGTGCCCAGCAGTTGATTTTGCAATGCCTGTGCTCCCGGCACGGTGATGGCTGGGTTCGCCAGCGCCACCTCGAACAGATCGTGGCGTCGCGGGAACCATGGGCGACCCCCTTCGTGATGCAGCTGGCCGGCGAGCAGGCCGAGCGCCGGGAGCCGTCGGTCACCCCCGTTCACGGGCTACCGGCTGCGGCCGGGACGGCCTCCGGCCCGCCCGCACCCGACACCCGGTCCACGGGAACGTTCGCGTATGCCCGTCCGCCTCCGCGCCGGTCCGCGAGTGTCCGGGAGCCGACGTGGAGGCGGAGGGGCTCGTCACGGGGTCGCGCCGGTGCCGATCTTCTTGCAGCTGGGGCCGCCGACGCCGTAGCCGATCTGGGTTCCGCTGCCGTAGTACCAGTCGCTGTACCCCTGGCAGGTGTTGCCGTTCCAGTTCAGGTAAAAGCCGGCCTCGTAGTCCTCGCTGCTTGTGCTGTGGATGCCCTGGCTGCCGGCGTCCCACCACTCGACGCCCGCCGGATTGTAGTGGTGCATCCCGGGATCACCCGACGCGCCGCTGACAATCCAGACCTGACTGCTGGACGAGGCTACCTGTGAGACCCACAGGTCCTTGAAGTGGAACTCCGCGTAGGCCCGCTTCTGGCAGAAGTCGTAGCCCTGGTAGAAGGTGCCGAGGTCGTACCCGGCCGTGGTTACGACCTCCATCACGGCGCCGACGGTCTCCGTGCAGGTGCCTGCTTGCGCAGTGGGCGCCCCCACCAGGCCGACGGTCGAACCGGCCGATATGGCTACCGCCAGCAGCGCGGACCTGATCTTCGCCTTCATTGTCCCCCCATTGCTTGACGAACTATCAGAGAATTCATGATGGCGTCGTCGGGTCAGGCCCGGCGGGAATGCACGTGAGCCGTCGCAGCCAGCCCGGTTGCCTTCCTTGTGGCGCTCGCCTGTGTCCTCTCGGCCAGTTCGGGTCGGTGGCTGTTCCGGACGTGCGCGAGCTCTGCGCTGCGTTGGCGGACCGCCAGCCCACTGACGCCTCAAGGCTACGGACACAGATCCTTCGGCCGTCCTAGGTCCGTCCTTGTACGAGGTCAGACGGGGGAGGCCAAGATGATGCCGGGCGGTTGGCCGCGTCAAGTGATCTCCCGACCGTTCTTTTCGCGGATCATTCGGCGGATCCTGGTGCGGGCGGCGGCGAGGTCGTCCTCGTGGCTCCCCTGCGGGGATGGTCCGGGCATCACCAGGCAGCCGGCCGCCGCCCATCCCTGCTCTCCGAGTGCGTGTGGATGGTCCTGCATCCAGGTCACCGCGAAGTGCTCCCTGCAGCACAGGAGTTGCACCCCGGCGGCTCACAACGAGTTGGACCGAGGCTGGCGGAGCAGCGCCGAAGGAGGAGTTCATCCGCGATGGCTTCGTCGGTGGTCCCGGGCCAGGGTGTGGGCCAGGCTCCACCGCCTGGTCCTGGACGAACTCGGCTCCCGCGGTGAGCTGGACTGGTCGTGATGCGCGATCGACTCCGTCAGCGTCCGCGCTCTCAAAGGGGGCAGCTGACGGGACCGAATCCGACCGACCGCGGCCAGAAACGGATGGAAGATCCCCCTCATCTTCGACCGCCAGGGCCTGCCCCTCTCGATCGGCATCTCGGCCGCCAACCTCCACGACAGCCAGGCCCTGATCACGCTCGTCCGCGGCATCCCGCCCATCCGTTCCCGACGCGGCCGCCGACACCGACGGCCCGCAAAGCTGCACGGGGACAAGGGCTACGACTACCCGCACCTGCGGCGATGGCTGACCTCCCGCGACATCCGCCACCGCATCGCCCGCAAGGGCATCGAATCCGCCGAGCGACTGGGCCGACACCGCTGAGTCGTAGAACGAACGCGCCCGCATCCGCAGCGAGAGGGACATCCGCTGAGGCGGACGCCCCCCCTTGCCGCCACGCCCTGAACGACCGGTGAACCCATGCGGTCGGAGCACCTAGAGTTGCGAAGCCCCTCCGTCGACAGGGAACTCCGTTCCCGTCGAGAAGGTCGCCCCGAACGCCAAGTACGCCACCGCGGCGGCCACTTCCTCGGCCGTCCCCAGCCGCTGCATGGGGTTGGTGCTCCGGTAGGTGTCCTTCATCGTCTCGACGACGTCGGCGGGCAGCGAGGTACGGTCCAGGATGCCGGTGTCGATCGGGCCGGGGCTCACGGCATTGACGCGCACCTTGCGCGGCAGCAGCTCGCGGGCCAGGGTGCGCGTCATCGACCGCAGGGCTGCTTTGCTCGCCGAGTAGACACTGAGCGCGTCGAGGCCCAGGACGTTCACCACCGACGTGGTGAGGACCACGCCGCTTCCCTCGCGCAACAGCGGCGCCAACGCCTGCACCGTGAAGTACGGGCCCTTGGTGTTGATGCCGAACAACGCGTCGTACATCTCCTCCGTCGTCGACTCGAACGGCGCGGACGCAGTGACACCGGCGTTGACGAACAGCGCGTCCACCGAGCCGAACCGCTCCTGGACCGTGCCGGCCAGCGCCTCGATGTCCTTCAGGTGCGCGGCGTCGCTGCGGACGGCGATCGCCTCGTTCCCCAACTGCTCCAGCGCGGCGTCCAGGGTGGATCGGGTCCGGCCGGTGATCAGTACGCGCGCCCCACCGTCCGCGAACAGCCGGGCCGTAGTCAGGCCGATACCGCTGCTTCCACCCGTGATCACGATCTTCTTGCCGTCATAAGTGGTCATGCCCTCAAGCCAAATATCCACCCATGCGCCCTGTCCAAGACCTGTTCCGTATGCCGTCATGTCCCAGGCGTATGACGACACGCGACGTACCCTGGGCGAATGGACGTCGATCTGCGGCTCGTGCGCTATTTCACGGTCGTGGCGGAGCACGGCAACTTCGGCCGGGCCGCCACCAGACTGCACCTGGCGCAGCCGTCGCTGAGCCGCCAGATCCAGCGACTGGAAGCTCAGCTCGGTGTCCGGCTCTTCGACCGCTCGCCGCAGGGCAGCAGCCTCACCGACGCCGGTCAGGCCTTCCTGCCCAGAGCCCGGATCCTGCTCCAGGAGGCCGAGCGAGCCGCTCGCACGGCGAGAGCAGCCGCCCAGCCCCGCACCATCACCATCGGCTACGCCGAAGGACTGGTCATCACCGCCTGCGTGCAGGAACTGCGCCGCCGGCACCCCGACGGCCAGGTCCGCACCCGGCACCTCGACTGGCGGGACACGAACGCCCTCGCCGAGGGGCGGGTCGACGCCCTCGTCGCGTACAGACCCCTGCCCTTCCCCACGGACCACTTCCGGGTGACCAAACTCCATGAGGAACCGCGGGTTCTCGTCACATCGGCCAGCCACCATCTGGCGAAAGAGAAGACTGTCAGCCTGCGGGCTCTGTCGGACGAGGAACTGGTGGCCTGCGTCAGCACTCCGGTCGTCTGGAGCACGCCCAAGGCGGTCGGCGACCGCCCGGCACCACCCCCGCCCGCGATCGACGACAGCTACGAGGACAAGCTGGAACTCATCGCCACCGGCCACTGTGTCGCGATCTTCCCTGCCGGCGATCAACGCGCCACCGTGCGCGAGGACATCGCCCTGGTGCCGGTCATCGACATCGATCCCTGCGAGGTCGTACTCGTCACCCGTGCTGACGACCCCAACCCTCTGCTCGCACCACTGGAAGACGTCGCACGTGCACTGCTCGGCGCTGCCTCCCGACGGGAGAATGACGAACTGCCGGTCAGCTGACCCCCATTGCCTCTGCAAGGTGCTCCACATGGCTGTCGCCGCGCTGCACGGTCAGCGGGGCTGTCGACCGCTCCCGGTCGGTGTGGGCCCGACTCCGCCGATTTCCCATCCGGTCCGTCAGCCGTGGATCTCCACGCAAGTACGCCACCGAGCGGACAGGGATTGCGGCTTACCGACGGAGTCGAACGTGTTCCATCTCCCCAGATTCACCGCGACGGACATGTGTCAGTTGTCATCGGCACGGATCACGGTGAGCGTGCCACCGCCTCAGCCAGCCCCGGTTGCGCTCGCAGCCAGGCACCTTGATCGAGCTGCAGCCGTCGAACGACACCGTCCGATGCGAGCCGAACCACATCCCCGACGTGGTCGGGCGGGCCAACGGCCGCGCCAGCACCTCGAACAACCTCCGCACCGGCGCGCTGCCCGGCCTGCGGCGCAGATCGCGGAGCGCCTTCGTGCTCGGGCGGACAACCAAAATCCCCGACAGGCCGACCGCCAGTTTGTCCCACACCAGCCGGTAGCCGATCTCAGGGAAGAGGCACACCGCCAACAGGAAGTAGACGCCGACCCGTGAGGGCAGATCACGCAGCCTCCACTGCATGAACCGAGTCTCCGACAAGACCGCATCGACCAGCTCGAACGGCATGATCGGCGTCAGTTCTCCCAGATGGCCGGGCGCGAATCGCCCCGCGGCCACAGTCACGGTACGGATGATGTTCGCCAGCGACGGCGGCTAACTACCCGGCCTTGGGGAAGCTTCACTCAATCCCTGATCCCGGATGTCCGCCGAAGCAGGTCAGACCCAGGGCCCGCCGTCTCGCCCGTGTTCGCGCCGCTCGTGTCAGTCCCCCCTTCCGACGTGCTGTGATGGCCTTCACCATAAACATGAGGCCCCCCTCGGGTACTCTGGGCAGAGCCGAACATGAGGATCCCCTCCGGATGTCCTCCACGGTTCGGCACCCGGCTGATCCGGAATTCCGGACCACACACCACGGACATGACAGCGGCCGCCACATCGGCGGAATCGCGGCACATCACGAGGAAATGACTATGAACAGGTGGATCAGGCGCATCTCGATCGCTGTTGCTTCTACGGCCCTGGCAGGCGGAGCCCTTCTCGGAGCCGGCGGCTCGGCGTCGGCGGCGACGGCCCCGCAGCCCCTAGAGCACACCCGGTCCGCGATCGCCGCCTTCACTACCGGCGGCAACCATGACGGCCAGCGCGAGGACGCATACGCGGGCGGTCACCACGGGGCACAGGGCGACAGCTGGGGCGCGCCCCGAGGCTGGCACACAAACGACAACCGCCAGGGCCACCACGACGACCGGCGCCACTCCCGCATGCGGGAAGAACGATGGGACGGTCGCCACCTGTTCGTCTGGGACGGGCACCGTTGGCATGAGGCGACGACGTGGTACGGCGTTGGCGGCGACCGCTGGTATCTGGACCAGGTCGCCTGGTATCTCCACCAGCGCTGATGCGACCGCAGGCCGTAACGGTCAGTTTGACGAGTCGCAACGGCATGGCCGGGGATCGCGTCGTTGCGACTCGTCAAACCGACCGCTCGCCGAGCCGGCATCAGGCCTGGTCCGAAGACATCGCACCCTGGCCGAACACGGCCGACACGTGGGAACCGCGTGCGCTGCCGTCGTCCTCCGACGCTTCCGGTTGCACCGGCGGTGCCGCCATGTCCCGCGCCTCGAGGCACGCGGGGGACGATCACAGTGCCGGGTGAACAGGCATGTGGGAGTGAGGGAAAGTGAGATCGGTCAGAACCGTGGCGTACGACCTGCCCGTGCAGCTTGTCGTGTCCCACGACCTGTCGGTGCCGATGTGGGTGGCACTGCGATACGAGGCGGACGATCCCTATGCCGTCCGTGCCGTCTTCCACTCGCCGGGCGAGGGTGAAACAGCCGAGTGGTTCTTCAGTCGCGACATGCTGGCCCAGGCTCTGAGCGAGCACACCGGGCATGGAGACGTGTACATGTGGCCGGCCGGCGAACCGGGACGCGAGGCGTTGTTCGTCGCTCTCCTCTCGCCCGCGGGATCGGCCCTGCTCGAGTTCCCCGCACAGGGCGTGGAATCCTTCCTGCGCGAGACACGGTCCGTGGTGCCGTCAGGGGCCGAATCCAGCCGACTCGACCTGAACGCCGAGCTGGCACAACTGCTGGCGGAAAACCGAACGCCTCGCCGGATGTCGAGGCCCCCGGCGATCTCATCCGCCGCGGCTCACGTCTCCTCGTGGCACTCGCCGCATTCCTCTTCGGGGCACTCGACAGTGGTGAGGGTCTGGTCGAACTGCTGCGGGGTCAGCGGAGGCTCGGGCAGTTCGTGGGCGCGCTCGGCGCGGAAGGCGTCGAGTAGCAGGTGCAGGTGGCGGCGCCAGGCGTTGGGGGCGACGGCACGCGTGGCCTCGATGATCCCGGCCTGGGACCAGATGACGAAAGCGAGGTCGGCCGGAGTGGCATCCTCGCGGAGGGCGCCCTGCTCCTGGGCGTTGTGGAAGATCTGAGCGGCCCGTTCTTTCGTGCGTTCATACATTCCGCTGCCGAATGTGTGAACAGGCAGCCGGGCCGAGACCAGGTCGTTGAAGGCGCAGTCACAGGCCTGCAGTTCGCAGAGCTTTTCCAGGTAGCGGCAGAAGCCTTCCCAGGCGTCGTCCATGGCCGCCGCCTCTTCGGCGACGGCCAGCAGGTCCGCGAACTTCGCAGTGAAGAGCTCTTCGATCAGGTCGAGCCTGCGGGGGAAGTGCCGGTAGAGCGTCCCGATCGCGACGCCTGCCTCACGGGCCACACCCTCCAGGGAGGCTTCCAGGCCCTGCTCTGCGAAGGCCTTGCGCGCGGCGGCCACGATCGCGTCCCTGTTGCGCTGCGCGTCGCGGCGCAACGGTTTGGCCGGCGCTGGAGGCGCAGGCGGAACAGGCTGGTGGTTCATGCATCGAGGCTAACATGAGGCACCCCTCGAATTCAGGATGTGACCCCACTCACGGCACGGACGCAGCCCGAGCAGGTCGGGGGGCGGCCTCAGGCCGCACGGCACCTCCTCCCGGACTGGAATACACCGGCAGCCCGGAAGCGAGCCAGCACGCCCAAGACGCGGCCCGGACATCTTCGGAGCACGCCGAAGGCGTGGCAGACACACAAACGGGGGCGCCCCACCAGTCACCCCATGCGACGACCGACCGAGGAGGCCCTCAGCGACAGCGAGGAGCCGCGGCGACCGGGCGGCCGCCTGATCCGGCGACCTTTGCACACCTACGCGCAGCACATCGAACAGGCGCCGCGTCCCTTCAGGCTCACGCCGTACTCCCGACAACGTTCACCCTCCCCTGCCTCACCATCTCCAGCTGCGGGGACAGCCAGTCCGGATCCCGCGAGCCCATCGGCGCGCATGCGCCGAACCCGCACCTGCGGCTCACGCCTGGCGAGCCGGCCCAGCGGCTACGGCGATGGCTGCCGATCTACAGGACTTGCGGACCGCCTGTCTGCACAATTTCCCACCCAAGCGGATGCTGTGAAGCACGCCACTGAAGCCAAGGACTAAATATGACATTCTCCTACATATGGATCATATTCTCCTTGGCTGGCGACACGGACGCGCAGCAGAAATACCGCGGGTCTGGCCGGCAGTATCGCGACGGATCAGTGCGATCCGTGCGAGCGAGGATGATCACCTCCTGCGCCATGGAGTGAAAAGCCTGATCGCGGCCGTGCTCACGTGGCAGCTCATCGCCCTGTGGCTGCCAGGGCAGCAACAGTTCCTGGGCGTGGCCTCTGCACTGGTCATGGTCAATGCGTCCACGGTGTACAGCTCAGTGGTCCATGCTGTGCGAAGGGTGGCAATCCAGGTGTCGGGGGTCTCCCTGGCTGTTGTCGCTGCCTGGCTACTGGGGGCCACCTCGGGGGCCATCGTGGCCGTCCTGACGGTGGTACTGCTCACCGGCGGGCGCCGCAACGGCGAGGACCGGCTCCAAGTCGCATCAACTGCGGTGATCACCCTGACGGCTGCCGCCGCAGCTCCGGTCGGACATGTGGTCCTCCCGGCGGTCTCCACCCTCACCGGCGCTGCGGTGGGAGTCGCGGTGAATGCCTTGATCCTCCCGCCGACATACCTCGGCGAGTCTGATGCCGCCGTGCGCAGTCTGGCGCGCTGCACGGGCACGCTACTGCAGGACATGGGCCAATCCTTGGGGAAAGGACTGTCTCCGAGCCACGCGCATACCTGGCTGGATAGGGCACGTGACCTGGAGCAGCAAGCCGCGGACGCTCGTGAGGAGGTGCAGAAGGCAGCGGAGAGTCTGCGCTGGAACGCACGGACAGCCGCGCACCGGCAGCCCATGTCGCCGGTCGACGCATACGCCTTGGAAGTTCTCCACACGGCCTCGTTTCAGGTGCGCGGCATCGCCAGGACTCTGGCCGACCACGTCGACCGCGACGCGTTCGACGGCCTGACGCACGGCTTCGCCGTCCGATACGGGGAGGCACTTGAGTTGGCAGGACAGGTGTTCACCACGTATGCCGCTGCCGGGACGGCGGCCTGCTCAGCGCCAACCGACGCCCGCCGGCAATTGCGAACAGCGATCCATCGCATGTTGGCCTGGCACGCCACAATGACCGATCTCATCGAGCGGGGGGCATGGGGCAAGCTGGGCGCGTGGCACGTCTATGGATCGCTGGTCACTGATGCCGAGCGTCTCCTTACCGACCTCGACAACAGCATCAAGCCGCCTCAAGAAACACGAGCGGCTGCGATCGCCGACGTTCCCGGCGCGCACTCGACGATCCGCTTGAACATCTGGCACGACGTGTCACCCACACCCCGCTCAACCCGGGGTGAGTGCACAGTCGGGTGATGTCGGACCGGTGTCCGTCAGCCGAGCCCACTGGTCGTGTCGCAAGAACCTACCCTCGGCGTACGACCGCAGTGTCTGCAGCGAGCGATCAAGTACCCCGCCGAGCGCGCCCGTTGTGCAGGACTCGGTCAGTTCCACGGCGGGCAGGCCGAGTTGCTTTCCCAAGATGTCCAGTGGAGCATCAGAAGACGGATGTTGCCGTCATCGCAGACGAGGATGAAGTCCTGGGCGCATCTGCGTACGCCCGGAGCGATCGACGAGAAGGCGTGAGCGCAGCGTTCCGCCTCTGCCGATACCTCGATGAACCGCTCCAGCAGCGCCAGCCGTTCCGCCCGTCGGTCTCCGACAATGCGATCCGCTGCCGTCGCTGTTCGGCACGTGCAGCTGATCGCCGAGTCCTGTGCTGAACGGGGCAGGACAACACGCCGCCGAGGACATCGCCGCCCAACGATATGAGTGACACCCATACCTGACCTGCCATGCCGATCATCGTTCCACAGCGTTGGTCTTTGAGACGACCTTGCTGTGGCTGGTCTGGCCGGCCGTGGAACCTGCCGCTGCAGTACTGGTTGTTGCCGGTGGCTGCGTGCTGCCGGACGAATCCAACCTTGCGGCAGCTCGCTTCGCTGTACGGCATCTCGAAGTCTTCCGCAGCCCACCGCGCGACCATCTCGGCCCGCCGCTCGCGGTCCTGCCGCGCAGGAGGTTCCGCAAGGACGCCGTACTGATCGTGGACGGAACCCTGGTCCCTACCCGCGTCCACACCATCGCCCAGCAGCCGAAAGGCCACCGGTACTCGACCAACCACCAAGTCGGCGTCGATGCCGACACGCGACTCGTGGTTGCTGTCGGCCGGTCGCCGCCCGGCAACCGCAATGGCTGAAAGGCGTGAGATCCGTCCGGCGCGAAGGATGCCGTGGGCAGGACCACGGTCATCGCAGACGGCGGCTACCAGGGAACCGTCCTGGTCATCCCGCACCGCCGTGAGCGCGGCCGGGCCGAACTCCCGGCCTGGAAAGAGGAACACAACGCGTCCCGCCGCAAGGTCCGCGCCCGCGTCGACCACGTCTTCGCCCGCATCAAGGGGTGGAACATCCTCCGCGACTGCCGCCTGAAAGGCGACGGCATCCACCACGCCATGTTCGGCATCGCCCGCCTGCACAGCCTCACCCTGGCCGGATCACGGAGAAACGGGCTGGTCAGTCCTCACTCCGTAGATCATTTGCTGGACACCCCTAGCGTCGGCCGCGCAGCAGCGATCCGAGCGCCAGGCCGGCGCCTAGACCGATCAGGGCACCGACCGATGTCCGCAACGCGGGCGACGCCCCCGCGACGGGCACGGCAGGCGGAGGGGAAGCGAGGGGTGAGCGAGTCGGTGGTCCGGAAGCGACAGCGCGAGCGTGCTCCTCGCCCACAATGGCCAGGAAGCGACGACCGACACGGCTTCCGGACGAACTGGCGATCCACGAGGTGTGAGCCCGGCTCCAGTAATGCCGTCCCGCCTCTCCGGTGAACATCCCGGCGAGCATGTCCCGCAGCAGACTCTCCCGAATGGTCCCGATCTCGAAGCCCATCCAGGCGTAGTTCATCATGAGGTCGGCATAGACATGCCGCTTCTGCGCGTGGGGATCGACGATGTCCGTGTCACCCCAAACGGGCTGGAAGAGCGCCATGTCGTCAAGTTCCGGCCGGACCAGCTCAAGGTAGTAGCTGCGGATCCCCTGGACTTGCTCCGCCTTGGCCTGCCGGTTCTGGACGACCAGGGAGACTGCGACGCCGGCCAGGGCCAGCGCCGAGACGATCGCCGACGTGAAGCCGTACGCAGCGCCGATCTGACTCAGTCGGTTCCAGTCCACACCCTTGGAGCCCGAGAGCTCCTCCAGCACGAAAGGCGACAACAGCACCACTGTCAGCGCAACCGCAGCAGCGGCGACCAGCCCCAAGGCTCTGCCGACTCGGCGGGCCGCCGATGCCACAGCAGCGGACCCATGACGAACTATCAGGTGAATCACCCCCAGACGAGCCTGCCCCAGTGGCTAGGCCGAGCCTGAGGCAGCCTACTTCCAGCCGCCGTGCCGAACACCGCCCGCCCGCACAACCTCCCCCTCGACGGACAGCCGGGCAGCCCACAGCCGCGCCACCTGGCAGATCATTTACGGGACAGCCCTTTGGTGTGCAGGATGTCAACGAGATCGTGGGTGTGGTGTCTTCTGGACTGTCGGCCCTCGTCGTCGAGGGCGTGACGCACGAGGGCGAGCTGACCCGGGGGACGGCTCGGACCCGGGATGATCCGGCGCCGTGCCCGGTGTGTAGGCAGTTCACGGGGCGGGTGCATGGCTTCCACGGACGGGGGGCGCGGACGTGCCGGTGGAAGGACTGCGAGTCGTGGCGTCGGTGCGCATCCGGCGCCTGGTCTGCCCGGTGCTCGGCTGCCCGCGACAGACCCTCCGCGAGGAGGTTCCCGGCGTCGCGGAGCGCTATCAGCGTCGCGCGAAACGCCTGGCCGACCAACTCGGGTCCGTCGTCATGGAGTTAGCGGGCCAGGCGGGCGCCCGTCTCTCCTGTGTGCCGGCCTGCGCCATCTCCCGCTCGACCGCCCTGCGCATGTTCATGCCCAGGGCGGCGCCGCCACTGCGCGTTCCGCGCGTGCTGGCCATCGACGACGTCGCCCTCGGACCGGACCCGTGCACGAAATGCCCAGGACCACGCTGCACTCGAAGCCCGCCACAGCTGAAGGTCGATCGCCCGACAGCTGGGTATGGGTCTCAGCACCGTGCAGCGATTCGCCCACGCCAGGACTCCAGAGGCGCTCTTCCAAGGCCAGTGGCAAGACCACCCGACCAAGCTGGACATGTTCAAGTCCTACCTCCACCAGCGCTGGGAAGACGGTTGCACCAACGCCTGGAAGCTTTGGGAGGAGATCACCGATCGCGGCTACCGCGGCGGATACGCCGCGGTACGCGACTACCTTCGTCCACTCCGGACGGTTCCGCGTACTCCCGCGATCCGGCCACCCTCGGCACGGACCGTCAGCAGCTGGATCCTCACGCATCCCGACGCCTTGCCCGACGAAGCCCAGCTGCAGATGAAGATCGCCCTCGCCCACTGTCCTGAGCTGGAGGCCCCCGCCGGGCACCTCATCCGGGAGGGGGTCGCGGCTGGTCGTGCTGATGACCTACCCGGCCTGCACGGCTTCGCCAACGGCCTCGAACGCGATCAGGACACAGTCGTCGCCGGACTCTCCATTCCTTGGAACTCGGGCGTCGTCGAGGGGCATGTCAACCGGATCAAGATGTTCAAGCGCCAGATGTTCGGCCGCGCTGGCTTTGAGTTGTTGCGGAAACGCGTACTACTGGCCTGAACGGACCGGATGACTTACGGCTACTCCAAGAGCCGGAACTCGGGTTGTCGGGCCCACGCTCTGAGGAATTCCGCTGTGCCGTACACAGCAGGCCATGGATCTGTCGTCTTTGCGACGATGCCCGGAAGGCCAGCAACGATCGGCACCTGGTCATCGCGCAGCTCGGCGTTGGCGGCGCCGCCAATGATGTCCATGACGGCGGCGGTCAGCAGGGCCGTCACTACGTGGTCGACCGGCCTGTTGCACAGGGCGATTACGTCGACAGCGTGGGTCGGGGTGAAGCCGATGAGGGGCTGCTGGTCGACTTCGTCGGCGTGCTCAGCCTCGAAGATGGCCTCGTCACCGACGCCGGGACCCATCAGAGAAACCATGACAGGCCGTCGTTCGTCGATGCCGCCCGTGTCCGTGATCCCGAGGCTCTCCGCGTGAATGTTGAGGTCGTACTCGCCGACTCGTTTCTCCTCGAAGCGCGCCGAGGCGCGGACAAGGAATTCCCGGAGCCGCTGGATCGCAGCGCTCGGCACAGCTTCTGCCAACTCGATCACCAGGACCGGTCCACTCATGGCCCGGAGCCTAGCCACTTGGCAATGCGGCACCCAACTGATTACGTAGCGTGAGGCGTCACAGAAGTTGAGCCAGAGCCCGTTCTGACCTACGTAGCCAATGGCAGGCACCCTAGGGACTGCCGCACGGCATCTCAGTCTCTTGCTTCCTGCTCCAACACCCAAGTCTGCTTCCCGCCGGCACCGCGGCGGACACGGCCGCCGCGTCCCGGCAACCTGATGGTGCCCCGAGGAATCCGGTCCACCTCGCTACGGCGACCGCTTGCTCGGCGAGCACCGTCGAAATCCCTCGGGTGGTGTAAATGCCGTTCCCAGCCGTCGGAGCGGCCTCTGCTCGGGCGTTGGCACCTGTCGGTGGCTGTGACCTGCGAAGTCGTGCACTCCACATCGCCACACCACTTCCCTGGACGCAGTACACCGCGACCATCAGCACCGGCTCAGCACGTATGCCCCCGCCATGCCAGGGAGATGACCAGCTCCCGGCCTTGTTGACAACCTTTGCTGATTCAGGATGTACACCCCTGTCCGGGCACTCCCCCCTCCACCGCCCACAGTGGTGAAATGACCGCGCCACGCAGGGATTTGGCGTGGAGTGATTCCATTCCGAGGTGGAGGGCGGTGGCGCCGCGGGCGTAGGCGTGGGTGATGGGGAGGTAGTAGGCGATGTTGAAGTACTCGTGGGCACCACGGAGTCCGGGGTAGTCGTAGCCGGTGGAGCGGAGCCAAAGGGTGTTGGCGTGGTGGTAGAAGAGGCTGAACGCGGCCATACGACCCTCGGCGTAGGCGGCTTGGACGATGTCGGTGCCGGCCATGTTGTCGGCTTGGTCCTGGAGAAGACGGGTCATGACGGCGGGGTCGGCCAGGTGGCCGTGGCGTTGTTGGAGCTGAGCAGCCAAGGCGCCGGCGGATTCCGCGCATTCGGAGAGGCGGAGGGTGCGCAGTTCGTATCCGGCCTCGGCGAAGGCACGGCGTTCGCGTCGGATGGCGGTGCGCCGCTTGCGGGGCAGAACGGCGAGGTAGTCGTCGAAGGAGGTGCCGGGCAGTGGGATACGGGCGTCCTCGTTGAGCTGGAAGGGTTTGGTGCCGCAGGCGTCGGCGAGTTCGGCGGCGGCCGTGTCGGAGACGTACAGCCACCATGGCTGGGCCTGGTGGACGGCGGCGAGCGACCTGGCCGCCGCCACGAGTGCGTCAAGCGCTGCTCGCCGCGGGCCAGGGGCCAGGCCGTGGTGGAGGAGCGGGGCGTTGAGGTAACCGCGGCGGGCTCCGGCGAGGAGGGTTCTGGCCGGTGTGCGGCCGGGGAGGAGTTCGTGGACGCGGTAGAGGTCGTTGGGTTCGGTCCTGACCACGTACAGCGGTGCCGCGGCGACGAGCCGGCCGTCGTCGTGGACCAGGGCGTAGTGGACCTCGGCGGTCGGGTCGTGCTGCTGGGCGGCGAGCCACTGGTGGGAGAGATAGAAGCCCGCGTGCTCGGCCAGCGCGTCCCAGGAGGCGGCAGGAACGTCCATGATGTCGCGGACCAGACTGAGGATCACGGTGGGCTTCCTTCCGGGCGGCGAGTGTGCCCGCGATCAGTGGGACGTGGGGGTGGCCGTGGAAGCGGATGCCGGTACCGATTCGGCGCTGTCGGTTGCTTCCGTCGGCGATGCGCCGACGGTGCGACGGGCGAAGATCCCGGGACGTACGAACGCACATGCGACGGCGACGGCCACGGCTCCGGAAGCACAGGTGAGCACGAAGGCGCTGTGGTATCCGGCCGGCCCGAAGTGCTGGGCCAACTGCCCTGCTGCCAGCGCCGAGATTCCCTGACCGACGATCAAGCCGCTGCCGAGCAAAGCCATGGCCTCCCCCATGCGCTCCAGCGGGGCGACCTGCTCCGCAAGGCTGAAGAGTGCGGTGAGGTGGGGAGCCACGGCCAGTCCGATGCCTGCGACAGCGGCAGTTGCGCCGGGGAAACCGCCCACGGCGAGCAGCGGCAGCAGCAGGACGGCCTGCGCCGTGATGGCGATGCGGAGCTGGAGCGTCAGTTCGAGGGCGACCGGCCGGACGGTGATGAGCAGTCCGGCAAGTGAGCTGGTCACGGCCATGGCTCCCCAGACGAATCCGGCCATGCCGGTGTTGCCGAGGTGGTCGGAGAGTGCGCTGGTGCCCGCGTTGGCGCTTCCCCAGATCATGCCCTGGAGCAGCGCCATGCCGAACAGCACGACCAACGCGGGGTGCAGCAGCTTCGCCTGGGAGGCGGCTTCGGCGGGTGTTCCGGCCGGCGCGGTGGGATGCAGTGCGAAGAGCGTCCCGAAGACAGCGATGAGCAGTCCGGCCAGGACGAGTCCGGCCTCCGGGGCGATCAGGACCACCATCACGCCCGCGAGCGCCGGGCCTGCCATGAAGCTCACTTCATCGACGGAGGTGTCGAACGAGAGCGCGCGGCGGGTCAACTCCCTTGCAACCGCCTGGTCTTGGTCGTCTCGGGGTTCGGTCAGGACGATCCACCGGGTGCGGGAGAGCGGACCGATCTGCGGCACGGTGAGGCCGACGGCGCCGGCAAGTGCGGCCTGCACGGCGAACGGCATCGCGGTGAGCGCCGACGCGACGAAGAGGGCGATGGCCGCCGCATTCGCCAGGGATGCGACCAGGATCACCGGGCGGTGGCCGCGACGGTCGGCGCAGCGCCCGAGGACGGGGCCGCCGACAGCCTGTCCGGACCACAGCATCCCGGCCGCGACTCCGGCGGCGCCGATGCCCTTGAGCTCGGTCAGCATCAGGAGAGTGCCGATGGGGCAGATCGCGGCAGGCAGCCGCGCCGCGAAGGAGATCGCGGGCAGCGCGGGACCCGCGATCTGCGTAACTCTTGGGGCGGAACGCCTCACTGACACGTCTTCACCTTCCAGTCATCACGGGGCGGACGCCGGGTCCTGCCGTACGGGCTCGGCCGGCGTCGCCTGCGGCGGTACGGAGTCCTGCGATCCGGCTTCTCGCGGTGCGGGGTCCCCCAAGCTCAGCACCGCCGGCACCGCCAGCAGATTCACCGCGCCGAGGGCCACCCACGGCCAGGCAGGTCCCTGCCCCAGCAGCAGGGTGAGTACAGCGGGGGCAAGCGCGTTTCCCAGGCTCCAGGAGAGCTGGAAGACGCCGAGACAGCGGCCGCGGATGTGCTCGGGTGCCAGGGAGGCGCTGAGTTCACTGCTCGTCGGCAGACTGAGCATCTCGGCAACCGTGAACACCGCCATCGCCAGGAGCAGACCGGTGGACACCGCCCAGCCCGGAACGGCGAGCAGCACCCCGAAGACGGCGAAGGCCACGGCGTTGACCACAGCGGCCAGGGCCAGCACCCGTGTCGGGGACCGATGCTCGATCAGACGGGCCACCAGCGTCTGCACCAGAGCGACCAGCACCATGTTGCCGACGATGCAGGCGCCCACCGACCAAGGCGCGGCGTGGAGCGCTTCGGTGGTGTAGACGGCGAGCAGTACCGGTGGCACGCTCGCCGCGAGTACGAAGGCGAGGTTGGCCACGGCCAGCCGCATGTAACGCAGATCGCGCAACACGGCTGCGTAGCCGCCGCGGCGGGTCGCACCGGTTTGGTGCGGCGCGCTCTGCTCGGCGTCCGGACGCCAGGCGGCCATCAGGCACGCGGTGACCACGAAGGTCAGCGCGTTGGCCACGACCAGTGCTCGGACGCCGCCGTGGTCCATCGCGAGGGCTGCGGACGCGACGACGACCCCGAAACCTCCGCCGACGTTCCGGAGCGCGCTGATGAAACCGAACCACCGGGCCTGGTCGTCACCGCGGGCGGCGAGCAGCACCAGGGCACGGCTCGACGTCCAGTAGGCGCTGGATCCGGCCTGGACGACGAACTGCACCACGATGATCTTCGCCACGGAGTCCGCGGCGAGGAAGGCCGAGAATCCGGCGGCCGAGATCATGTTGGCGGCGATCACCACCTTGCGGGGTCCGAACCGGTCGGTCAGCGGGCCTGCGACGACCGCCGTGGGCAGCGCGAGGAACTGCCCGGCCGAGAGCGCGGCGCCGATGGAGCCGAGAGACAGCGACGTCGTGGTGGTGAAGTAGATGACGGTGAAAGCCAGGACGAGCCCATTGCCGAGGCTGTCCAGGATGTTCGCCGAGACGAAGCGGCCGTGCCCCTTCGTGTCGGGAAGGCCCCACTTCTCCAGCAGGTTCCGTCCGGTCATCGCCGGCCACGCGGCTCAAGGCGGCGCGGGGAGCGGGGCCGGACGCCACAGCCGTCCGCGCACGCCGTGCTGGTCGCGGCCGGGCGCCGGGGCCTGCTCACGCCGCCGCCCGAGCGGTCTCGCCGACCGCGCCGGCGGCACGCGGGAAGAAGTCGACGAGCATCATGTCCCGGACGCCGACGGGCATGTCCCCGACTGCTTCCACGGCCGACACGCCGTGGAACACCCGCCGGTCGTCGATGATGACTGTCTCGAACGGTTCGGTGAGCAGTGTGGTGTAGAGCGGGGCCTTGTTCCGGTCGTACACATGCGAGACACCGCCCTCCACGTCCTTGCGGAGCATCAGCATCTGGGCGACGAAGTGGTGGCCGTCCTCGTGGATGCCCTCGGGCGCGGGGAGTCTGTTGCCGTCGCGGGACGCGATGATGCGGATCTGGTGGATGCCGATGGCGCCGGTGGCGGTGTCGAATGTGCCGGGGAGCCGGGTGACCAGTGTCCGGACGAGGGCCCCCAGCAGCGGGGATTCGGCCACCTCCGGCTCGATGGGTTCGAACTCCCGGGACACCCCTCCGTGCAGGGGGTTGACGGCAAGGGACTGCCGGAAGGCGCCGTGCGGGGCGCGGACCAGCCCCGCGCGGTTCAGGTGGAACTCGCTGTAGCGGCGACGGCGGTAGCCCGCGCCGTCCTTCATGAAGCGGTCGACCGGCAGGCCTTCCCAGGATCCGCGAAGCTGCTTGATCTCGGTCTCGCTGAACGCGTCGAGGGACTCAAGGATCTCGGTGGCAGGCAGGTGGACGTACGGCTCGCGCATGGTGCGAGGGGCCTTTCGTGTGGGGCGGCGCTGGAGGTGCTGTCTCCGCTGCTCCGGCGGTCAGGGGACCGTCAGCGGACGGCTTGCGCGGCGAGACCGGTGAGCAGTTCCCCGAGCTGCCCGAGCATCTCCGGCGAGAGGACGTGGTGGCCGGCGTCGAGGGCCGTGATCTGCCGGAGGAAGGCGGTCTCGGCGCCGTACTCGCAGGAGGCGATCATCAGGCCGCCGTACTCGCGGCCGCCGACCACCAGCGTGGGGGTGATCTGGACGACGTCGAGGACCTGTTCGGCTTCCTTGACGAAGATGTCAGTGACGTTGTTGACCGGGAACTCCAGCGACCAGCGGCGCCGCGGGAGCACCGGCGTGGCCGGGGCCTTCCACCGGCCCAGCAGGATCTCGGTCATGCTCACGTAGGTGTTGCAGCCGGAGGCCGCCACCCCGAGCGCGGTGGCGCCGGACACCCGGGGATTGATCTCCAGCACGTAGTACGTGCCGCCGCTGTAGATGATGTCCAGGTTGATCACACCCGTGATGCCGAGGGTGGTGCAGAGCTGCTTCAGCTTCTCCGCCACCGGCTCGAACGCCGCGTCGTCAGCGTCCCGGGGTGCGGAGGACCGCAGTTCCCAGAAAGCGAACGTGGGCTTGCCGCCGGTCGGACCGGTGAAGCAGAGCGGCTGGACCGCGTACTGGCCGTCCGCACCCACCAGTTCCACCGTGCACAGCTCCCCGGTGATGCACCGTTCCATGACGAAGTTGCCCTCGTCGGGGGTGGCCAGGTACTGCTCCAACTCCGCCGAGTCGCGGATGAAGCGGATGCCGTTGCCCGAACTCCCCCACACCGCTTTGGTGAGCAGCGGATAGCCGATCTCCTCGGCCTTGAGGCGGATGATGTCCGCGTACACCGGTACGTCGGCCGCGCCGTTCTTCAGCAGCGTGCCGTCGATGAGGATGCCCTGCGGGGTGTCCAGGCCGTGGTCGGCAAGAATCTTCTTGGTCTCCCACTTGTCGGCCAGCAGACGGGAGGGGTCGATCCCGTTGGAGACCATGGGGATTCCGTGCCCGGCCAGCTTTGCCTTCACCACGGCGTCACGCAGTCCGGCCTCGTCCGGGAAGGACAGGGAGACCACGCCGTCGGCGCCCCAGGCCAGCAAGCGTTCGACGATCTGATCGGGGGTGGCGTCTTCGGGCAGCTTCTCCCAGCTGCCTCCGGGGAAGTCCTCGGCGCCACAGTCACCGTCGGTGTAGAAGATCCTGGCCTCGCGGCCGGCGTCGGTGACGGTACGGGCCAGCTCCGGGATGTACGGGCCTGCCCGGGAGATGGGGATCGAGCGGATGTAGGCGATGCGCTTGATGTCTGACGCGGTCATGGATGATCCCCGTTCGATCGTGGGCTTGGCTACGGCGGCGCCTTCGTCCGCCTCCCGGCAGACCTGCCGCCCCGGGTCACGCCCGGGGCCGCCTGTGAGGGCACCGCACCTGGTCCGTATGGTTTCTGACGCCTCATCACATGTGGTGAGCGCCCGTTCAGGGGCACACCAGCGGAGTCGCTGGCGGGGCCGCCGGGTCGGGCGCTCAGGCATGCCGTCAGATGTGCGTTCCGCCGGCACAGGGAGCGGAAGCATGAGTTACGGATTCCAGCCGCCCGGAAGCGGCGGCCAGCCCGTGTCGGACGGAACCTCGACCGGTCGCAACGTGCCCCCACATGTCGCTCTGTTCGGTCCGGCGAACCTAGCCGGGCCCGCCTCGCCGGAGCACTGCACGGGACTGACAATCTCAGCCTGTGGACAAATTTGGAGGATGCGATAAATCCGTCCGGTCGCGGGAGGCCAATCATCATCGGTTCTGTGCCTGTCGGGCCGCTCACCACCGCCCTTCTACTGGTACGGCCTTTGCTGTTGACCTACGCATCGGCCACATCACCTGCCGAACCGAGTAGTTGGTGAACAGCCCAGTACTCGGGCGAGCAACAGCGCCTCCGAGGAATCGGCGCCGGCACCGATCCACTTTCTCCGCACCATCAGGCACGCCTCACCCCCGACCGCACGGATCTGCAGCACCACTCGCAACTGACAAGTAGTCGAAGCCGCAACTCCGCATGTAAGGATCAGGCACGTGAGCGCAATTCGCGACGACCTCGACCGGCACATCGAACAGGGCGTCATTCCGCCCTTCAACTACGCGTACCCGTCCCGCTCCGCCTACCGACCCCTGAACGGAACCTGGAACATCCAGGAAATCTGGGCAGAGGACTTGAAGCGACACCCCGTCCCTGAGCTCAACCTCTATCTGCACGTACCGTTCTGTCGGTACAAGTGCGGATTCTGCAATCTGTACACCGTCATCTCCGAGGACCTGAACGTGTACGACGCGTACATGGACGCGCTGTGCACCCAGATCCGCGATCACACAGAGATAATCCAGAGCCGCAGGCTGCGCACCATCTACATCGGCGGTGGCACTCCGAGCCTGCTGAGTTTGCGTCACTTCGCCCAGCTCTTCGCGACATTGGACGACGTCTATCCCAACTGGCGCAGCACTGTGGAAGAGGTGGCGATCGAGGCCACCCCCGACTCCATCGTCAAGGAGCCGGACACCCTGGAGGGCCTGATCTCCATGGGCCTGACCCGGGCCAACATCGGCATTCAGTCGCTGGTGCCCGCAGAGATCAGAGAGGCGGGCCGCGGGCAGGCCAACGAGCGGGTCATCCGCCAGGCCATCGACATCATCCGGGACAAGCAACTGCCCAATCTCAGCACCGACTTGATCATGGGATTCGCAGGTCAGACGAGTGAGAGCTGGCGGCACTCGGTCGACGAACTCGTGGCACTCGCCCCGCAAACGATCAGCACCTACTTCCTGACCGTCCGGCCTGACGCCTGGTTCTCCAAGACCGGCGCGTACCAGTACATGATGAGCCCGGATCTGTACGAGCGGTACGACTACGCCAACACCGCGTTCCGCGAGGCGGGTTACATCCAGGAATCCAACGTCCGCTACAAGAAGCTCGGACGCGGCGGCTACCAGCAGAAGGTGCTGACCTTCCACGGTGTTCCATTGTTGGGGCTCGGTGCCGGCGCCCGCAGCTATACCAGTTCCGTCGACTACATGGTCGGCAGCGTGAAGCCCAGCCTCACCGAGGTCGCGGATTACATCGGCAAGGCCAAGAACCACGAACTGACCCCGGTCACCGGCTTCGTCCTCGATGACGAGGAGATCATCCGTAAGCGGCTGGTCCTGGACACCTTCGACCTGGATCTCAGCGAACTCAACCGCTTCGGCTACCGGGAGAAGGCACATCTCTTCGAGCCGGTGATCACGGCAGCCGAGGAAGTCGGCCTGCTGCGCCGCCTGCCGACCGATCGTGTCCAGCTCACACCGGACGGCTTCAAGTACCGCGACATCCTGTCCTGGATGTTCTTCTCGGACAACGTCATCAACCTGGACCGTGAGTACTACGCCGGGCTGCACAGGGACAACAAGCGCGCGCAGAAGCACATGGGCAGCGAACCGCTCAGCATCTCGGGCCTGAAGACCGCGACCGCCTGACAGGCGCCTGACCGATTTCCCGGGCACGCGAACATCCTGGTGCGGTCATCAAGCGTCGATGACCGCACCGGGAATCGCCGTACGCCCGAAATCCCTTCGGCGCGGCAACCTTGTTGCTCACTGACTTCCGTGACTCGCTGGCGCCACGCACCGACGAAGCCCTGGACGGATTCCACTGGTGGGTTTCCCTCCGGAATCCCGGTCCTACGCGACCTGACGTACGACGACCTGTTCATGGCGCCGAGCCGTTCCGCCGTGGCGAGCCGGGTGCGTCCGACCGCGGGACATCCCGCCGCCGTGGCTCGCCGAGGCAGTGCGCCGGCGGCAGTCAGGGCGAGCGACAACCGACGGGGGGGCCGAAGGCATGCCGCTGCACACCAGTCGGTGATTCCGCCCCTGTCCGGACCGATCAAGGAGAAGAGTTGTGACTCAGCTGCTCATTGCCGCGGGCGGCGGCGGTGACGTGATCGGCACGACGCTGGTGCACCACGCGCTGCACGGCGGCGAGCCGGCCGTCGTACTCGGCTATTCGTGGGAGCGGCTGGTCGTGGACCCGATTCCCGGTCCGCGTTCCGAACGGGACTTCACCGGTCTGCGGCCGCTCACCCCGCACCTCTCGCAGATCACGGCGGACTCGGCCACCATCGCCCCGGCGGGTTCCACTCTGCCCCGCCTGGCCGCCGAGCTGCCGATCACGCTGGGGCTGCTGAGCCCGTACGGGGGCGTTCCGCAACTGGCCCGCCAGATCGCGGAGGCAGCGGAGAAGTACGCCGTGGACGAGGTCGCGGTGGTGGACGTCGGCGGGGACGTCTTCGCACGCGGCGACGAGCCGACGCTGCTCAGCCCGCTCCCGGACGCGCTGGTGATCGCCGCCTGCGTCGCCGCGGGGGTTCCGGCACATCTACACCTCGCGGGCCCAGGTCTTGACTGCGAGATCCCTGAGCAGGACCTGCTGCCCGACCTGGGCACGGACTGGCTCACCCTCACCGAGGCCGATACCCGCGGCGTCGCTCACCTCTTCGACTGGCATCCGACGGAGGCCAGCGCGCTGCTGGCCGCGGCGGCACGCGGACGGCGTGGCGGCTGCTTCGTACGCGACACCGGCAGACCGGTGGTGCTCAGCGATGCCAGTGCCCGGGTCTACCGCATTCCCCTGGACCGGGTACTGGCCCGCAACCGGCTGGCCCACGAGCTGTACACGCGCTTGACCGCCACCCTGGACGAGGCGGAGCAAGCCAGTTGGAACGTCTGCGGATTCTCCGAGCTGCGGCGCGAGCGCGAACAGTCCCTCCTGCTCCAGGAACGGAACTCCCCCGACAGCTCCGTGGACGACGCCTGGCTCGGCCTCGACGCCTGGCTGGAACAGCTTCAGAACGCCAACTCCCAGGCACGGTACGCCACTTTCCGCTGCCTGGCCGAAGGGCTCGGCCTGACCGGCGAAGCGGCACTGTCGCTCCGCGCCCGGCTCATCGAGCAGCGCCCGCACCAGTACGCCACACCCCTCTTCGCCCTGCGGTAACGGCCCGCGTCTCCCCTGCACCTGCTCGTCATCCTGTGCACCCCTCGGAAGGGACACCACTCCATGCCCAAGCTGCTCCTGCTCGAAGCGATGGGGAACACCGGCGAATATGTCTTCGATGCCGCCCGGGACATGGGCGTCGAAGTCATCGTCGTCACCCACCAAGACGTCTTCGAGGACTGGTACTCCCCCTCGCTCCGAGCCAAGATCAAGGAGTACGGGAAGCTGGTGTTCACTGACTTCTCCGACAGCGAGGGCGCGCTGCGGCACCTCGCGGAGCTGGCGCGGGCCGAGGACGTCGACGGCGTGGTCGCCTGCTGGGAGTTCCTGACCCCGCTCGTCGCGCGGCTCACCGCCGACCTCGGGCTTCCGGGCAACGATCCGGCGCGGGCCCTGAGTTGCCGAAACAAGCGCATCATGGCGCGCGCCTTCACCGAGCACGGCATCCCGGCCCCCAGGACCGTGGCCGCGCGGACCGCCGAGGAGGCGTACGCGCTGGTGGACACAGCGGGCCTGGACTACCCGATCGTGGTGAAGCCGTCCGAGCAGTCCGGCTCCTGGGGTGTGTCGGTGGTCCGCAGCGACGAGGAGTTGAGGGCGGCCTTCACCACAGCCCAGTCCCACCTGTTCCAGATGCCGCACGGCATACCGCTGGACCCGCATGTGGTGATCCAGGAGTACGTGGACGGCGTCGAGTTCAGCATCGAGACAGTGGTGGCACGAGGGGTGGCGACCCCGCTGTGCCCGTACGACAAGTTCACCACCGACGGCGCCAAGCGGGCCGAGTTCGGACACACCGTCCCGGCGGAACTGGACGAGGCATCGGTACGTGTCGTGCAGCAGGCCGCAGTGGCCGCCGCGCAGGCGCTCGGCATCACCAACGGCGTCGCCCACACCGAACTCAAGCTGCAGCCGGACGGCACCACCCGGCTGATCGAACTCGGCGCCCGGCTGCCCGGTGACCATGTGGTCGCGCTGATGCGGCAGGCGCGCGGGATCGACGAAGCAAGGATCTACGTACAGCTGGCACTCGGCCTGGAGCCGTCCCTCACGCCCACCGCCGACGCCGCGGCCGGCATCCGCTTCCTGACCCCGCCTCGCGGCGGGGTGCTCCGGTCGGTCAGCGGCATCGGGCACTCCGACGCGGTGGCCGTGAGCCGCTTCACCGTCGAGCCGGGCGGCGAGGTGCGCGAGCCCGGGGACAACGACTCCCGGGTCGGATACGTGATATTTCACGCCGCCACCGCCGCCGAGGTCAACGCGGCCGCGGCCAGGGTCCTTGCAGACGTCACCATCGAGGTCGCCTGATGTCCGCCGCCGCCAGGATCACACGGCGGTATCTCGCGGGCCTGCCCGCCGGGTGCGCACCGGAGCGTTCCTGCGAGAACTCCCCCCTGGCCGGGGACATCTACGGCAGCGCTTTCCTGACCCGCCCGGTCTTCCTCGGCCGTGGCGAGAGCAGCGCCCTCGGAGCCCGGCTCAGTGCGCTGTACGACCTGCTGCTGACCCTGCCCGACCGGCTGCACGACGGCCATCTGCGCGCCTTCGCCACCGCCCTCGGCTGGGCTCCGGAACAGATCACCGCCGCCCTACGGGCCGACGGAAGACCCCGCCGACTCCCGCGCAGCGCCCGCGCCGACCTCTACCGGGGTCAGGACGGGTTCCGGCTTCTGGAGCTGAACGGCGGCAGCCCGCTGGGAGGTTGGGACATCGCACTGCTCAATCGTGCACTGCTCCAGGAGCCGTACATCGCCTCGTTCGTGGACGAACACCGCCTGGAATCCACCGACGGAATCGAGGTGCTGATATCGCTGTGGCGGGAGTCCTTCCCCTCTTTCGACTCCGCCTCCCGACCGGTCGTCGCCCTGCTCGAGTGGCCGAGCAGCTACCCCGTGATGGAGAAACACCTGCACCGGATGGCCACGCTGCTCGCCGCACACGGCGTCGAGGCGGTGCCCTGCCACCTCGGGCAGTTGGAGTACCGCGCGGATGGAATCCATGTCGGCCGGCGCCGGATCGACCTGGTCCACCGCTGGTTCGTCATCAATGACGTGGCCACCGCCGAGGACGCCGCCTTGCTCGCCCCGCTCTCCGAGGCCGCCGACCGGGATCTGGTCAGCCTCTTCACCCCGCTGGAGAACGAGGTCTACGGCAGCAAGGCCGCCTTGGCTCTGCTGAGCGACGAGCGCCACCGTCCCTTGTTCGACCGGGCCGAGCTGGACGTGATCGACGGACTGCTCCCCTGGACCCGGCTGGTCCGCGACGAGAAGGTCGAGGCTGCCGGGGAACGCGTGGATCTGCTGCGTTACGCGCTGGCGCACCGGGACGACCTGGTACTCAAGGCAAGCAGCTCGCACAGCGGCCTCGACGTACTGGCGGGCTGGCAGACGTGTGCCGACGCTTGGGCCGCCGCCGTCCGCGCGGCGGTGGACGGCCCGGTCATCCTTCAGCGCCGCGTCCGCCCGGTACCGGAGGACTTCCCTGCCCCGGGCGGCGGCCCGCCCGAACCCGCGATCCTCACCTGGGGCGTCTTCCTCGCGGGCCACGACTACGGCGGCGCGTATCTGCGCGGCACCACCACGCTGGACAGCGGAGTGATCAGCTCAGGGGCAGGCGGCCGTCTGGGCACCGTGTTCCTGGCCGAGGACGAGTAGGGGGACGACGCCCAGGACACGTGTGTCGGGATGGTGGGGGGCGTACGGGCTTGGCGGAGCGAGGACTCTCCCCGCCATGGCGGCCGGGCCTCTGGGCGATGACGGATACTGTCCGCCGCGCCGGCCTGGCATACGACACGGCCGACGCCGACCGCGCCGCCGGGCTCCTCTTCCAGCCGGCGGACACGTAGGGCAGGTTGCCGTCAGCGACACATGGCATTCAACGCGTGTGCCGTCCTCATCGAGGCTGGGGCGGCGCTCCATATCGGCTGACGCCGGTCAGCCGGGCGCGCCGACGGAAAGGATCTCGTCCACGAGCCTGTCCGCCGCGTCCGGACGGACGTGCGCACGGGCCAGCTCCGCAACAGCCTCCCCCACCGTGATCAGCAGTCGATGCCGGCCGCCCGGCGCACCTCGCTGCGGGTGCCGTCGCAGCCCACCAGCCAGCGGGCCTGCACGGTCCGATGAGTGCCGCCGGCCCGGATCGCCACCGCGCCGGCGTCCGGCCCCTGAGTGAGCGAGACGATCTCCTCCCCGCGCAGCACTCGGGCGCCTACGGCGACGGCGTGCTCCTCCAGGAGCTGTTCGGTGACGGACTGGCCGAGCGCCAGCATGAAGGGGTGCACCGCCCCGACTGTGGAGAAGTCCAGCCGGGTGGTCGCCGCGCCGAAGTGGCCGGTGGGTACCGGGGTGCCGCGTTCGATGAACCGCTGCGCGAGGCCGCGGGTGGCGAAGGTGTCCAGCGTGCCGGCCTGCATGCCGACCGCGCGCGACCGTCCGTCCGGTGCCGCCCGGCGTTCCATGACGGTCACCACCACCCCGTGCAGGCGTAACTCCGCGGCGAGCCAGAGCCCCACCGGGCCGGCCCCGGCGATGAGCACGTCGGGCATGACAATCACCTCCTCTCGCTCTTGGGAGGATGTGCCACGACGGCGACGCGCCGATGTGCTGGGACAAGGGCGGCCTCGTGGCGTCAGGTGGGCCCTGCGACTCAGCGGGCGCTGCCGAGGTTCCGGTCGGCGTCGGCGCCTTCGAGCATGAGGGTGGTCTCCTCGATGCGGCGGAAGCGGCCGTCGGGGGCGAACTCGGCGAAGAGGTAGACCTCCATGCGGACGGTGGAACCGTCGGTCTTGATGACCTCCATCGTGTGGCGGTCTGCGTAGCGGTCGCCGGAGAAGAGTTCGTCGTGGACCTGGACCGAGCCGCCGGCGACCACCGTGCGCAGGTGGGCGATGTGAGTGAGGAACTCGGTGCGGTTGTCCCAGCTTCCGTCGGTGCGCTGACGGTAGTCGGGGGCGAAGTGCCGGTCGGCGGCCTCGTCGAGGTCGAGGCCCGGAGTGAGGAGCAGGTCGGTGAGGGCGGTGCGGACATCGGTGCGGTTCATGGGGATTCCTTCGGTTGGGGGCGGGAGTGACCGCCGCGCATCGGCCGGAGATGCGTGCTTCAAGCACGCTTATTAACGTACAGGAAAAGCGTGCTCGGCGCACGCTAATCTGGAGGAGTGAAGAACTCGACGGGACACGACATCGCCGATGCACTGGGCCTGCTCCTGCGGCGGAGCACTCGCGCCCAGCTCTACACCCAGCTGACCGAAGGGCTGGGGAAAGCCATCGACGACCTCACCTACCCGGTCCTCAGCGGCCTGGCCCGGACCGGGGCATGCAGCGCCGCCGACCTGGGCCGTGAGATCGGACTGGACCGCACCACCGTGACCCGCCGCGCCGACCGACTGGAGCAGGCCGGCCTGCTCCAGCGCCAGCCCGACCCGGCAGACGGCCGCGCGACCCTCCTCGCGCTCACCGAGCAAGGTCACCACATCGTGTCCGTCACCCGACAGCGGCTGGCGGCCGGCATCGAGTCCTCGCTCGCCACCTGGCCCCAGGAGGATGTCCAAGCCTTCGCACGCCAGTTGCGCCGCTTCGTCGACGAGGGCCCGTTCGCCACCGAACGCGACTGAGGGCCACCGGCTCACCGAGGCCGACCGTATCGGCCAAAGGCTCTGGCTGTTCACAGCCGCCACCGGGCAACCCACCGGCACCGCCACCGAGCTCACCGCCGCCCCCCACCACCAAACAGACCGTGCCACTACCCGACGAGACCCGGCATCGACGTCAGCACCTCACTCGGTATCCCCACGCCCACCGCGCACCGCGCACTCACCGCCGCCGAGGACGGACCGCCCCGGCTGCGGCCCGGGGCACTCGGCGGCAGGGTGGTACTGGCCGCGGGCGGGCACGGAGCGGTCGGGCACGCGGTAATTCCCGTGTGTATTGCGCACGTACGAGCTGCGGCCGCTCCGTGTCCACATCTCAAGGGCCGCCCGTTGGTGTACCTGACTCAGGCCGCCCCGTTGCATGGGGTCCACGGCGCCTTGTACGGATACAGCGACGAGTACGGCGTGCACGTCGTGAACACGCGCAAGGCATCACTGCCGTACGGCCACCCTCAACTGCAGTCGTTCCTGGCATCGCAATGGGTTCGGCAGTTGAAGACCTTCCAGCTCATCACCCTCGACGAGCTACTCGACGCGCTGGACGCGGCTGCCGTTCGCGCCGCATGACTCCTGTCCGGTGGCAGAGTGGATCCGGCACTGACCACCGGACAGGTACCAAGCTCCGCCCACACCCGACCTAGGCGAAGCCACGGGCCGTGGAGGAGTTGCCCGGCGCGGTTGAGCGAGGACGGCCAGGTGGCGCCCTGGGCGCGGGAACGGAAGCAGGAGTCGCTCAAGGGGTGCAGCCACAGGGTCTCCAGGACGCACGCGTCGATGTACTGGCGCAGCTCGTCGGGGTGCTGGTGCCGGTACCAGGGGCCGAACAGGGCGGCGGTCTGGACGGTGATGCTCTGCAGCATGTCGGCGCCGACCACGTCGACGCGGGCACCCTGGTCCAGGGGGACGAAGCCCGGATGGCCTTGGAGGAGGCGGCGGCATGTCCGTCTTCCGCACTCCGGACCGCCTCGCCGGCTTCGGCGGCGTCACTTCGGTCCGGCGTGACTCCGGCAAGATCAGCGGGAACCTCCGGCGCCCGCAGCGATTCAACGCGGCGCCCATCCTCTGCTCCGGCTCCGCCGCGGCCCCCTTCGTGCCCGACTGGAATCTGCCGAAGACGGCGGGCCCGACCAGAGGCGGCACACGTCTGGTCAGACCTGCCTCGGGGTACAGGTGCGCCGCTGGCGCGAGCGTGCTTCTCGGCACGAGGTGCGCAGCATGAGCCGCGGTGCCGGAGCGTGATCCGACGGCGGCGGCGTCCGGCCTCGCACGCCCACGACCATGGGGCCCGGGGTCCTACGGAACGTGCCGATGCAGGCCACGCGGAAATCGCGTGGCCTGCATCGAGGAGCCGGGCAGGAGTGAATCCACCCCCACGGGGAATTCAATTCCACACAGGAAAGGGATTGAATCCGTGAAGGATCGTCAGCCGGTACGGCCTTCCCGGTACACCGCCCGCTCGCCCACTAAATGATTTCAATGCCGATGACCTGCGGCGGGCGGTTCGGGAAAGTGATGTCGGTCCACCGATTGATGCGCACCGAGATGCCATTGGCGTCGTAGTAGATGAGATCGTTGTTACCCGTGGAGATCTTGTCGACCCACCGCCCGGGGGCCCAGTCGGTGCGTCCACAGTTCGCATAGCAGTCCACACTGTCACGCGGGCCGTGCGACCAGATCTCCAAAAAGTTCTCCCCGCCGCGGCACTCGACGTGGTCGATGGCGAACGCGTTGCCCGTAGGCATGGCCACCGTGACTGCCACGGTGGCCGCTAACGCCACCACCACCGAGAACTTCTGGGGCACGTTTTCGAGGCTGGGCCTCTCACGCTCACCGACAGGAGTGCGGACGAGACGGACAACGGAATTCCCGGAATGGCCGACCGTCCGTGGGGAGCCACCAGGCAGGGGCCCTACCCGACCACGGTGAAGATGCCGTTCACTGCCGTGGGCACAGATCCGGCCACACAACTTGGCCTGTTCCGAGACGCGTCGGGGCGGATAGTGAAGATGGGCGAGGATCGTACCCGGCAGGGCACAAGCAACCCCACGTCCGTGATGACGTCCACGTACAACTCCGCGTCTACCGCCAATGGTCGATTCCAGCGACAGCGATTCGGACAGCGACAGCGACTCCAACAGCGATATGGATTCGGACGAGTACCGAGACAACTTATGCCCAGGTCGAGGAACGACCGGTGCTGGTGGCCACCGAGGCAGCTGACGTCACCGCAGACATGGTGATCTCCGAACTCAACCGGATCGGCTGCCCGGTGACCGGGTTCGACCCCGCCGACATCGGCAAAATCCTGACGGTTACGGCCCGGTTCGACGACCTCTCGCGCCATGTCACCGGGCACCTGCGCACCCCGTCCAGAACTTCCGGACTCGGCGCGGTGCGATCGGTGTACTGGCGCCGTCCTCGCTGGCCCGAGTTCACGCACCTGGACGACGCCGATGCGCGGTTCGGCGGCGCAGCTGCGCCACGGCTTGGGCGGCACGCTGTATCCCGTTGACGGCCCGCTGTGGGTGAACCATCCCTTGCGCGTCGCCGCCGCCGACTACAAGGTGGCCCAACTCGCCGCGGCGGCACGTCTCGGACTCCGCGTGCCTCCTACGTTGGTGACCAACGACCTGGACGAGGCGAGGCAGTTCATCACCGCCCACCAAGAAGTGATCTTCAAGACGCTCCGCTGGACCCCCTACGAGCGGGATGGAGTCAGGATGACGACGTGGGCCGAGCCGCTGACAGTTGACGACCTGGACGAGACCGTCGGCGCAGCCCCTAAAACTAGGCCGAAGAGACCGAGATAGTCCTGCAAAGTCTGGTCGAGATGGTCCGGAAGGTCCACCACGCGATAGGAGAGCGCTGAGTAGTTCGGTTCCTGCGACTTGCTCTCGACAAGAACGGCGAATCACATTGGCTGGAATTGAACCCGAACGGGCAATGGGGCTGGCTGGCGACGCAAACCGGACTGCCGATGGCCACAGCATTCGCCGATCTGCTCGCCTCCGGAAGGGACGCTGAGGGAAACCACCCGACGTCACATCGCCAGCATAGGTACTGATGTGACGTATCGTCAGTATATTCAGTTGGGTCGATGGTCGGGCAGTGCTGCTGGTCCCGCACCGCGAGCCCGCCGTGGAGGAGATCGCGCTCCCGCCGGTGTCCCAGGTGATCCTCGCAGTGGTCCGGCAGACCGCCAGGCCCGTGATGGTCAGGCAGATCGGCGAGGCGCTCGGGCTGGGCACCGGTGTGCGGGGCAAGCTGGAGCCAATGCGAGGGAAGCTGTCCAAGCTCGCCAGCCGGGGTTGGCTGCGCAAACTCCCCGACGGCCGGTTCGGTACCCGCCCGTGACAGGCAGCGGCGATCGCCGCATCAAGGGGCCGGTGGGGCCATATCACCGCAGCGCGTCTGCCAGCCACTGTCCATCCCGCCAGTCGCCAATTGGGATGGTCTTTTATCCGAACGCGGAGACGCTGAATCGTTGCAGCGTCACCCATACGAGCGGCTTGGCACACCTGCGGCTCTCCACACGAGCGGCACGCCAGACGAGCGGGCACAGCACACGGGTAACCTTCACGCATCGACAGTCACATCCCTACACGGGAGTTCGTATGCGTCGCATCGTTGCCGTCACCGTCGGAGCCGTTGCACTCACCGGGTTCGCTGCTCCTGTAGCCGATGCTGCCGATTTGGGTGGCGCCTTCTTCAAGTCTCAAGTGGAGCTCAACGGCATCGTGGCGGGGGGTGAGGGGGCTGCCAACAACCTTCTGGGGCATGGTGAGAGCCTCGTTGACAATGGTGCGATGTCACTTACTGGCCCATCGGCCACGCGCTCATAGCATTTATGGCGAGGCTGGAAGAAAAGCCCCAACGAAGCTGTCCCCGACCCGTGGTCCGTCTCGGCAGGCATTGCCGAGTCCCTGCGGAAGGGGCCGCACCTGGGATTGGCGGCGAGGAGCGGCCGATAATTCTCGGCGCTGTGCTCTGGTGTCCGCGTGACCGCGGGCACAGCTGGCACCAATGCCCCGCCGCCAGCTGTGCCGTGTGCGGGGCGTGACTGGCCCAGCGGGGCTCATCGAGAGATACGGTGCCGACCGCTGAAGCCACCGCCTGTGAGCGGGAGTTGCGGGAGCGCTGAAGCGTCGTACGGGGGGGGACGCGCCGTGGCCGAACCGCCGCTGTTCGACGAGAGCCGCTCATTGGCCCCGTGGACGGCTGCGAGTCCTGCCGGGAACTCGCAGCACGACGGGCCGCTGCGCGCTCGGCCTTCGACCACAGCGCGGTGGACGCCGCGAACGTGCGTGTGGGGGACACAACTACCGCTGGCCCACCACATGGGAGGAGGTGTTCTCATGTCGCCCCTGCCGTACGACGACCCGCTCCCCGTCCTTCCACACCTCTGCGATGTTCTCGGCCAGTGCGTTGAGGTCGTAGGCGTCGCTTTCGACGAGCACCAGGTCGGCCCGGCGGCTCGGGCTCGATCACGCCCAGGCCGTCGTAACCGAGCAGGTGGGCAGCGGACGATGTGGCGGCGGCCAGGACCCGGCCTGGTGTCATGCCGGTCTTCTCCATCAGCGGGAGTTCGTCCAGGTTGGTGCCGTGCGGACCGATGCCGCTGTCCGTGCCCATGGCGATGCGGACGCCCGCCGCGGCCGCTCGGCGTACGGAGTCGGCGTGCGCCTCGGCCGCCTCCGCCGCCTTGCGGACCATGACGTCGGGGATCCGGGGCCCGGCCTCCGCCGTGCGGATCACGGCGACCGGGGCAATCAGTGTGGGCACCAGCCACGTGCCGCGCGCCAGCATCAGGTCGATCGCCTCGTCGTCGAGGTAGATGCCGTGCTCGATGGATCGCACCCCGGCGCGGACGGCGTTCTTGATGCCTTCGGCACCCTGTGCGTGCGCCATGACGTGCCGGCCCTGGGCGGCAGCCTCAGCGATGAGGACGTCAAGCTCCGCAGAGGTGAACTGGCTGTGCCGGGGGTCGTCACGCGGCGAGAGCACCCCGCCCGTCGTGCAGACCTTGAGTACCTCGGCGCCGGCCCGCAGCAATTGCCTGGCCGCACGGCGCATCTCGTCCGGACCGTCGACCAGCGCGGCCGGCCGCCCGGGATGCGGGACCAACAGGCCGGCGCACTGGCCGGAGGGCATCCAGCCATCGCCGTGTCCGCCGGTCTGGCTGATCAGGCCGACGGAGATCTGGACCCGGGGGCCGAGTACGAGGCGGTCCTCGACCGCCTGCTTGACGCCAAGGTCCGCACCAGCCGCGTCCCGGACCGTCGTGATACCGGTCTCCAGAGTGCGCCGCGGGTTCACGGCCGCCTCGAAGAACTGGTACGAGAACGGCTTCTGGAGCACCCCGAGGAGGCCGATCCCGTCCAGTGTGAGGTGGACGTGGCAGTCGAACAGTCCGGGAAGCAGGGTGCGGCCGGTGCAGTCGACGTGGATGTCGCCGTCCAGGCCCGGGCCGACGTCGACGATGCGGCCATCGGACACCACCACGTCTGCGGGGGGCAGGGTCCGCGCCTGTGCCGTCGAAGACGAGGCCACCGGTGAAGACGGTCCGTATGGCGCTCACGCTCGTGCCTTCAGGGACTCTGACCGCTGTTGTTCGGGGGTGCGGGCCGTCAGGCGTTCGGCCGTCGCCGCGAGGACGAGGACGGCGAGGTTCGCGACGAGGCCCACCAGGCCCGCGTTGACGTTCCCGGTCAGGCCCTTCTGCCAGAACGTCAGCCAGATGACGACCAGTTCGCCCGCGAACAGGCCGGCCAGGACGGCCACCTTGCCCACGGGGCGGCGGGCCAGGAACCCGAGGGCGATCGCAGGGGCGAGTTGGACGGTGCCGCTGTAAGTGAGCAGGAGCAGGTTGGCCAGCAGGTCTGGGCGATAGATGGCCAGCAGCAGCGACAGGCCGCAGGCGGCCACCACCGTGCCATGGTTGATCCAGAACTGCCGCCGCTCGTCCTGCACCCGCGCGATGTTGCGGGCCACCAGGGAGGAGATGCCGATCAGGATGCCCGCGGCGGGCACCATCGCCGTCGCGATGGCGGCGACTACGACCAGGCCCGTCGCCCAGGAGGGCAGCACCTGCTTACTCAGGGTCAGCAGGATGCCGTTGGCCGAAGTGCCCGGCTTGACCACAAGGACGGCAGCGAAGCCGACGATGATCGGCATCAGGAGGCAGAGTTCGTACAGGGGCATCCAGGTGTAGTTGCGGCGCAGCACCTTCGGGTCCCGAGCGGACATCACGGCGGGCCATGTGTGCGGCAGGCACATCAGACCGACGCCGATCATGCTGACCAGCATGCTGGTGGTGAACCAGATCTGGTCGGAGGGTCCGGCGTGGACGGTCAGCAGCTCCGGGTGCAGCTTGTCGATGCGGTGGAACATCGCGGTGACGCCGCCCGTGAAGTGGGCGGGGACCGCGACGAGCAGGACGGCGAGGACCACCAGCATGACGATGTCCTTGAAGTACGACGTCATCGCGACGCCGTGCAGGCCCGCCCACAGCACGAAGGCCACGACCAGCGCGCAGCCTATGACCATGCTGAGGGTGCCGGAGGCGGAGTTGCCCGTGACCAGCTGCACGATCAACCCCAGGCCGGTGACCTGGAGTTGGAGGTACGGCAGCACGAAGAGGACGCCGAGCACCGCGGCAACTGTGCCGAGCAGCTTGCTGTCGTAGCGGTCCTCCAGGAAGTCGCCCTGGGTGAGGTAGCCGCGCTCCTTGCCCAGCGACCACAGACGCCTGGCGAGGAAGAACAGGATCATGTAGCCGATGGGGACGTACGGCAGGGCGTAGAGGGCGGCGACTCCGCCACTGAAGGCGAGACCTGCCATGCCGAGGAAGGTGAAGGTGGTGAACACCTCGCCGGCCTGCAGGAACCACATGCTCACCGCTCCGAACCGGCGTCCGCCCACGGCCCATTCGGACAGGTCAGCGGCGGGCTTGCGGCGGCCGACGAAGCCGAGGACGCCGATCAGCACGATGCCGGTGAAGCTCATGACCAGGATCGTGGTCATTTGCCGGCCTCCTCACGGCTCATCAAGCGCTCCGTGAGGAGCAGCGCGGGCGTACACATCACGCAGCACACCGCGCCCCACACGAGCATCCGGGGCAGGCCGAACCACAGCCCGTCGGTGTTGACGAACGGTAGGAAGGGCATGAGGACCAACCCGAGTGCGGGCACGGCAGGGATCAGGTGGTACGGGCGCACTTCGCCTCCTCAAAGAGACGGTCCAGTCGGCGGACAGCGAGTTCGGCGAGCAGGGCGGCGCCGTCGCAGACCACGCCGTCGTCGAAGGCCGCGATGGGCGAGTGGTTGGTGGGGGCGTTCTCCGGGTCGCCGGTGGCATCGGCACCGAGGAGGACGAAGGCGCCCGGTACCCGGTCCAGCACCCGGGAGAAGTCCTCCGAGCCGGTGACCGGGTCGGCCAGCGGCAAGAACCGTTCCTCGCCGAAGGCCTCACGGACGGTGTCGGCGAGGAAGTCGTATTCGGCGGCGTGGTTGACCGTGACCGGGTACTCGGGGACGAAGTCGACCTCGGCGACGAGGCCGTGCGCCGCGGCGATGTCCTGGCACAGGCGTACGGCGACCTCAGCGACGCGTTCGGCGGCGGCCGGGGAAAAGGTGCGCACGGTCGCTTCGAAGACGGCGTCGTCCGGGATGACGTTGCGTCGGGTTCCGGCGTGGAAGGTGCCGACCGTGACCACGACCGGGTCGAAGACGTCGAAGCGCCGGGTCACCATCGTCTGCAGCGCGGTGACCATCTCACAGGCCGCCGGCACCGGGTCCAGTGCGGCGTGCGGCCTGGATCCGTGGCCGCCGGCGCCGACGATGCGCACGTGCAGACCCGCCGAGGCAGCCAGCAGCGGGCCGGGGCGGGAGGTGAAGACGCCGGTCGGGTACGTCGAGGACATGACGTGCAGTCCGTAGGCGGCGTCGGCCGGACGGCCCGCCGCCTCCAGCACCCCCTCCTCGATCATGTGACCGGCACCGTCCCAGCCCTCCTCGCCCGGCTGGAACATGAACACCACGTCCCCGGCCAGGCTCTCTCGCCGGGCGGCGAGCAGCCGGGCCGCGCCGACCAGACCGGCGGTGTGCAGATCATGGCCGCAGGCGTGCATGGCGCCCTCGACGCGGGACGCGTAGTCGGCACCGGTGCGCTCGGTGACCGGCAGACCGTCCATGTCGCCGCGCAGCAGCACGACGGGGCCACCGGGCTCGCCGCCACGCAGGACGGCCGTGACGGAAGACAGCGATGTGCCGGTGCTGATCTCCAGTGGCAGCCCGTCCAGCGCGGCCAGCACTTTCTCCTGTGTACGCGGCAAGAGCAGGCCGGTCTCCGGCTCCTGATGCAGTGTCCGGCGCAGGACGGCCAGATCGCCCTGAAGTTCCCGCGCGTCGTCTCGCAGATGCATGGCTCTCCTCTCACACGAGGCTTCCGCAGCACCGAGACGCTGCCCACACGCGCGTACGAAACATGCACCCGGCGCCGTAACGACTTTCAGTGGGCGGCCACGATGTGAGATCGGCACAAGGTTCGGACGGACTTGTTGCCCACCGGGATCAACCGCACGGGCAGGCGGCCCGTTTGGTGATGGCGAAGCCGTCGCACTCCTGCCGGACTTCGGCGGCTCCGTGACCGGGCCAGTGCGCCGGGATGATGGTCTCGCGCAGTTCGGCGGCGCGGGAGAGGCAGGAATGCGGGTCTTGGCCGCGGGCTGCAGGTGGGGCTTGACCCGGGATCTTGAACACGGGCTATGCGGCCTGGGCCAGGGTAGTTGATGTTGTGCCGAGTGCTGTCTCGTAGGCGACGCGACCGCGTTCTCCGAGGCTGGGGTGACGGCGTCGGGTGTTGTAGCGGTGCAGCCACCGGAATAGGTAGAAGCGGACTTCACGCTCGTCGGCCCAGGCACCGCGCTCCTGGGGATCTCCCTCTCGCATGTGGCATTGAAGGGCTCGGCAGGCGTGTTGTCCACCGAGCTGCCGACAGCGCTCATGCTCCGGATCACGCCCGCCCTGGGGCAGGCGTCGGTGAACGCTCTGCTCGTGTACTGGGCGCCGTGATCGGTGTGCACAACAGCGCCGGCGAGGCTGGCGCGGCGCCGCTCGGCCGCGGCCAGGGCCTCGGTGACCAGTTCGGCACGCATGTGATCGGCGATCGCCCAGCCGGCCAGGCGCCGGGAGGCGAGGTCGATGACCGTGGCCAGATAGAGGAACTTCCCGCCGGTCAACGGGAGATGAGTGATGTCGCCGACGTGCTTCGTGTTCACCACGGCGGCGGTGAAATCGCGGCCGATGAGGTCGGCGGCCTCCGAAGCGACCGGATCCGAAACGGTGGCGCGGCGCATCCTGCGCAGCCGCAGGCCGGCCAGATCGTCCGGGTAGGGCGCGAGGGCGCGGTTGATCAGTTCGTTGGCGCTGCGGAGCGGCGAGAAGTAGAAGGCGGTGGTGTCGATGTGGTTCACACCGAGCTCAACTGCCCGGCGCAGTACGTTGATCTCCTGATCGCGGTCGCGCGGGACGGCGGCGGACGCGAACGCCTCGCCGCGCTGGGGCAGGCGCATCGTGCCGAAGCCGACCCGGTGGACCGTCTGGTCGCCGAGCTTCCAGGTCCCCGATGCTGCCGCAGTGATCGTCTGTGAGGTCATGGCGGGATGATCGGTGCACGGTAGCCTGGCGGGCCATTGTTTCACGCATACCTGAATCTGTTGGGGGGTGTCGTGGCGGAGCTGGCGTTCTCGGCGAACGATCTCGCGCAGGTGCGGTTCGCCATCTCGCCGATGTGGGAGGTCGCGCCCAGCTTCCGGCTGCTGGCTTCGAACACGACGCATCCGGTCCACCGGCCCTGGATCGAGCAGGTGCGGCCACGTGTGATGGCCGCAGGCCTGGACCGAGGATGGCTTGCCGAGCTGATCGGTCCCTCCGGCTACGTCCCCGACTTCCTGACCCCGGCCCCCGCAGGGCCGGCCCCCACACCGGCGGACGAGTGGGAGGCGATCTCGGCCACGCCCGCCGACCGGGTGCGCCAGGACCTCGACCACCTCGCTCGTCACCAGGGACACCTCGGCCCACGGCTCTCAAGCCCGCACGCCGACATGCCCGGCCGTCTGGCCAGGGTCACCAGGAGATCGCAACGCACTGGGAAATGGCACTCGCCCCCAACTGGGCGCGGATCAGGGCCGTACTGGAGGCCGACATCTTCCACCGGGCCCGGACCGTCGCCGAGCACGGCACGGGTCGTCTCTTCAACGACCTGCACGCCGCGGTGAGCTGGGACAACAACGCACTCAGACTGGCCCGACGGAAACGAAACGTGCCCCGCGAGTCCGCGGGCACGGGCCTGCTGCTGATGCCCTCTGCGTTCACCGGCCCCGGCCTGCGCACCCGGGTGAGACCGCCGGATCCACCGCAACTCGCCTATCCGGCCCGAGGTGTCGGTGCGCTATGGGTGACACGGCCGGCCACTGGTGTTTCCACCCTCGCCTCTGTCCTTGGCCGGTCACGCACTCTGCTGCTGACCGAACTGGCGACCCCGGCCTTCACCACCGAACTGGCCCACCGCGCCGGCCGTTCCGTCCTCTACGCCCGCACCACCGTCGCCGAAACCCTCCTCGAAGCCGCCTCCCCCTGAAGCTTCAGATCTCAACCCCCGAAGGACTTCAGGAGCCGACTACTTGACCTGGTCGGGTCATGAACAGCCACCCACGCACGAACGGGGCGTCTGTGCACACCGTCACCCTGGCGCGGCTCCGCAGCCCCGAGGTGCCTCACCCCGCCGAAACCCGGTATTCCCGGGCGTGTCCGCCAAATATTCGGCATGTTGCGCCGAGCCCGAGGAGCAAGCTTCCCAGCGGTGCATCCCGTCGCTTCTCGCACCGGTTGCGCCGCACCGGATTCGAGCGCTCTGCGGTACGAATTCGGCAGGACCAGCCGGGGCTTGCACCCCGGTACTGATCTCGCCCGCACGCAGCCGGGGCGGGTGATCCCGCTCGTCCTGCGACTCACTCGTCACAGGTGCGCCTTTGACGGTCATCTTCCTGGGCTCCCCTGTGGCCCAGGAAGAATCCCGCCGCTTGCGGAGGTGAAGGTAGCTTCCAGCCCGCCGCAGCGTCAACTATAGTTTAGCTACGTCAAGAGAGAGCAGCGCATCGTGCCCCATGCAGGCGAGACAGCGGACCGTGAAACGCCATTGCCGGCGCCCCCGGTACCCGTACCCGGTCCTGGCGCGTCCTTCGCCGACCGTCTGAACTACCTGTTCGACAGGGTCCGGGCGCCAGGCGCGGACGAGTTCAGCAACGCCCACGTGGCGCGGACGATCTCCTCGTACGGCCAGGAGAGCATCACCGGCGCGTACATCGGCCAGCTCCGCAAGGGCAGCAAGACGCCCACCGTCAAGCTCGTCCCGCTGTTCGGTCGGTTCTTCGGCGTAGAGGCCGGCTTCTTCGTCGAGGACGAGGTGACCCGCAAGGTCGCCGAACAGTTCGAGCTGCTGCGCAAGCTCAGCCAGGCGGGTGTGAAACAGATCGCACTCCGTGCCATCGGGCTGTCCCCGCACAGCCTCAACGAGGTGATGCAGAAGATTGATTCAGTGCGGGAGAAGGAGGGCCTGCCCCCCTCCCCCGAAGACGACCTTTCCTGACCAGCCACTACGCTCAACTCCCACGGGGCTCTTGAGAGGAACACGCATGTGGCACAGCCGCCGTGCGCGCCGGCCCGTCGACCGAACCGAAGAAGTCGAGCGGCGCAGCAGAGCGTTCGTCGAGGAACTTGAGCTTCCCGCCGTCAACAACGTCCTGGAATTGCGTCCGTTCATCGAGCGGAAGGTCAACCGAGAGATCCGGTTGATGCCGTTCACGCCGGACCTCTCGGACCCGGACTCTTTGGACCCCTCGACGCCGTGCGGACTGTGGCTTGCCACCGACGACACGGACTACCTCTTCTACGACGAAGGGGTCAGCGCGGCGTACACCGAGATCGTCGCCGGCCACGAGTTCGCCCACATGCTCAAGCACCGCCACAAGAAGGAGTCCTTGAACATCGCCGGCCTCGGCGGCCTCATCACGGACATCGACCCTGCCACCGCTCAGCTGGTCCTCGGCCGGACCCAGTACGACGAACCCGACGAGTTCGAAGCGGAGATGATCGGCTCCCTCCTGCAGGAGCACGTGTCCAAGGCTCGCGCGGCCGCCGCCCGAGGCTCCCAGGCCGACGACCCCATAGCCCGCACGCTGCTGCGCTGACCAGAACAGAGCACCGTGAAAGACATACTCCACCCCCTGTGCCTTGCGATCGCCGGCACAGGGTTCCTCCTCCTGCTCCGCGACCTGGGCAAGCGGAGACGCGACCCCGCCCTGGTGGTCCTCGCCTTCACGTTCGGGTTCTCCGCGCTCAGCTACTTCATCGCACTCACCTGGGTGTGGGTGCGCATCGACGGCATCCTCGGCGTGCCGAACATCGCTGTGCCGCTCGCCCAGAGCTGCGTCGTCCTCGTCTTCGCCCTGCAGGCGACCGTCCTGGCCTACTGGTCCAGGCCCCTCGACGCCGCCCGGCGCCGCGGCCGGCGGATGCTCATCGCAGCGGCCTGCGTCATCGCGGGCATGGCCCTGCTCTTCGCGCTCCTGGCACCCACCACCGAGCGGCCCTTCGATTTCTCGCTCTACTACGCAGGCAATCCGTACTTCCAGGCGTACCTGTGGCTCTACATCAGCGCCTACACGCCGGCCCAGATCTACCTCGCCTGCTCGTGCTGGAAGTACGCCCACGCGACCACCAACCGCTCGATCGCCGTCGGGCTGCGCCTCGTGGCCGTCGGCGCGACGATCACCCTCGGCTACAGCGCCATCCGCATCGGGGCCGTCCTCGGCGCGGTCTTCGGATTCAGCGTGAAGGGTCTCGACCCCTACGCCTGGATCTGCGGCGACGTGGGCGCCACCCTCACCCAGATCGGCTACTTCCTCCCCACACTCGCCCGCCGCATAGCAGACGGCAGGAACTGGGCATCCGCGCACGTCGCCTACCGGCGCCTGCAGCATCTGTGGGCCGCCCTGGCCGAGGCACACCCCGGAATCACCCTGCTCCGACCGGACCCGCAGCGCGGTTCCATCCTTCACGCCCGCAGCGCACACTTTCCCCTTCTGCGACGCCGCACGGAGATCCGCCACGGCCAGAAGCTGCTGCGCCGCTACCTCGACCCTGCTGTACGCACCGAGTCCGAAGCACGGCGCGCGGCCGAAGGGCTGACTGGCGCTGGCCTGGTCGCGGCCGTGACCGCCGACCAGATCCACGCCGCCCTCACCCGTTTCCACACGGGCTCCCCCGTCGAGACGCCGGTCGAGTACGTGGACGCCCACCTGCCCCTGCCGACAGCCGAGGACGAACAGCTTCACCTCGAACGCGTCGCCGGCTTCTTCACTCCGCCCAACCCAGCGACACCCTCCACCGATCTCCCCAGCACCGCATCAGGAGCCCATCCGTGATCCTCCGCCGCACCGTGCTCGCCACCACGACTGCCCTCGCCGCCGAAACCGCCCTGAGCACCTCCGCCAGTGCGCGGCCGCACGCCGGCACGAGCCCGCGCCGTACTGCCCCGCTGCGCCGTGCGTCCGCCGGCGACCAGCTCACCGCCCTGCGCGAGGGCAGGATCACAAGTCGTGACCTGCTGGAACAGCACCTGGAACACATCGAGCGGGCGAACCCCGAGCTGAACGCCGTCATCACGCTCGACGTGGAAGGTGCCCGAGCGGCCGCCGACAAGGCCGATCGGCACCTCGCCGAGACCGGCGAAGTACTCGGCCCGCTCCACGGCCTGCCGATGACGGTGAAGGACGCCCTCGAGGTCGAGGGGATGCGCACCACATGCGGTACGCCCAGCCTCTCGGGCCATGTCCCCGACAGCGACGCCGACGCGGTCGCCCTCCTGCGCGCCGCCGGCGCCGTCATCATCGGCCACACCAACGTCCCGACCATGTGCCAGGACATCCAAACGTCGAACCCGATCTTCGGCAAGACCCTCAACCCCTTCGACTCCGAGAAGACCGCCGGCGGCTCCTCCGGCGGCCCGGCCGCCGCGGTCGCCGCGGGCTTCACCAGCCTGGAGGTCGGCTCCGACCTCGCCGGCTCACTGCGCCTGCCGGCCGCGTACTGCGGTGTCTACGCGCTGCGGACCTCGCGCGGAGCCAGCCCGATCGTGCCCACCCGCGGTCACATCCCCCGCCTGCCCGGCTGGGCCACCAGCAGCGACATGATCACGCTCGGCCCGATCGCCCGGACCGTCGAGGACCTCGGTCTCCTCCTGGACGTCATCGCCGCGCCCGCCCCCGCCGACCGCGGCGGATGGAAAGTCGATCTGCCGACCCCGGCCAAGGAGAAGCTGGGCGACTACCGGGTCGGCATCTGGGCGGACGACGCGTACTGCCGCATCGACGGCGACAGCCGCGCACTCCTCGCCCAGGTCGCCGAGCTCGTCAGGGGACTGGGTGCCGCTGTCGACGACTCCACCAAGCCCGTCGACTTCGCCGAGAGCGACAAGCTGTTCCAGCGCCTCATGTACGCCACTGCCTCGGCCACCGCCACCGACGCCGCGTTCGCAGCCGACGTCGCGGCTGCCGAGAAGATCCCCGCCGACGACCCCAGCGGGTTCTTCCTCCATTCCCGCACCATGCGTCACCGCGACTGGTGCGTGGCCGACGAGGCACGGCAGAGGCTGCGCGACGCCTGGGACGCCTACTTCACGGACCACGACATCCTGATCACTCCCGCTACGCCGACTGCCGCCGTCCCTGACCAGAGCAGCACTCCCCTCCCGCAGCGGTACATCACGGTTGACGGCGAAAAGCGCCCGTTCTTCGACCAGACCAGCTGGCTCAACCTGGCCGGCCCGGTCGGACTGCCGGCCATCGTCCTGCCTGCCGGCAAGACCAACGACGGGCTCCCGCTCGCCGTCCAGATCATCGGCCCCTATCTCGCCGACCGCACAGTTCTCCATGCGGCCAAGCACCTCGCACAGCGGCTCCCCGAGCCGGCTCAGCCGTCCGTGTTCTCGGCGTAGCCGAGTCTGCGGCTCGCCAAAGACACGCGAGAAGTACGACGCGGAGTTCCGGGCCGGGGCGGTCCGGAACGTCCGTGAGACCGGGAAGCCGGTCGCCCACGTCGCGAAGGATCTGCGGATAGCCAATCCCCTCGCAGCGTGGAGATGATCCAGGCGGCCAGTCCCTCGGCGAGGGTGGCTCGGTAGTCGCGTTCGTAGTCGATCGGCTCTTGAACCCACACACGCGGTGTAGGCGCCTGGTGTTGTAGAAGTCGGTGATCGGGTGCGGAAGGTGTGCCGGTGGACGCACTCGACCTGGAGCACGCTGTTGAACGCCTCGCTCACGGCGGTACCGAAGCAAGATCCGACTCTCCCCATGAACTGCACGATCCCCAGCGTGCGTCAGGCACGCTGGAACTTTCGGGAGCAGTATTCGCTGCCCCTGCCAGTACGCATGATCACGCCCCGGACATCACCGCTCCGAGTGGCCACGGCCATGTTGAGCGAGGCCACCACCAGCTCGGCGTCGTGCCCCATCGCAGAGCCGAGCAGGAGGTGGGAGAACAGATCGATCACGGTGGCCAGGCAGAGCTTGCCCCCACCCATGTCGATCCCGGTCATGTCGCCCGCCCGGACGGGTCCGGTTCCTCGGCGGTGAAATCCCGGCGCACGAAGTCCTGGAACGCGGGCCGCCTGCCGGCCTGGTCAGTCCGCAGCGCCGGCAGACCTTGCGCCCGGCCAGGCCGAGTTCGGCCATGAGTTTCGCGACGGTGTTCACCGAGACGCGCCAGCCCTGGCGCACGAGCGTGATCCAGACCTTCGGCGGCCAGCCGTAGGTGCCGCCCGCCGCGCCGAAGAAATGCCGGATCGCGACGGCCGGCTGCCCGCGCCGCACCTCGCGGGCGATGACGGGCTTGCCTCGCCACTTGCAGAACCGCGACTCGCTCACGCCCAGCGCGCGGCACGGTGTGCGGAATGTTCTGCTCTGCCTTGCAGTCGCTGATCGCTTCGGCCAGGCGGGCCGGGTCCGATCCAGCTACTTCACCCACAAGGCCATGCAGCGTTTGAAGACATCACGTTCCGTCTCCAGCTCGCGTATCCGCTTGTTCTTCTCCGTCACCTCCCGCCGCAGCCGCTCCAGCTCGGCCCGCCCGGCATGGCCAGCCGGCCGCCCGAGGCGGCAGGCGTGGGCCGGTCAGAGGAAGCGGACCCGTCGCACCGCCACCGTGACCTGCTGCCCGGCGGGCTATACGACATCGCCGATGACGCCCCGCGCGCCCACGGTCCATTGCGCCCAAGCGCCGACTCCGTAGGTATTCAGGGCTGGGACCGAGGTCATCCACCGGATCGTGCCGGGTTCTTCCCGAAGGAAGAGGCTGGCACTCTTCCGGTTCGGCTGCGCCATCACCTTGACTCATGAATGTCCGGCCGGAGCACTTGCGTTCACCTCATGGCTTGAGAGCCCAACGAGCCATGAGCGGCTGCACTGCCCGCAGTCTGCCGGTCATTCACATAGCGAACAGGAGAAGCCTGCATGTCCAAGCGCGCACGTGGCAAACACCGCGCCCCCAGTCAGAGCCAGACCCGCCGTCTAGCGGCGCGAGGGACCGCGGTGACGGCTCTGGCCGCCGGCCTGGCTGGTTACAGCCTCACCGCCGCGTCGGCAGCGTCCGCTGCCGACAACAATGCGGCGTCCGTCGTCAAGAAGGACTGCGTCAAGGCAGGTCCGGCAGCCCGCTTCAGCTTCAAGCCGATCTGCCCGGCCGAGCCGCCCAGCAAGACGGAGGAGGCAGTCACGCGAGGCGTGAACGACTTCACGACCTTCGGCGTTTCCGAGCTGCTGGGGGCGGCCCATACCACCAACGAGCACAGTGGCGATCCGGGATGTACCGGAAACAATGCGGCTCACCTCAGCCGTAAGCCTCTGTGCCCGCAACGGGAGCTGACAGGGCTGGAGAAGGGCCTGCGGGACCTGACCGTCGGCATGGTGCTGCCGTCACCGGCCAAGTTCGCTCCGGCCGAGATACAAACGCTCAACACCCTGCGCGGCATCGGTGCGGGTACCGCTGCGGGCGCGACGAAGCTCGATTCGATGCTCCACGACGGGTCGGAGGAGGCCCAAGGCGGACAGAAGCCCGACTCCAGTTCCCCTCAGACGTCGAGCGATGCATCCTCCCAGGCATCGGATCCCGGGCCCCTCCGCGGGTCCGTCGCGGACTGGAACGCGGCCCGGGCCATGAATGGGCTGCCGCCGGTCGATGCCAATGGCCAGCCTCTCAACGACGGCTCCTCTCAAGGATCGGATGCCAAGTCCCGTCAGAAGCGGGATCTGCCGGGTGAAGGGGCTGAGCCTGCCCCAGGACAGACGTCCGATCCGTCTCAGTCGGCTGACGCATCCGATGCGTCCCCGGGACAGTCCTCCGATCCGACTCAGTCGACCGACCCATCCGGATCCTCTCCGGGTTCGAGCGATGGAGCTGTCCCTCCAGGCGCGGACGACGGGGCCTCTCAACGGTCGGATGACGGAGCGGCCCTGGGTTCGGACGATGTGGTCAGCCCGGAGTCTAAGGATGCGGCCGCACTGGCCTCTGGCAACGTGACCATTCACGCGTCGGACGGGGCGTCAACTCCGGTTTGGGACGTCGGATCTGCCTCTCCAGTCTCCGACGACGCGTTCGCCTGGTTCGCGCGCTGACCCCGCATCGCCGCAGCACCGATGGGTTGCCCGGCCTGGCCAAGGCCGAGCAGCCCACCCACAACTGACACGCAGATGCCTCAGCCGTACGTCACGTGGAGTTCGCACAGATCAAGTTCGTCAGTTCGCCAGGCTGGTGGCGTTGGTGCGGGCGGCAGTGGGGACGTTCAGCGCGGCCGTCCCTGGCTGCTGCCGCTGGAGGACCGTGTGTTGCTGGTAGCGGCGTACTGGCGCGCGAACCTGACGTTGCGGCAGGTGGCACCGTAGTTCGGGGATTCGAAGTCTGCGGCCGACCGCATCCTCGATCACCTGGCGCCCTTGCTGGCCATCTCGCCGGCCCGGCGACCGTGCAAAGACACCACCTACATCGTCGACGGCACCTTCGTACCCACCCGTGATCGCAGCGTGGCCGCCTCCGGTAAGAGCTATCGGTACTCGACGAACCTGCAGGTCGTGGTCGACGCCAACCGCCGTATGGTGGTGGCGATCGCCCCTGCCGCTGCCCGGCAGACGTAATGACTGCCGGGCGTTCACGGAGTCCGGAGTCGACCGGGCCTGGCGCGGCGCACCGACCATCGCCGACGGCGGATACCAGGGCACCGGCCTGTTCATCCCACACTGCGAACGACGAGGTCAGACGCACCTCAGCCCACACCAAGAAGCGGAGAACGCAGTCCGGGGCTCAACCCGCGCCCCCCAGTCCGGCGCGGGCCGGGACGAAGCCCGGTCCGTCCAGGTGTGCAAGGGCCGTGATTCCTGCGTCGAGAAGGCGCGCGCCGGCTGCACGTCGCGTAGCGGCATCATCCGTCGCGTGTTGCCCCTGCGCTCCACAGGTTCGACCACGGCTTCGTCGACGGGGAGGAGATGTGACTGGGCGCTCGAGTTGGCGTCTCTCGCCGAGTACGGTGCTCAGTTCGGCGGGTGGATGGGCCGCGCGCCTCGTCACCACGAGCGTTGCAGTGATCCGCCCTGTGAACGGTCCCATGCGAAGCAGGAGAAGGGGTCAGCCGGCGCCCAACCAGGTCACGACAGCCAGAACAAGCGGGACAGGACACGCCACCGCAGTCAGCAACAGCCGACGTCCGGCCGGCGTCATGCGCCGCACCCCGGGCACGAAGAAGAGCGTGGCAAGAAGTGCGGCACCGCCGGTCACAGAGATGAAAGCGAGACAGCGGCGTGCATCTTCATTTTGAAGCCGTAGACCCGGAGAAAATGATCAGGTTCTGGGGCAGTATTCCGGGATTTGGAGCGTAGTATCGGCGAAGCGGAATCTCCGGCTGTGCTGCCGGTCGTCACCGTCCTTGCCGGAACGGTCGCCGAGCAGGTTCAGACTCTGATCGCCAAGGGCGCCTCTCTGGTGGAACTCCACGACCCCGTGGAAGCCCTGATGACGGATCCGGAAGGCAACAGGTTCAGGGTGGTACTCGACCCCCATCACGAAGCATGACGTTCTCCAGCGCGGATGCGGTCCGGCGGCGTTCACACCCTTCTCCTACGACAACGTCGGTCTCCCGGACCACGACCGGATCTGGGGGACCGGTGTCACGAGGACCCCGAATCAACCAACATCGTCGCCGCTGCGATGCCAGGGCGGGGCGTTGTCACAGGTGGCTGCCCGAGCCGGACATTGGTCAGGACGGACAGGCGGCGAAGCGGCCGATTCACCCAGTAGGTGAGGGACAGCCGGCCGACGGACGCGTGGCGCACGTTCTCGCCCTCGGGGTCGTCGGCGTTCCACTGTCCAAGACCCCAGGGGTCGGCCGCGGCGGCGTCCAGGACGTCCCACGCAGCGTCTTCGACGTGCTCGGGCAGGGTGTAGAGGACCTTGGCGGCCTGTGCGGAGAAGCGGACCGCGTACGGCTGCTGTTCGGTCACCGTCGCCTTCCCCTCAGCTCCGCCACGTCGGCGAACTGGCTGTCGTCGTAGCCGGAGGCGACGAACGCGTCGACCGCCGGGGCGGAGGCGATGCGGCCCTGCCACTCCTGGACGACCCCGTACAGGGCGGCGAGGGAAAAGGTGCGGCGGGACTCTTCCAGCGCGGCCGCCCACTCCTGCTCGATGGCCGACACCCAGGTGCCGGCACGCCGGTCGGCGCGCAGCTGCGCGAGGAGTTCGGCCGGTGTCCCGGGAGCGGGGCGGAGGCAGCATGGAGAGCGTGAGGGGCGTGGTCAGGCTGTGCGCTCATCTGGTCCTCCCGGGCGGGTCGTACCGCCACGGTACGCGCGGCGGGTCGCCGTGGAAGCGGGCATGGGACAGATCCCTCCTGCTGGGTCATGGAGCCAGCGATGGCCTGGACGTCCCGCTGCGCGAGCACGTCCAGGCCGTCCGAGGCGCCAGCGAGGTAGTTGAGCAGGCCAGCCACCCCCACCTCACCGGCACGCCCCAAGCCCGCATCCGCACCGGCAGGTTCGCGAAGGGATCCTGTGGGTGGTCAGCTGTGGGGGATGTCTGGCCGACGTGGTCGGCGCCTGTGGAGTAGTCGTCACTCAGGGCGGCCACCCACACGTCGCACTCCTGGGACTCGATCTCTCCGTCCGGCTGCGGACCAAGGTCACCCGGGGCCGCCGGTAGAGCGGACGCCGTCCTGGTCATGGTCGTCAAGCTCGCCGAGTCCGGCCAGCCGTGGTGACGGGGTGTGAACGCATCCCGCCTCATCGCCCTGGACCGCGCCGGGGCCCGCCTCGAACGCGGGCACTTCGTCAACAGTCCCAAGAGCAACGCAGCCCGAACTGCTCCTCGCCCGCTTGAGCTACCTCAAGTCATCCCCTACGGACTTTTCAAGGAGTGTGAACGCCTTCGGCGTACCGCCCGGCTGTGGCTTACCCTCCTTGCGTCCCACAACCCGATAGCCGGCGTTGAGGTAGTACGCACTCAGGCGGCCGTTGGTGGCCACGCAGTCCAGACGGACCAACGGACGTCCCGCCTCGGCCACACGGCGCTCCGCGGCCCGCAGAAGCTGCCGCCCTGTCCCGGGCGGGACTCTCCTGCGGTCCACCATCAGCCGGTGCACATAGCCGGCAGTCGGCGGCTGCGGCCCCCAGGCGTCCTCGTCGTCCCACCAGAGCTCCCAGGCTCCGACCACACGATCGGCAGCCTCCGCGACCCATACCTGCCCGCTCTCCATGACCCGGCGGAAGTGGTCCCCATCCAGCTCACCAGGCTGCCACTGGCCGGTGACGCCTTGGGAAAGCATCCAGCGGGCCGCGTCGTCGCGCAGGCGCACGAGGGCGGGAAGATCGGCGTCGGCAGCGAGACGGAAACATAGATCGTCCACGCCGCGATCTTCGCACAGGCGTGTGCCCCGGCATCGACCGGCCCCAAAGGGGCTGCCCTGGAAGAAGCACAGGCACTCACCGCCGCATGAGCGAGCTCAACTGATCCACAGGTATTGGCAATTGGTATTGACAATTACTCACGGACGCCTGCTCGCCGAAAGCTGCTGGACTCACTGCCAGTTCGCGCTGGCGGTGAACCGCGTGGGCGCCGTGACCGGACCCCCACGCTACGACGAGTCGGCGGTGAGTCACTGGCTGAGCGGCACTGTTCCCCGCGCAGCCGTGCGGGCGTGCATCCTCCAAGCCCTCTCGCGCCGCCTCGGGCGCCCTGTCGCTCATGCCGAGGCAGGCGTGCCCGCTCCTCGCGATCGCGCCCCCCCACGGCCGCGGAGGCCGCGGAGGGGCTGGTCGACCTCGGGAAGCAGGACACGGACCCATCACGCCGCAGCGTCCTGGGGGCCGGCCTGCTCTCCGTGGCCCTCACCGCCGGCGTCGTCAATGATCGGCACACCCGCCCGGTCCCCGGGCTTCTCGACCACGTGTCCCTGCAGGTCATCGCGGACGTCGTCGGAGTTCCAGCAGGCCCGGCTCAGCAGGTGCTGCAACCCTGCGGGCGTGTGGTGACCGGCATGTTCAGCCAGCCTGCAGCTGTTCTTCCGGCCCACCGTACCCGGACGGCACCCAGCCGTGATCCGGCTGTCGTCGAGCCTTCGCCCAACCGGCTGACCTGGCCTGAGGGCCTTTCCGGCCGCCGGTTGCAGATGGCGCAATCCACACCTGGCCAGAAGGCCCTCACCCATTTCAAGCTCGTCCGGCTGTGGCCTCTGCCACCAGCTTCGCGGGGCGTCTAGTTGGCTGATGCATCGTCGGATAGCGGGAGTTCGTGATCTCGGGTGCGGCGAGTTGTTGTCCTTGCCATGCTCGATGATGTGCGTCCCGACATCTCGTCGGAGGAACTCGAAGAGCTGCCGGTGCGGACGGGCACCGGTTCGGCCGGGCGGATCTGCGGCGACGGATGCGGGTCTACATGCATGCCCTGCTCGGACCGGTGCGTACGGGTCGGTTCCAGCCGCCGCGGTCGCCGTCCCAGTCCTGACCGCCGTACCGGTGCATCGTGGCCCACTCGGTGCAGCCGCTCGAGTTGACGTCCGCACCTGCGCACCTGCGCACCAGGCGTCGAGGTCGGCATGCCGTGGGTCCGCTGGGTCGCCTCGCAGTACCACGGGGTGCTGCTCATGGTGAGGCTCCCAGAGGCCGCCAGGAGCGGCCGGTAGGGGGAGCTGATCTTGATGGTCACCGTTCCGCCGACACTGCTGTCCTCCAGGCGCTTTTGCGGGGGCGTCAGCTCATACCGGCAGTGGACCGTGGCCGGGTTCCGGCGGCCAAGGCCAAGGCCAAGGCCAAGTGTCGTGGCAAGGGGATCACGCGCCGAGGGCCAGCTGGAACCGTCAGGACTGCGGCGCGAGTTCGTGCTGGAGGCAGAGACCGGCTGTCGCGTCGGCAATCCCGCGCGAGCCCTGTCGGGCAACGGGGGTCCGAGGACGACCGGGGCGGCCTATCGTTGGGGAGGGCTGACGCATCAACGGGAGGGCGTGGGCGTGGAGTTGGCGGAGGTCATTCGAGCGCTGCGTGACGAGCTGGAGAGCGCTGTCGAGGCAGGGGCGGGTGAGGCGCTGCGTTTCGAGCTCGGGCCGGTGGAAGTCGAGGTGTCCGTGGCGATCGTGGCTGGGGCATCGGCGGAGGTCAAGCCGCGGTTTGTGGTCGTTTCCCTCGGTGCGAGCGGCAACGTGGAGCGCACCACCACGCAGCGGATCAAACTCACGCTCACCCCGCGCGAAGGTCGGACGGGCAGAACCCCGATGGTCGCCGGCACTGCCGGGGAGCGGGAGCGGTGAGTGCCCGCGCTGCTGGTCTGGACCCGCAGCGTGTGGCCGAAGTGATCAGCGCCGGTGCCGAGGGCGAAGGACGTCGCTGTGGTTCCGGGTATTTGCTGGCTCTGGGGCTGGTTCTGACCGCCGCGCATGTCGTGGACGGTGCGGTCTCGATCCGGGTGCGTTTCAACGCGGACCAGGACGGTCAGTGGACCGCGCGGGCGCAGCACGCCTGGTCTCATCCGAGCCTGGACATCGCTGTCCTGCACGTCCTCGAAGCGTCCGTCGATCCACCTGGCAGGGCGCCCGTGGTGACTCGGGTCGGCTTCGGCAGCATCGTCCGGCCACCGGTCGAGTGCGAGACCATGGGCTTTCCCCGATTCAAAGTTCGCGAGGACCCAGCGCATCTCGGCGCTGACGGCGCACCGATGCAGTACCGCGACTGCGAGCACGCCACCGGCCCTGCCACCACCTGGGCGAACCGGCGCGAGGGAACGCTGCAGATCCGGGTCGGAGCACCCGGACTCGATCCGGATCGCGGTCGCTCGCCCTGGGAGGGGATGTCCGGAGCCCCTGTGTTCAGCGGCGAGGCCCTGGTCGGCGTGGTCGGCAAACACCACCGCAGCGACGGGGCCGGCACCCTGGCCGCCTACCGGGTCGACCACTGGTACGGATGTTTGGACGCCGATCAGGTCGATGCGCTGGCCGCCCTGATCGGCCTGCCCACCAGACCTGAGGACTTGATGCAGGTCCCCGCCCCCGCCCAGGTGCGTACAGGCCGGATTCCCCGGCAACTGCCCGCCACGACATCGGCGTTCACCGGCCGCGAGAGAGAGCTCGCCGAACTGCTCGACCTCGCCGACGGGACCGGGGGGTCGCCGGGCATGGTGGTGATCTCGGCGATCGACGGAATGGCCGGGATCGGCAAGACCGCCCTGGCCATCCATGCCGGACGAAGACTCGCGGAACGGTTCCCGGACGGACAGTTGTTCATCGACCTGCACGGCTACACCCGCGGCATGGCCCCACGCGAACCCGCTGACGCGCTGGCCGGCGTCCTGCAGGCCTACGGAGTGCCACCGAGTCAGATCCCGACGGACCTCGACGCACGCGCGGCGCTCTACCGCGACCGTCTGGCTGGCACCAGGACCCTGGTCATCCTGGACAATGCCCACAGCGAAGCGCAGGTGCGGCCCCTGTTGCCCGGGGACGGCGGGTGCCTGGTGATGGTCACCAGTCGCAGACGGCTCAACGCCCTGGACGACGCGTGGGCCCTGCCCCTGGACGTGCTCCCCGTGGCGGACGCCGTCGCCCTCCTTCGCGAGGTCGCCGGGCCCGGCCGCACCCAGGACGGCGACCCGCTGCTCGAAGAGATCGCCGCCCTGTGCGGGCACCTGCCCCTGGCGTTGCGGATCGCCGCCGCTCTCATCCGCCGCCGTCCCGCCTGGACCCTGACCCGCCTCGCGGACAAACTGCGTGGGGCCCGGACCGGCCTGGTGAGATTCTCCGACGGTGACCGGGACCTCACCTCCGTGTTCGACCTGTCCTATCAGACCCTCAGCGGAGATCAGCGGGAGCTCTTTCGGCGCCTCGGCCTCACCCCCGGGCCGGACGCGGACGCCTACGCCGCCGCGGCGTTACTGAACTGCGGCCTCACGGACACCGAGGACCTGCTCCAGGATCTGGTCGAGCAGAATCTGCTGGTCGAGCCGGTCTTGGGCCGCTATCGGATGCACGACCTGATCCGCGCCCACGCCCACGCTCTGGCCGCTGGGGATCCCGCCGACCTGTGCGAGGCCGCGGTGGAGCGGCTGCTGGACTATTACCAGTACACCTCCATATCGGCCGACACGAGAACCTTCCAGTACGCCCGCCACGAGCCGCGTGGCTCGGCTCCCGCGCACTCGCCGGTGCTGTGCAGCCCGAACGAAGCGCGCGCATGGCTTCGCTCGGAGCGCACCAACCTGGAGGCCTGCCTCGGGCTCGCCGCCCGTCAGGGCCGGCGCGAGCGCGTCGTCGCCCTCACCGAGGGCTTGGCCGAACTGCTCTACGCCGACGGCACCTGGTCCCGGGCGCAGGTCCTGCACACCGCTGCCGCGACTGCCGCAGAACACCTCGGTGACCGGCGCGGCCAAGCTGACGCTCTGAACAACCTGGGGCGCGTACTGCACATGACGGGGAACTACCCGAGCGCCGTCGATGCGCACACCCGGGCCGCCGGACTGTTTCACCAGTTGTCCGAACGGCCCGGCCAAGCCGACGCTCTCAATGAACTCGGGCGCGTACTCGAGACGACCGGAGACTATCCCGACGCCACCGAGGCCCACACCCGTGCGCTGGCCTTGTACGACGAGTTGGACGACTGGGCCGGACAAGCGGACGCACTGATCAATCGCGGCAAGATACGGCGCAGGACCGAGGATCCCTCAGGCGCCTGCGAAGACCTGTCGCAAGCCCTTGCCCTTTACGAGCTGTTGGACAACCGGCTCGGCCAGGCCAGGACCCTCGCACTTCTGTCACAGACACGGCAGGCGACCGGGGACGGCGTCGGCGCCGCCGACGCGCATGCCCGAGCACTGACGCTCTACCAGGAGCTTGCCGACCACCCCGCCCCGGCCAACGCTGTCGCCGACGCCCAGCACGCACAGAGTGTGACGAGGCAGGACGGCATGACGCAGCACTCGAACGCGCCCTCCAGCCCCGGCGAGCGGCTCGACCAGGCCAGCGCACTCATCGGTCTGGGGCGCATGCGGATGCTGGACGAGGACTACCGGGGTGCTCTCGAAGCGCATGCGCGTGCCCTGGAGATCTACCGTGCCGTGGGCTCCTACGACAATGAGGCGTGGGCGATGAATCTCTACGCCCGTATTTTCGTCGCCGCCGGTGACATGGCACAGGCCTTGGCCGTGTACCGCGACGCGCTGCGTCTGACCCGTGAAGTGCAGCACCGTGACGACGAGGCCATCGCGCTGGAGGGCATCGGCGAGTGCCTTGTGTGCACCGCCGACAGCACCCGACACGGAGCCGCATATCTGAACCAGGCTCTGGATGCCTACCGACGCCTCGGTATGCGCCCCGACATCGAGCGCGTGCAGGCCCGCCTGGACGCACTCACCACACCGTGAACCTGTGGGGCGCGTGAGTCATCGCTGCGGGTAGGGGGGTGCGTGCAAGATCCCCTGGCGGTGACTGGGATGCTGCATCAGTGAGCCTCCGCCGACTTGGGGTGCTGGTGCTGGTCGCGGGCAGCAGCCTGCGGAGTAGATCGTCCGGCAGTCATGGCTGCGTGGGCCTCCTCCATAATGATCAGTACGGATACTGCCTCATAAGGGCAGTGCTACAACGGGGAGTTGGCATGCAGAACACAAACGGCGGGGCTGCCCTCGTCTTAGCAGCGGTGGTAGTGGGTCTGGTGGTGCGGCAGCAACTGCGTACTCGTCCTGTGCGGCGTACCGGCTCGTTGATCACTCCTGTGATCCTCGGTGTCCTTGGGGCTGCCGGGATCGCCTTTGGTATCGCCTCGGTCGTCAAGTACCACCCGCTGACCACGCTGCCCGTCGTCCTCTTGGTGGCAAGCCTGGCCGTCGCGGCGTCATTCGGTGTGGCCAGGGCCCGGACCGTACAGCTCTGGCGTGGGCCTCAGAGCGTGGTGCTGCGCAAGGGGACGGCGGCGACGACCGGGCTGTGGCTGGCCTCGGTTGGGGTGCACATCGGGTTGGCGCTGTGGATCGACCACGCGGCCGGGGCCGGACTGCTGGGGACCGCGTCGCTGTACGCGTACCTGGCAATCGGTCTGGGGACGCAGAACCTCCTGGTGCGTAGGCGCGCCGCCGCGCTGTGACCCGGTCCGGCCCGTAGCTCCACAGCGGCATGCCACCTCCGAATGCGGATATGGCCTTGAGCGATCGCCGTGGCCGGGCGGCCTTCTACGATCCGGTGTATGGATCCCCAGTTGCCGGACCGGATCACCGTGCGGCGTGCGGAACTGGACGAACTCGAAGAATGGCTGGCCCAGCAGCCGGCGGAGACACGGGCCGAGCGCGATGAACTCGCCGTCGCCGAAAGGTCCTTGAGCGGATGAGCGAGCAGCTGGCCGGTGAGCGTGCCCCGGTGATGCCGACGCCTGGGCAGGTGGGCGGACGAGCCGTGATGCCAGGTCCCGCGCCGTACGTCAGGTGTGGAGGAGGCCATGCTCCCGCCGGACTATCAGCGTATCCGCGCCGCCGTGAGGCGGGCCGCCGGACCGGTCATGGCTCGGCAGGTTCGTCAAGTGCTCGCGGTGGACGCCAGCGTGAGGAGCAAGCTGGAGCCGCTGCGTGGGAAGCTGGTCATACTGGCCGACCGCGGCCTGCTACGCAAACTACCTGACGGCCGCTTCACCACCCGCCTCTGACCAGAGACGCTCCCGCCCAGACCCGCGTGGTGCCAGCGTAACCGGAGCGACCCCGGCGGCCGTTGGAATTGTGTGACGAATACCCAAGAGCACAACCACCTCGCCGATCGGTTTCGCCGCCGCCTGAGGACGATACGGTCCCGGCAGCGAGTCCTGCTGCCCGGGCGTATCGCGGTGATCGTCCTGGCCGTGCTGCGCCACGACCAGCGTCTGACCGACATGGCCGGCGGCAACGGCGTGTCCGAGTCCACTGTCCGCCGCCGGCGCGAGGAGGTGATCCGCCTGCTCGCCGTCCGCGCTCCGCGCCTGGACCGTGCCCTGAAAGACATCACGAAACGGGGCGGGGAAGTCGTCCCGGCCGACGGTGCCCTCATCCCCACACAGCGCCGTACCGGACGGGACGACCGGGAGAACTTCTTCGGCAAGCACCACCGCCACGGCCTGCACTTTCTCACCCTGACCGACGACGAGGGACGGCTGATCTGGATGCCTGCCGCTCGGTCCGGCCGCACCCACGACGCCACCGCCGCCCGTCACGACGAGCCCGTCGAGCACCTGAAGGCGGCCTGCCTCGGCGCGCTTGCCGACCTGGCCTCCTCGGCGCGGACAAGCGTGAAGTCCCCGGTGACCTGGTCATCGTCACCGGCTTCAAGGCCACCCGCTACCGCAAGCTGACTGCCGGACCGGCCCCGGTCGAGCACGGCTTCGCCCAGCTGAAGAACTGGCGGATCCTCACCAAGCTCCGCACCCGTCCCGCCGGCGCGACCGGACTCCTCCGCGCCCTGCTCGTCCTCACGAACCTCGAAGTCGCCCGCCGGCCAGATGATCGACATGCTGGGCACTGCCCCACCACCAGCCCGGGCAGTTCCACACGCCATCACGCCGGCGGCCCGTGACCAGCCGAAATCAAGATGGCGGAGGCTAGTGATCGTCTCACTGCTGTACCGGGCCGGCCGGGCGTTGCTGTCCGTGCCTGCTGACCTGCTGTGCCGGGTCACCGCCATGGACGCCGAACTGCCGGCGCTGCGGCGAACGGTTGCTGGGCATCGCCGCGATGTCGGCGACCCGTAACACGGACTGCTACCTCAGTGCCTACTACCGGCCCATCGGCGCCACCCGTCGCGGACGGTAGCGGGCCCTGGTCGCGGTGACGCGCGGCGACCCATAACACGCCATGCGTCGCATGACCGAGGTAGCCAGCCGACTCGGCCTCAACGTCCGCTGCGAGTCCATCCCAGCAACTGCCTGACGACCGCGCTCACTCAACTCTTCGTGTCAGCATCCGGAAGTCACGGCAGTGCCGTTCCCCGACCTGTTGGCGGGAGCGGCGCCCTCCTCCCCCCGTGCGGAGCCGGAGGGCGTCACGCCCGTCCTCACGTCACGGAGGTCGACGTCACGGCAGCTCGATGTCCGGCAGCAGCGAGATCTGCCTCTGGACCCCGTCGTCACCGCCCAGTGCGGGGAAACTTTCGAGCAGTTTTCCGCACAGTGCCGCGAGTTCCGCTTTCGGCTTCTTCGTCGTGAACGCGTAGTACTGGAAGGGCGGTCCGGCGTGTACGGGCTGCCCCGCGACGAGCGGTGTCTGTACCAGGAGGTCGCAGACCGGGTACAGCAGCCCTTGCATCGCCGCGATGAATCCCCGCTCGTAGCCGTACCGGACGCTGTCCGTGAACGCATCCCGGTCCTTGGGGGCGAGCGCGTCCATGGGGGTGCGGTAGATGGCGTCGAGCAGCGCAAGGACGTAGCAGTAGGCCGCGTTGGAGAGTTCCATCAGGGCCTTGACCGGCTGGTCCGCCTCTACCGTCCTCAGGTCCGGGTCGTCGAGCGCGGGCCAGATGACCTCGGCGTCGTCGATCGTGTACTTCTGCTTGCCGTTGTCGTCGAGGACGACGCCGATGCCGTCGAGGCCCTTCGCGATGTCGGCGAACTTCATGTAATGGGACGCCTGCCACTTGCCGATCTCCTGCGGCGGGAGGTCGTCCGTGCGCACGATCGGGTCGGGCAGCAGGCCCTTGTCCTCCGGTGCGCCCTCGCCCTGGTCGACGATGACCTTCATGGCCTGGAGCGCGGTCGCCTCGTCGACGATGAGCTGCGGATGGTCGGAACCGCCGTTCTGGTTCCAATAGGCCCGGTGGTACTGGAACTTCCACAGGTCCTTCTTGGCCTTGGCCCAGTCGATCACCGGGCGGAGGGTCTGGATGCCCCGTTCGATGCGCGCGTAGAACTCGCCGAGGGAGTGGTACGGCTCGACCCCGCCCACAAAGGCCTGCGGTGGGGTGGCCGGCTGTTCGATCGGCATGAACGTGTTCCTGACCTGGTCGGTGGAGAGTTTCCGCAGCCGGAGGGTCAGCTCGGGCTCGCGCTTCAGCATCGGGCCCGGGTACGTGGGGATGACGCTCTTGTCGTACAGCCGGAAATCGGTGTCGCCGACCGCGATCAGCAGATTGCGCACCAGCGAGAGGTGCAGCATCTCCTCGATCGAGATACCGATCAGCGTGCGCTGCGCCGACGCTCCGGCTGCCCACTGCGAATAGCCGCGCGTCTTGATCGTGTAGGTCGCGTACAAGTACGGCGGAACCGTGGACAGTTCCACCTGTGCGGCGGCCTTCAAGTGCGCGATCAGGTCCGGCAGGGTGGTGATCTCCTGAACCGGCGCCTTCGTACTCATCGGGAACCCTCCTGTGCCTGTAGAGAAGAAGAGGTGCGCAGACGTTCGTACGCCGCCGGGCTCAGCTCCCGGGTGACGACCGTGAAGTTCCGCCGGACCAGGGCCAGTCGGACCTGCCTCGGCGCGGGTGGCTCGGGGTCCTCGCCCCGGCGCACCGCTGCCAGGTACGTGTGGACCGGCGCGTACACCAGGAGCAGCCGAAGCGGCGGTGCCGGGCCCGTGCCGTCCTCCGGGCCGGGCCCGTCCAGCACCTCGGTGAAGGCCCGCTCGAAGCGGATCAGATCGATCAGCAGGTCGATCCACCCCTCGCGCTCCGCGCCGGGCTCGGCATCCGGCCGTGTGCGGGCCAGATGGCCGGCGAAACCGGCACTGAGACCGGCAAGGGCCGGGGAGCGGGACGGATGCGCCTCCAGATACTCCAGCGCGAACCCGTCGAAGATCTCCTGGCCCAGCAGGTGCACGGACCCGGGGTGAAGGCTGCGCATGCACTCCAGCAGCCGTAGCCGGTAGCCGCGTTGGTGGACGAGCAGGCGTTCACGCGCGGACAGCCGGCTGGACGCGGTGATCGTGTGCCCGGGGTCCTCGCCCGTCGGGTGCAGGATCACCGACTGCATCCAGCGTTGCACGGCCGCCAGCGAGGAGGCGTCAGGCACGGGCACCGCCCGTCAGGGCTGCGGCCGATTCCCGGGCCCGGTCGAGTTCGGCCAGCAGCTCCGGGAAGGGCGGCAGCTTGTCGTCCCGTTCCAGCAGAGTGGACACGCCACCCGTAAGCTCGGTCGCCAGCCGGTAGAGCTCCCACACCGGCTCGGCCACGGGCGCGTCGTGCGTGTCGACGATGTGCGTGCCGTAGTGCGTGTGGCCTGCGAGGTGCATCTGGACCACGCGTTCGTGCGGCAGCTCCCGCAGGTAACGCACCGGGTCGAAGTCATGGTTGAAGGCTGAGACGTGAACGTTGTTCACGTCGAGGAGGAGCCCGCAGTCCGCCTCCTCCGCCAACCGTCCCACGAACTCCCATTCAGAGAGCGTGGAGCCGCAGAACTCCACGTAGCTGCTCGGGTTCTCCAGCACCAGCCGCCGCTCCAGCACGTCCTGGACGACACGCACACGCCCGACGACGTGGCGCAGAGTCTCCTCGGTGAACGGCAGCGGGAGCAGGTCGTGCGTGTTCACGCCCAGCACGCCCGTCCAGCACACATGGTCCGAGACCCAGGGCGCCCGCATCTCGTCGGCGAGCCGCTTCAGGCGACGTAGGTAGCCGAGGTCCAGCGGATCCGTGCTGCCGATGGACATGGACACCCCGTGCAGGACGACCGGATAGCGTTCGGCGATCTCCGCGAGGGCCTGCCGCCTGCCGCCGTGCGCGTCAAGGAAGTTCTCCGAGATGATCTCGAAGAAGCCGACGGGCGGCAGGTGCCGGCGGATGTACGGAAAATGCGGCGTCCGCAGCCCGACCCCGAAACCGAGATGCGGCATCCCCAGCCGTCGCTCGCTCACTGCGGCTGTGACATGTAGTCGTAGTGCGGCATGCTGTCGTCCTTGATGCCCTCGCCCGGGGACGGGCCGAACGCCTTACCCGCCGCGTACATCCGCGTCTCGAAGAGCCGGCGAGCCTGCTTCCACACGCTCTTGCCCTTCAGCGGGCCCGCCGAGAACACCCGGCTCTCGTTGATCGGGCTGGCGCAGCTGCCGTTGTAACGGCAGTCCTGCTCGCCCGGGTGGAACTGCTCGTAGTCCGTCCCCGCGTAGCCACAGCCGCCCTGACCGCGGCAGGCACCCTCGCCGTGACAGACGTGGGAGACGGTCGCGCAGGAGCCCATGCCCGCCATCGAGGCCGTACCCGGGGCGTCGAGTCCCGCGCACGAGTTGAGTCCCATGCAGACGTGCAGCTCCCGGGGCACTTCCTGGGGCAGTGGGGGGTCCGTCTCCGGTCCGCGGGCGGAGGAGGTGGAGCGGTCGGCCATGGTGGTCGGTCCTCTCGGCTCGGTCGTCGAACGCCACACCCTGGCAAAGGGGATCGAGCGGACACCAGAGGGCAGAAAGAGATCCGGCCACGGGGACCTGAGGGAACAGTTCCGGCCACCGTCCTGATCTTCCGGCGCGGTTCTCGAACAGTCGCCTCGCCCCACAACTCCCAGGTCATGACGCTGGGAAAGGCGCGGCCAGGTCGTAGCATCTCCCATGCTCGTACGCGTAAAGCCCCCGAGCTACTCGCACTCGGGGTCTTGTCGTAGTCGGGGGGGGCGTGAGGGCTGGACGCTGCGGTGCGTGCACGTGGCGCGACCTCATCGCTCGGCCGGGGAGGCACCGCAACGCCGCGCTGCCGATCGCCCGGGTGACCGCTGACGCGGCCTGCGGTCAGGAACGCGGCTCCCGGCAGGCGCTGGAGGACACGACATGGCGCGTCTTTTCCGGTGTCCAGCACGACCAGGACCTCCTGGTGGCCCGGACGCCGCTTGCCGGTGGCGACGAGTTCCTCGACGACCTCGCCGCAGCTGGACCATGGTCGCCGCAACAAGGTCTTCTCAGGCTCCGGTCGTACCGCGGTCCAGCACCACCGTCCGTATGGTCCGGCCGGTCTCCAGCGCGACCGCGATCGAGTCCGGCCGGCCCGGGATCATCGACACCACCCACGCAGGCGCAGGCGCGACCGGCCCCCGTCCGGCGGTCGCCCGGCCGATGACAGCGCCGCCGGGTCCTTCCCATGACAGTGCTCGGGACCGCCGGGCCTCCGGATGAGGCCCGGTGCCCTCGGGTGTGGCTCGGCGGTCAGCGCACCCTGACGGTCTCGGCCGGCCCGGCCATTTGCAGGCGGAGCTTGTTCGAGCCGAAGTCCGCCTCGTAGAGCGCGCCCCGGAACTGCAGCGTGCCTCGGTGCTTCGCCTGTACCCAGGTATCGACTGCGCCACCACGGCCGATGCCTCCGTGAGCGCACCTCACCGTGCGCCAGGGCCCTTTGCCCTGCCGCTGCTGCACACAGAACTTCTGAAGGACATCGCTGTCGTTCGCGGCATCCCCCTTCACATGGACGCCCGCGCCGACCCTGACGGTGTGCGGGCTCGCCTTGAAGTCGTAACTGACCTTCGCGGAAGCCGTGACCGCACTCAGCCCGAGCGCCGTTATGCCGACTGCCGCAACGGCGGCCGCACGCGCAGCACGCCGGTTGAGAGCACCCATCGTTTGTCTCCCCCTACGGATGGTCTTGTGCTTGGCAGCATCGAAGAGACGGAGGAAACGAGGCCGTTCCTCGGCCTGTAGCCACCGGATCAGTGCACCAATCGCAACCTGTCAGAGGGAGAACACGGGAACGCCGTTGCCCCGCCATTCATCAATTTTTCGGCGGTTCCCGACGAGCCGAAATCCGGACCCGTCACAACTGGTCGTAACGACCCCGTTCATGTGGCGCGGCCCAGCATCCCCGACCCGGTGGCGGATCGTGACGCGAACAGCGCCTCAGGACATGATCCGGCCATACGGATACGGAGGGAAGTCCGGTGGGTTCTTGCAGGCTGTGGGGGCTGCGGTCTGTGTGCCCGGTCGTCTCAGTCAGGACCGTCGTGGGTGGTGACGGCGGAGACGCTCGTCCTGCTCACTCGCGGCTGGACCTGGACGGACGGCCGTTGAACACTTCGCACGAGGCGCCTGCCCGTCCGGAACGACCGCGGCCGTTCTACGTGATCCGGAAGCCCACCGAGGCACCACCCGCTCACCTCCGGGGTGGTGCCTGCCGCACGCCGTTCCGAGGACTCAACGAGCCTTCCGGACCTTGGCCGCGTGCCCGTCTTCGGCGTCGACCTGGAATTCCACCTTGTCCCCCTGGCGCAGGTTCGTCCTCTCTGCGGGACTGGGAACGTCATCCCGAGAGAAGTGCCGCTTCGGGCCGTCGTCGTCCTTGATGCGGCCCGTGCCCTGCGCCTGGTTGAACTCCTCGATCTTGCCTGTGGACATGGCTACGTTCCCTTCGCTTGGCGGTGCTGAGAGGCCCCGGGTTACGAGTCGGTGCCCACGGCCAGCGAACCCGCACTCACGCGCGGCAGCGACTGCTGTGGTCCGAACGGGTGACGGGCACCCATCAGTATCCAGACCAGACAGGCTGTACGCGGTGCCCAGCGCCTCGCCGTCGACCTGGACATGCGGCGAACCGTCGATCACACGACGCTCAGCCAGAGCCTCACCCCCACTCAGCCGCAGGTGAGGCGCGCTCGGGAGACGGCTGTCAGTGGCGGCCGTCTCCCCCACGGGGTCACGCTGTTCGCCTCGACCGAGCAGAAGTAGCTCTCCACCTGGTTGAGCGAGGAGGGGTGTGCCGGTATGTGGTGGCGTACGGTTCTTGGCTCATGACCTGGGTGGCCAAAAGTCGTGAACGGGCCGAGGCGGGTGCGTGGTTCGGTGCGGCCGAACTCGCGGGCGCGGTGGACGTCGTAGGCGGCCAGGGGCGAGGCGATGCCGCGAGACATGGCCTCATGGGCAAGTTCCGGGTACGACCGACCAGCGGGGCGGTGGCGCCCCGGTCTCAGTTGGCAACTGGCAGGACAGTGCGTCGATTTGGGCATCCGCCAGCGTCGTGAACGACGGAGGGCTGCCGGGACGGCTGCGAACGGCAGGCAGAGGTACACCCGCGTTGGACAACCCCTAGGCCGCATGCAGCAAGGTCTGCGCGCATCGAGGCCTGGTAGGGGGTCTTCTGACCATGCGCCATCTTCGTCAGTCGATGCCTTTGCGAGGCGGTCAGCGATATCGGGCAGGCGGAGGCGACAGGCAAGGCAGGCATGCCGGGCGATCAGCAGAAGTGGCTCTCCTGGAGGAGGGAAGGGCGTTGGAGCCGAAAGACCTTGCCCAGGTTTCCTCGTCCTGACCGCGTACATCCAGCAGTTCGGTGCGTACGTCACGCACGGGCTGGGCATCCGGCCCGATGCTTACGACCCGAAGTCGGACGTCGGCTTCACCCGCTCGGGGACGACGCGCCAGGCAGCGACACGTACCGGCGAGCCGCCTGACGAGGCGGCTCGCCATGGGTTCAGCGGGAGTCCGTGAGGTCGCAGCGGGCACGTACCGACGGGTTCGCCGCTGCCGGTTTCGGCACGAAAATGCAGGCGAGTGCGGAGCCGATGATCCCGGCCGCCGCGGCGGCGATCAGGACCCGGTTCAGGGCCTCGGCCAGAGCGACGCCGCTTTGCTGAAACAGTACGCCGAAGACCGCGACCCCCAGGGTTTGCCCCAGTTGCCGGAAGGTGGTCATGGCTCCGGCGGCCATGCCTCCCCGCTCCGGCGGAAGCGCGGCGAAGACCGCGGCTCCCATCGCCGGGCCCGTCAACCCCACGCCGACACCGGTCACGGCCAGCCCTACCACAAGGGAGCCGGCGGACGAGCCCGCGTCCAGCCCACTCTGCAGGGCACAACCGATCCCGCTCAGCAGCAGGCCGGTGGCGAGGATGAGGCGCGGAGACTTCCCGTGCAGCCTGCGCCCACTGATCAGTGAGGTGGCAAAGGAGGCCAGCGCGAGGGGCATGAGCGCGAGCCCGGCGCGTACCGGTCCCAGGCCGAGCCCCGACTGCAGCCACACCGAGGTGTACACGAGCGCCGCGAAGGCGGCCTGGAGGCGACCACGCACATCATCACGGCCGAGAAGGACGCCCGGGCGAACAGCCGTACGTCCAGCAGCGGCGCGGGGCTGCGCAGTTCGACGCGAGCGAAGACGACAAGGGCGAGTGCGGCGAGCGCCAGCAGGCTCAGCACCGCGGGCGAGGTCCAGCCCTCTTCGCCGGCCAGCGTCACGACGTAGGTCAGCGAGCCCGCGCACAGGGCAAAGGTGCTCATGCCACAAGCTCCCCGGAACCAGCCGCATCACCGCCGTCTCCGCCCACCTCCTGCTCGGCAACTACGCCCTGCCCAACAACTGGGCCGGGCCCGCCCGTCTCACCCCCGGCCAGGCCGCGCTGCTCACCCCGCCGCCCGCCGAAGCCACCGCCGTCACCCTGGAACCCGCGGACCGCCCGCTCTTTGAACTCCTGTCGCAAGACGGACGGGCGAGCCACACCGAACTCGAGGCCGCGACCGGTTGGTCCGAATCGACCGTGCGACGCCGACTCACCGTCCTGCGCCAGTCCGGGGTGCTCACCTTCCTCGTCGACATCCCGCCGGCCGCCCTCGGTTTCCGTGCCGAAGCCCGCCTGTGGGCAGCCGTGCGCCCCTCCCAGCTCACCGCCGTGGCCTCCGCGATAGCTGACCATCCCGAAGTCCCGCTCGTGGCCCACACCACGGGAACCACCAACCTGCTCGCGGCCGTCAACTGCAGGGACTCCCTTGACCTGGCACGGTACTTGACCGCGCGGATCGCGTCGCTGGACGCCAGCTCACGAGGAGTCTTGCCCGCCGGACCGGCTGACGTCGACGTCCTCGCCCACGAGATCGTTTGGTACCGCGATGCGCGTTCGCAGAAATGAGCACAGTTGCGGTTGCGGCAGCCGACAGGCCGGGTGCCCCCACCTCGCTGCCTCCGAGATCTGGCCAGACTCCACCGCGTACGACACGGGGCCCGACGTCAACCGGTAAGTGTCAGTCTCCTGCGGCGGCGCCGTCCCTGCGGGGGTCGGCGGCCGCCAGGAGTGCGCCGCCAGGGGTGATCTCGATCAGGGCGGCTCCGCTGCGCAGCGGTACCGCCGTTGCGCAGGGGTGGCCCAAGGCGCGGAGTCCCGGCAGGAAGCGCTCGGCTCCGGTGCCCTGTTCCACGTCGGAGCGGACGTCGCGCAGGCCGTTGCAGTGGTCCGTGGTGGTCTGGCCGCTGACATGGCCGTGTGCGAGGGCTGTGCGCGGGTCGAGGTGGTGGATGAGGGTGTCGAGGATCTGGTGGGCCACGTAGTCGGGGATGGGGCCGCCGCCTGCCGAGCCGGCCACCAGGCGTGGCCTGCCCTGTGGGGTGAAGGCCAGGGTGGGGGCCATCGAGGTGGTGGGGCGTTTGTGCGGCTCCATGAGGTTGTGGCCGCCCGTGCCCGGGGGTGCGAAGTTGGTGAGGGCGTTGTTGAGGACCATGCCGCGGACGAGGAGTCCGGAGCCGAAGTTCTGGTTCACCGTGGTGGTCATGGACAGGGCGTTGCCGTATCCGTCCACGATGCTCACGTGGCTGGTGGCGTCGTTGCTGACGGTGCCGGGGGCTGTGGCGGTGCACCGTCCGGGGCGTACGCCGTGGACGGCGGTGGTCGGGGAGATCAGTGCGGCCCGCCGGTCGAGGTAGGCAGGTGACAGGAGCCCGGCCACGGGGATGTCACCGAAGTCCGGGTCTCCTGCGCACGCCCGTGCGTCCACGCCTGCCAGCCGTCCGGATTCGATCAGCAGATGAGCGTGACCGAGCGAGCCGGGCGCCCGTGCGGCAATACCCTCGCGGCCGGCCAGTGCCAGGATGCCGAGGACGTCGATGCCGCCGAAGGCCGGCGGCGGGGCCGTGCACACTCGGTAGCCCAGGGCCTGGCGGCACAGGGGAGTCCGCTCGCGGGCCCGGTAGTCCGCCATGTCCCGCACCGTCATGAGTGAAGGGATCACCGCAGGCCCCCGGCTGTCGGTACCGGGCTTGAGGGTGCCGCGCGCGGCACCCGCCACCAGGGCAGGTGCGATCCCGCCGTGTGGTGCGTAGAAGGCGTCGGCTCCACCGGCTGCGACCTCGTGCAGGACCCGGGCAAGCTCAGGGTTGGCGAGCCTGGCTCCGGCCGGCACGGGCCGCCCGCCGGGGCAGTACAGGGCCCGCACGTCGGCGTATGCACAGCCCTCCCCCGCCATGTCGTGGAGGTAGCGGCCTGCCGGAAAGCCGCGGGCAGCCAGCCGCCCGCCCGCGTCGAAGAGAGAACCCCAGGGCCTGCGGCCGAACCGGTGATGGAGCAGGCCGAGAACCCTCACCGTGCCGGGAACCCCGACCGCGCGCCCGGTGTGCTCGACACCGGAATCAAAAGCCCGGATGCCCAGGCGCTGTTCGTGCGCGGTGGGCAGGTGCAGTCCCCTGGTGGTCAGGGCAGGCGCCTGAGCGAGCCCCTCGAAGAAACGGACACGACGGCGCCCGCCGTCCCAGTAGAGGATCTGGGTGCCCCCGCCCAGGCCGGACGACTGCGGCTCGACCACCGCCAGCACCGCCTGCACGGCCACCGCCGCATCCGCCGCGGTACCCCCGCGCCACAGCACCTCACAGCCCGCAGAGACCGCCAGCGGGCTGGCCGCCGCAACCATGAACCGCCTCCCCCGTAGCGAACCGGCAGCAGAACGGCCGGCAGTCGGCACGCACACACCGTGCCGCACGACCCCGACGGGAAACCCCGTCCCGCGCCCACCGGGCCAGACACCCGGCGCGAGAAGCAAGAGCGAGCAGAGAAAGGGTACGAGGACGTTCGACACGCAACGGCGAAACAACACACAGCCTCCGGAGCACAGCCCACCGACACCCCGCAACACCCACACCCCGCCACCCGCTACCCGCCGCACGGCGAAGACATCCAGCAGCACAGCCGCAAGGCAAACACACCAACACAAGCAGCACGGACAAGACCCGCCGGAACACCCACACCTACGCACTCATCAGCAACCCCTTTGTCGAGGAGCGGCGCGACGGCTCCGGGCACCCTGGCTCGGGTGCCATGGAGCCCCCTTCCGGGCCGGGAGTCAGGCGGAGCGTTCCGTGGCCGAGTGGCGTTCGAGGGAGGTGCGGTAGCAGGGGTGACCCGGGTTGTGCCGAGGAACGCGGCCAGGCGGGCGGTCTCCATCTCGATGGCTGTACGGGCCTCACAGAAGATGGTGGGCTCGGTGTCGCCGTTGCGGTCGAACAGAGTCGCGGTGTGGTCGGGGTCGAGGTACCAGTCGCGGTGCCGCCGGCCCATGGCGGCGGGATCGAGACCGGGCAGCAGCGCAGCCGACGGCTCGGGCGCGACCGGGGCGGCCCGGGTCGTGTCGAGGTCTTCGGGCAGGTGGTAGCAGGAGGTTGCCGGCGCCTTCGTCGAGTTCGGCGGCCTGGGCGCCGGTGGCGGCCAGGGCCGTGCGGGTGTCGGTGGGCCTCCAGCCGGTCCACCACCTCGCGTCATCCACGGTGACCGGGCCGAATGCTTTGAGGTAGTGGCGGGCCGGGCTGGTCTTCGCGTCCGCGACAGCGATGCGGGTGAGGGGCCGGGCGGAAGTCCAGCGGAACTGTGCCCAGGGCCTGGAGCAGGCAGGTCGGGAGCCGCGGATACGGGTCCTCCGCCCCCAGCACGACCAGGACGTGGGAGCTGGCGCGTTGCCGTGACTGGTGGAGCCTGCCGGACAAGACAGGGATCTGCTCGCGCAGATCGGGTATGTCGGCGGCGAGTTGGGCGGCGGTCACCTCCCCGCGGTCGGTCAGGGCATCGAGGTCGGCCTGTTTCGTCGGCCGTGTGACGGCGTTCGTCCCAGCCGAGGGCATCGCGCAACGCGGTCCGGGCGTCGGTGCGGTGGCGCCCGGTGTTCGTGGCGGCGGTGGCTGACAAGATCGCCCGGGCGAGCGACCGGGGTACGACGAGCATGGTGGAGCGCATGCACCGTATGCGCTCCGGCTCTGGCCTGCCGCCCGCATGGGGCCGGCCGGAGTGTCGTGGAGCGCGGCATCGATGGCTTGGGGGGCGTGCATGCGGGCGGCCGCGGCGACGGAGACGGTCGCCGAGCCGGTGGCATGCAGGCCAGCCAGGGGCTCGGCCGTCACTCGGGGGCTGCGGACGCTGCAAAGAGGTGGCGGCGGGTGAGGCGGGCCCGGCGCTGGTCGGCCGTGATGCGGGGCAGGGTCGTCATGGGTGCGTACGGGTCAGTGGGCAGGGTGGCTGGGGAGGAGCCGGCCGGAGGGATCCAGCAGGACGGTCCAGTGCTTGCCGCCGGGCTGGGTGGCCGGGTTCGGTGGCGTCCAGTTCCAGGAGTCGCAGCTCCGCCGCTGGCACGTCGTCGATCGCGAGGTTCCTGTGGAAGGGCAGTTCCTCCCCCGGCCACGTGCGGGGTGTGAATTGGCGTGGCAGACGACTTCCCGGCGATCGGGCCGGAGTTCCCGTTCGTCATGAGGGTGTCCCTTGTTCCGTCCCGTCCGTCTTCTCGGTCATCGGGGTGCGGGTCAGCGCACGACTCTGATGCCGAAGTGGCCGCCGAACTGCTGGCCCAGGCCGAAGCCGATGGCGGAGTGCATGTGGGCGTACATCTCCATGCCGCGGGCGCACACCAGCGGGCCCAGGTCGAGCACGTCGCTCCAGCCGTAGGACGTCAGCAGGTCGGTGGTCTGCTGCTTGGCATCCATGTGGTCGCCGGCGACGAACATGGTGTGGTCACCATTGCCGACGGTCTTCGGGTTCACGACGGTGGTCTGCTCCTGGGTGACGAAAGACTTGACGACCTTCGTTTCGGGCAGGGCGCGCTGGATCTGCTCGGCGAGGCTGTCGGTGTCGCACGGGTCCAGCCTCGGCATGATCCCCCACGGCGTGGGCCAGGGATGCTCTGCGGTGTGCTGGTACACGAACGGCACGGCGTAGTCGATCAGCGTCTTGTCGGTCAGTTGGTCGGCGATGCGGGTCAGGGCGGCGACGGCGTTGTGCCCGTCGATGCCGCTGATCACCAGACGGCCGGAGGCCGCCGCCGCGTCACCGAAGGTGTGCAGCTCGATGCCGGGGTGATCTGCGAGGAACGGCTTGAACGGCGGGGTGCCCATCGTGTCCGGTTCCGTGCGGGCCAGGGTGGCCTGCGGGTCACGGGTGCCGACGTGGACCTCGTGACCGAGTCCGGCGAGGCGGGCGATGTGGGCGCGGGCACCGCCACCGGTACCGAGAACAGCGATCTTCATGGGAGAAATCTCCTCGTTCGCTCTGCGGGGACGCCGTTCACGGTAGGAGTCATTCGGGACAGGAGGTGTCGTTTGACACGCGCTTCATGGATTTCATGACGCGTGACATGCCCGCCCGCATGCTCCGGCTACTGTCCCTGCTCCAGACCCGGCGGGAATGGTCCGGCACCGGCCTCGCCGAACGCCCCGAAGTGACCGTCCGCACCGTCCGCCGCGACATCGACCGCCTCCGCGCGATCGGCTACCCCGTCGACAGCGCCCGCGGACACACTGTCGGCTACCGCCTCGCCTCCGGCACTGATCTGTCGCCCCTCCCCCCTCGACGACGAAGCCGTTGCCAACACGGTCGCCCTGCGCACCACCACCGCCGGCGGAGCGGCGCGATGGCTGTACCGATGTTCCCCGAGGCCGGCTACGGAGGTGGGCGCCTCGTGCAGCCGCACGAGGCTGCCAGGGTGCTTCAGTTGAGTTGTGTCTCAGCGAAAAACGGCGATGTTGCGGGCGACCCAGCGGTTGAAGGTGCGTGGGGCGCGGCCGAGGACTCGTTGCACGTCCGGGCTGATCCGCAGTTCGGCCGGGGTCGGGGCGGAGATGATGTCCAGGGTGTCGTCGGCGAGTTCCACCGGCACGAGCTGGGTCATCATGGTCTTGGCCTCGTCGCGGGTGAGTTCGTGGAATCGCAGCGGCGAGCCGAGCGCGGAGGCGATCGTCTCCGCCTGCTGACGCGGCGTGATCACCTCTGGCCCGGTCAGCTCGTACACCCCGCCGGTATGCCGGTCGTCCAGCAGGCAGGCCGCCGCGACCTCGGCGATATCCGCCGGGTCGATGACCGGCACCCCCACATCGCCGAAGGGCGCGGCGACCGTCCCTCGCGTACGGACGGACTCCGCCCAGGCCAGGGCGTTGGAGGCGAAGCCGCCCGGGCGCAGGACGACCCAGTCCAGGCCGGACTCCCGCAACGCGTCCTCCACCGCGCGCATCGCGACCCGCGACGGGCCGAGCGGCCTGGTCGCCACGCCCTGTGAAGACAGCAGGACGACCCGGCGGACCCCTCTGGCCGCGGCCAGGCCGATGATGTCGGCCGGCCTGGCGTCGGGGGCGTGCAGGTCGCCGGACAGCAGGAGGAACAGCGCCTTCGCTCCGGCCAACGCGGGTGTGAGGCTTGCCAGTTCGGCCAGGTCGGCCGCCACATGCCGGACTCCGTCCGGCATCGCCACCGCGTGCCGCGACACCGCCGTCACCTGCTCGCCCGCCTCGGTCAGGGCCTGCGTCAAGGGTCGGCCTACATTCCCGGTAGCCCCGGTCACCACGATCATGTTCAGCTCCTGGTCCGTTGTGCACTGCGGTAACTGACGCTAGGAGTCGGGCTTACTTTTCGTAAGAACATACCCGGAGGTAAGCTCCGGACATGAGGGAAGGCGCGCAGCTGACGCAGACCGAGGCGGGCCATCGGTATGAGGTGTTTCACACCGACTGCCCCGCGCGAGACGTGGTCGACCACGTGACCAGCAGGTGGGGTGTCTGGGTGCTGATCTCCTTGCGGAGCAACGACCTCCGGTTCCACGAACTGCGCGACAGCATCCAGGGCATCAGCGAGAAGATGCTCGCCCAGACCCTGCGCGCGCTGGTCCAGGACGGTCTGATCTGGCGGAAGGTGGAGCCGACGACGCCGCCCCAAGTCACCTACGGGCTGTCTGAGTTCGGCCAGGACGTCAGCGAGCCGCTGACGGACTTGTTCAATCGGATCACACAACGGCTACCTGCCGCGCAGCCCGGGACAGTGCGGTAACGGTCGGCCTCGACCGCGAATCCAGCGTGACCTGGGGAGGGTTTCGACAGTGGATCATGCTAGTGCGCCTCGATGACAGAGGCACAGAAGCGCCGCGACCTGGGCCGTCCTGAGAGCAACTCCGACGAGAAATCGACGCTGCTCGCGTTCTTGAACCACGTCCGCGAAGCAGTGGCCGCGAAAGTGCAGGGCTTTGATGTGCCGATGTCGAGCACTCGGACTTCGGCATGAATCTCTCCGTGTGCTCGGGCGGCAGGTGAAGCGGGCATCATGCGATCGATGCGGTGGGCGCTGGCGCACATGATCGAAGAGACGGCTCGCCATGCGGAGCCACGCCGACATCCTCCGTGAGCAGGCTGACGGTTCGATCGGCAGGTAACGCGCCGCTTCGCTCCACCTCAGGTGTTCCGCGAACGGTAGGCGCAACGGACTTCAGCGACTCGTTGATGGCCGCGAGAAGTACAGTCGCCGCATGGCGGACCGTGAGCTTGTCGAATGTCGTCGCAACGGCACGGTGCCTCTCAAAGGTTGATGCCGCATTCAACCGCGTGCCGCGCTCTGTCATCAACCGGATCGATTTCCGGTGACCGGCCACCGGAGGAACCCTGCTTCTTACGGTTGCGCGGTTGGTCGGCCTTGCTCGGAATGGTGCAGCGGACACCCCGGCGGCGCAGGTAGGCCCGGTCGCCAGCCTGCTGGCCGTCGAACAGACGGGCCGCGTAGGCGGGTGGCGGGGCGGTGGGGCCGAAGCGGGCGCGAGTCTCGGTGGCGAGGCCCGTGCTGGTGGCGGCCTGGCGGCGGACCTGCTCACGCACCCGTGGTTGCCAGCGGGTGTGTACGGCGTCGGCCAGGCGCTGGGTGAGGTCGGCGCCGGGCCGGCGGATCTGGTCCTTCACGTGGCGCTCGACGGTGCGCTTCGAGACGCCGGGCAATTCGGCTGCCGGTCGGTGCCCTTGAGCTGCGGTCCAGGCCGTCGGAGACAGTGCTGATGTCCGGGGCTTCCCTTTCAAGATACGGCGCGTGAACTCGTAAGATCCGACGGGGCGGGAGAAGAACTCCGGACCGGGCAGGCGCGCCGGGGGGTGACATCCCGGGTGCCCGCCACGCCGCCGAACTCGTCGAACGGGCTTGCTTCGCCCGGTTCCTCGCGACCACCAGTGGGGGCGATTCCGGAAAACGTAAAACAGCCCCATCAACCGCCGCCGACCACATCGTGCTCACCGGCGACGCCATGTCCGCATTTCCTCGCCGGTCGCCGGCGGGTTATGTGCGGAGGTAGGACGCGCCGTTGAGGTCGACGATGGTTCCCGAGGTCTAGGCTGCTGCGGGAGAGGCCAGGAAGTGGACCGTGGCAGCGATCTCAGCCGGGGTGCCGACTCTGCCGAACGGGCTTTCCCTCCGCAGCCGTTCGCCTTCTGATCCGGACAGCTGTGCCGCCTGCCGCTCGGTGGCCACGAACCCGGGCGCGACCGAGGTGACGGCGATGCCGTGCGGGGCAAGCGCCACGGACAACGACTGGCCAAGGGCGTGCAGTGCGGCTTTGGTCGCCCCGTAGGCCGGGACGTCCGGTTCTCCTCGGAACGCACCGCGTGATCCGATGTTCACTATCGCTCCGCCCGCGCCGCGGTCGATGAGGTGGCGGGCGACGGCCCAGCTCAGGTCGGCCGCGCCGAGCAGGTTGACCTGGACCATGCGGCGCCAGATCCGCTGCCAGTCAGCCAAAGGGGTCTCTGAGACCCGGTGCCGGGTGTCTTCCGTGGGCGCGACGGCCGCGTTGTTCACCAGCACATCCACAACGCCCAGCGCAGTCACCGCGTCGGCTACCAGCCGCTCAGCCGCGTCGGGCTCGCCCAGGTCTGCCTGGAGCAGGGTATGTCCTTCGCCCGGCAGCTGCCGCAGGGTCTCTTCGGCGTCCGAGCGGCGGCCGGCGTACTGAACCGCGACGCGGTCGCCGCCTTCGGCGAAGGCCAGCGCGACTGCCCGCCCGATGCCGCGCGAGCCACCCGTCACGAGTACGCCCCTCATCGGGCGAACACCATGGACTCGTCACGGAAGGACTTGAACTCCAGGGCGTTGCCGGCCGGGTCCCGGAAGAACATGGTCCACTGCTCACCGGGCTCGCCGGGGAAGCGGCGGTGCGGCTCGATGTCGAATTGCACCCCGGCGGCGCGCAGCCGCTCGGCGAACTCGTGGAAGCGCGGCTCGTCCAGCAGCAGGCCGAAGTGCGGGGCGGGCACCGTGTGTCTCTCGACCAGGCTGGTACCCGCCGGCCGCGGAGCGCTCGGCACCAGGTGGGTCACCAGCTGGTGCCCTTCGAGGTTCCAGTCCACCCAGTGATCGCTGCTGCGGCCCTCGGGCAGGCCAAGCACCCGGCCGTAGAAGTGGCGGGCGGCGGCCAGGTCGTCGACGGGTATGGCGAGGTGCATGGCGGGGCGGTGGGACATTGCGGGGCCTCTCCGGTGGGCTCGCTGACCGGAGCAGCGTGCTCCGACCAATGTCTCAATGTCAACATTAAAACATCAGCCGGAACGCGTGACGCCAGAGATGTCTCGATGTCAACATCAAGGCATGTCATCCGCACTACCGAAAGCGCCCCGCCGCGGGCTGGCCGACGCAGCCGCCGATCTCGTGCGAGCGGCCATCTTCTCCGGGCACTTCCCGCCCGGGGCCGCGCTGCGCGAGGTGGAACTGGCCGCACGCCTCGACGTGAGCCGGGGCTCGGTTCGCGAGGGTCTGGCGCAGCTGGAACGAGAAGGGCTGGTGCGCGGCGGCTGGCACCGGGGCACCACGGTCATCGACGTAACAGCAGAGGACGTGGAGGAGGTCTACACGCTGCGTGCCGCGCTGGACCGGCTGGCCGCCACCACCGCGCGGCGTACCGCCACACCGGAGCAGCTGTCCCGGCTGGACCAGCTGGTCGCCGACATGGCAGCCGAGATCGCCGGAACCGCCGACGCCCGCCGCCTGGTCGTGCTGGACATCGCCTTCCACGACCAGATCTACGCCGCTGCGGGGAACGGCAGGCTGACGACCGCCTGGCAGGCCATCCGCTCACAGCTGCACCTCTTCCAGCTGCGCCGCGCGGACGCAGGCTACGACCACTACCGCGCACGCGTGGTCGACGAGCACCGGGAACTGGCCGCGCTGCTGCGCTCCGGCGACCGCCGCACCCTGGCCCGCCTGGCCGAGGAGCACGTGGACTCCGCACGCCGCAGCCTGCTGGCCGGACTGTCGGACTGAACCGAGCCCGCACTCAGGGGGCGTGCCCCGGACCGGTGTGCCGTAGTACGGCGTTCGTCGCGGAGGGCGCCGGTGTACCGGCCGGCAGCAGGAGCCGCAGCACGGCCGGGCCACCGGGCGGCACGTGAGGAACAGCCCCGGTTCCGGTGGCCGCCCTGGCCGCACGCTGGGTCGTCCCCACCCGCCCGGCCCAGCCCGGCCCGAACCGTCTTCGTCTGGCCGGCGGAAGGCATACCTGCGTCCGGGCAAAAGTCGTGCCCGCCGTTTCAGGAAAAGCGACGGGCCAGACAGCCACAGTCATACGACACGAGCTGCTCACCACGCTGCACGAGGCGCTCGGCGCGGCTGCGCCCCACCCGCCGCAGGAGCTGGGCGCAAGCTGCCGGCACGAGTACCTCCTCGAAACCGGGGACATCCCTGTCACCATCGAACGGCCGCGCCGGCCAGCACCCTCGAACCGCCGCCGATTCGCTCTGCTCGCGATGCCCGACGCGGACGCGTATCACAACGCCGAACTTGATCCCGACCAGGCAGTCAAGGCCGCAGCGGCCTCCGTTGGTGTACACCGTGAGCGAACACGTCCTGACGCACTGCCGCGTCGAACCGGTCACCGACTACGACGGACGGAATGCACTGCCCCCAAGCCCCCCCCCACACAGCCCCGCCCCCACAGGCACCCACCGCCCACCCATACTGGTCAGAACTCAAC
>NZ_MLYN01000048.1:0-144452 GCF_001866675.1 Streptomyces sp. MUSC 14
CGCGGACCCGGCGGCGGCCGTACCGCCGCCCCCCACCCCCCAGCCCGCCTCCACCCCGACCCCCGGCAGGTGACGGAAGTGACCGACAGGCAACCGCCGCGCCGTCGAGTGCCCGGACCGGCGAGGCCGGCCCGGCCCGGGAATGCCGCGCGGCGGCCGGCCGGCTCCGGTGCCCGGCCGGCCCGCCGCCCCAGCGGCGCGCGGCCGCTCGTCCAGCAGAAGCTCCGGCTCGGCAGCCCGCGGCCCCGGCTGCGCCTGGTCAGCCTCACCCTGACCCTGGTGCTGACGGCCTTCGTCGTACGGCTGTTCCAGGTCCAGGCCGTCGACGCGAGTGAGTACGCCGCCCGCGCCGACCAGAACCGGTACGTCGTGCACACCCTGACCGCCGAGCGCGGCGGGATCACCGACCGCAACGGCGTCTCCCTGGCCGTCAGCGAGGACGCCTACGACATCACGGCCGACCCGACGATGTTCAGCGAGAAACAGCTGAAGATCGACGACGGTCCGGAGCAGGCCGCGGCGCTGCTCGCGCCGATCCTCGGGCAGGACCAGGCCACGCTGGTGCAGAAGCTGCGGCCCGCGAACAGGAACTCCCGCTACACCCGGCTCGCCACCCGGCAGACCCCGCAGGTCTGGAAGCAGATCAAGGACCTGCGCAGCGCGCTCACCGCGAAGGCGCAGACGGACAAGCACACCGTCAACGTCCTCGCCGGCGTCTTCGCCGACCCCAGCAGCCAGCGCGTGTATCCCAACGGCGACCTCGCCGCCGGGATACTGGGCTGGGTCAACGCCGACGGCCGGGGCGCCGGCGGCATCGAGCAGGAGCTGAACAAGCAGCTGTCGGGCAAGGACGGCGAGATCCGGTACGCCCAGTCCGGCGGGCGCGAGGTGCCCACGGCGGGGTCGACGCAGACCCCGGCCGTGTCCGGCGCCGACGTCGAGCTGACCATCGACCGCGACATCCAGTGGGCCGCGCAGAACGCCATCACCCAGCAGGTGAGGAAGTCCCGGGCGGACCGCGGCTACGTGGTCGTCCAGGACACCCGGACCGGGCAGATCCTGGCGATGGCCAACTCGCCCGGCTTCGACCCCAACGACCTGTCCAAGGCGGACGCCGCGGACCTGGGCAACGCGGCCGTCCAGGACGCCTTCGAGCCGGGCTCCACCGCCAAGGTGATGTCCATGGCGGCCGTGCTGCAGGAGAACGCGGCCACCCCGCTCACCCACGTCGTCGTACCCAACCGGCTGCACCGTGGCGACCGGCTCTTCTCCGACGACGTCGACCACGACACCTGGTACCTCACGCTGAACGGCGTCCTCGCCAAGTCCAGCAACATCGGCACCATCCTCGCCACCGGCCAGCTCGGCAGGACGCAGGCGCAGGCCGACAAGGTCCTCTATTCGTACCTGCGCAAGTTCGGCATCGGCAGCTACAGCGGACTCGGCTTCCCCGGCGAGACCCCGGGCATCCTCGCGCCGTACCAGAAGTGGTCCACTTCGCAGCAGTACACGATCCCTTTCGGCCAGGGCTTCTCCATCAACGCGGTGCAGGCCGCCTCGGTGTACTCGACCATCGCCAACGGCGGGGTCCGCGTCGAGCCGACCCTGGTGCGCGGCACCAAGGGCGCCGACGGGCGCTTCACCCCCGCGGCCAAGCCCAAGGAGACCCGGGTCGTCAGCGAGAAGACGGCCAGGACGGTCGCCCAGATGCTGGAGTCCGTCGTGGACGACGAGCAGGGCACCGGCATCAAGGCCCGCATCCCGGGCTACAACGTCGCGGGCAAGACCGGTACGGCCAACCGTGTGGATCCGGCCACCGGCAAGTACCACGGCTACACCTCGTCGTTCGCCGGTTTCGCACCCGCGGACAACCCCCGCATCACCGTCTACTGCGCCATCCAGAACGCCACCGCCGGCAGCTACTACGGCGGCCAGATCTGTGGACCCATCTACAAGCAGGTGATGGAGTTCGCCCTCAAGACCCTCCAGGTCCCGCCGACCGGAGCGCCCGCCGCCAACCTGCCCGTCGACTACAAGCCCTGATCAGCACACCGGAACACCAGGAACGAACCGTGACAACGATCACCCCGGACCCCGGGAACCACGGCGCCCTGCGCCCCTCGCTTCGCTCCGGAGCGGGTGCGCCCGGTACGCTCACCGCCGTGCCACACGCTGATCAGTCCCAAACCACCCAGAAGGGCGCTTCCGTGACATATCCGGGACCGCCGCGACCGGTTCAGGTCTCCGCCACACCCCTCGCGGAGCTGGCCGATCAGCTGGGTGCCGCCGCTCCGGACAGCTCCGCCGAGATCACGGGGATCACCCACGACTCGCGCGCCGTCCGCCCCGGCGACCTGTACGCCGCCCTCCCGGGGGCCCGGCTGCACGGCGCCGACTTCGTCACCCAGGCCGCCGGCCTCGGCGCGGCCGCCGTGCTCACCGACCCGACCGGCGCCGAGCGCGCCACGGCGACCGGACTGCCGGTCCTCGTCGTGGCCGACCCGCGCGCGCGGATGGGTGAACTGGCGGCGACGATCTACGGCCACCCGGGCCGTGACCTGCTCCAGATCGGCATCACCGGCACCTCCGGCAAGACCACCACGGCCTACCTCGTCGAGGGCGGCATGCGCACCGCGAAGGCCACCGGCCTCGTCGGCACGGTCGAGATGCGCATCGGCGACGAGCGCATCAAGTCCGAGCGCACCACCCCCGAGGCCACCGACCTGCAGGCCCTGTTCGCCGTCATGCGCGAACGCGGGGTCGAGGCGGTCGCCATGGAGGTCTCCAGCCACGCCCTGGTCCTCGGCCGGGTCGACGGCTGCGTCTTCGACCTCGCCGTGTTCACGAACCTCAGCCCGGAACACATGGAGTTCCACTCCGACATGGAGGACTACTTCCGGGCCAAGGCGCAGCTGTTCACGCCGGAACGCAGCAGACTCGGTGTGATCAACGCCGACGACGAGTACGGCCGCCGCCTCGCGAAGGAGGCCACCGTCCCGGTCGTGACCTTCTCCGCCGAGGGCCACCCCGACGCCGACTGGCGCGCCGAGGACGTCCAGGTCGGCCCGATGGACTCGACGTTCACCGCCGTCGGCCCGAACGGCGAGCGCGTCCACGCCCGCTCGCCCCTCGCCGGCCCCTTCAACGTGGCGAACACCCTCGCCGCCGTCGTGTCCCTCGCCGCCGCCGGTCTCGACCCGCAGACCGCCGCCGACGGCATCGCCGCCGTACCGGGCGTCCCCGGCCGCCTGGAGCGCGTGGACGCAGGGCAGCCCTACCTCGCGGTCGTGGACTACGCCCACAAGACCGACGCGGTCGAGTCCGTGCTCAAGGCGCTGCGCAAGGTCACCAAGGGCCGGCTGCACGTCGTCCTCGGCTGCGGCGGCGACCGCGACCGGACCAAGCGCGGCCCGATGGGCGCCGCCGTGGCCCGGCTCGCCGACACGGCCGTACTGACCTCCGACAACCCCCGCTCCGAGGACCCGCTCGCGATCCTCGCGGCCATGCTCCAGGGCGCGGCCGCCGTGCCCGCGCACGAGCGCGGCGAGGTGCTCCTCTTCGAGGACCGGGCCGCAGCGATCGCCGCCGCCGTGGGCCGCGCCGCCCCCGGCGACACCGTGCTGGTCGCGGGCAAGGGCCACGAGCAGGGCCAGGACATCGCCGGCGTGGTCCGTCCCTTCGACGACCGCCAGGTGCTCCGCGAAGCCATCCAGAAGACCCAGGGATGAAAATCCAGAAGACCCAGGGGATGAACTTGTGATCGCCCTCTCCCTCGCCGAGATCGCAGCAGTCGTCGGCGGGCAGACGCACGACATACCGGATCCGTCCGTCCAGGTCACGGGCCCGGTGGTCCGGGACTCCCGCGAGGTGGTGCCCGGCAGCCTGTTCGCCGCCTTCGTCGGCGAGCGCGTGGACGGCCATGACTTCGCACCACAGGTGATCGAGGCGGGCGCGGTCGCCGTACTGGCGTCGCGCCCCGTCGGCCTGCCCGCGGTCGTGGTCGAGGACGTGCAGACCGCCCTCGGCGCCCTCGCACGGCACGTCGTACACCGCCTCGGCGCGACCCTCGTCGCCCTGACCGGCTCGGCCGGCAAGACCAGCACCAAGGACCTGATCGCCCAGGTGCTCCGGCACAAGGCGCCGACCGTGTTCACGCCCGGCTCGCTCAACAACGAGATCGGGCTGCCGCTGACCGCCCTGTCGGCCACCGAGGAGACGCAGTTCCTCGTGCTGGAGATGGGTGCCCGCGGCATCGGGCACATCCGTTACCTCACCGGCCTCACCCCGCCGAAGATCGGCCTCGTCCTGAACGTCGGCACCGCCCACATCGGCGAGTTCGGCGGGCGTGAGCAGATCGCCGAGGCCAAGGGCGAGCTCGTCGAAGGACTTCCGGAGGACGGCGCCGCGATCCTCAACGCCGACGACCCGCTGGTCCGCGCCATGGCCCCCCGTACCAAGGCGAAGGTGGTCCTTTTCGGAGAGTCGGCCGAAGCGGACGTACGCGCCGAGAACGTGCGACTCACGGACAGCGGACAGCCCTCGTTCAGGCTTCACACACCCTCCGGTGCAAGCGATGTGACCATGCGCCTGTACGGTGAGCACCACGTGTCGAACGCGCTCGCCGCGGCCGCCGTCGCCCATGAGCTGGGCATGTCCGCGGAAGAGATCGCCCTCGCGCTCTCCGAGGCGGGCACCCTCTCCCGCTGGCGCATGGAGGTCACCGAGCGCCCGGACGGCGTGACCATCGTCAACGACGCCTACAACGCCAACCCCGAGTCCATGCGGGCCGCCCTGAGGGCACTCGCGGCCATGGGCAAGGGACGGCGGACGTGGGCGGTGCTCGGCAAGATGGCCGAGCTGGGGGACGAGGCGCTCGCCGAGCACGACGCCGTCGGGCGGCTCGCCGTCCGGCTCAACGTCAGCAAGCTCGTCGCCGTCGGGGGGATTGAGGCCTCCTGGCTGCAACTGGGCGCATATAACGAGGGTTCGTGGGGTGAGGAGTCGGTGCACGTGTCCGACGCACAGGCGGCGATCGACCTGTTGCGCAGCGAGTTGCGCCCGGGCGACGTCGTGCTCGTGAAGGCGTCCCGTTCGGTGGGGCTGGAGAGCGTTGCCCAGGCGTTGCTCGAAGCCGGTGCCGAGGGTGAGGTTGCCGCCCGATGATGAAGCAGATCCTGTTCTCAGGAGTCATTGGCCTCTTCCTGACGCTGGTCGGCACCCCGTTGCTGATCAAGCTCCTCGCCCGCAAGGGCTACGGCCAGTACATCCGTGACGACGGCCCGCGCGAGCACGCCAGCAAGCGCGGTACGCCGACCATGGGCGGCATCGCCTTCATCCTGGCGACGATCGCCGCGTACTTCCTGAGCAAGCTCATCACCGGTTACCCGCCCACCTACTCCGGCCTGCTGGTGCTCGGCCTGATGTCCGGCATGGGCCTGGTCGGCTTCCTCGACGACTACATCAAGATCGTCAAGCGGCGTTCGCTGGGTCTGCGGGCCAAGGCGAAGATGGCTGGCCAGCTGATCGTCGGCATCGCCTTCGCCGTGCTCTCGCTGATGTTCGCCGACGCGCGCGGCAACACCCCGGCCTCCACCAAGCTGTCGTTCATCACCGACTTCGGCTGGACGATCGGCCCGGTGCTGTTCGTCGTCTGGGCGCTGTTCATGATCCTCGCGATGTCGAACGGCGTGAACCTGACCGACGGTCTGGACGGTCTCGCCACCGGCGCCTCCGTGCTCGTCTTCGGCGCCTACACGTTCATCGGTGTCTGGCAGTTCCAGGAGTCCTGCGCCAACGCGCAGACCCTGACGAACCCGGCCGCCTGCTACGAGGTCCGCGACCCGCTCGACCTCGCCGTGATCGCCTCCGCGCTCATGGGTGCCTGCCTGGGCTTCTTGTGGTGGAACACCTCGCCGGCGAAGATCTTCATGGGCGACACCGGCTCGCTCGCCCTCGGCGGTGTGCTCACGGGTCTGGCCATCCTCTCCCGCACGGAGCTGCTGGTGGCCATCATGGGCGGCCTGTTCGTCCTCATCACCATGTCGGTCGTCATCCAGGTCGGTTCCTTCCGGCTCACCGGCAAGCGCGTCTTCCGGATGGCGCCACTGCAGCACCACTTCGAACTCAAGGGCTGGTCCGAAGTCCTGGTGGTGGTCCGGTTCTGGATCATCCAGGGCATCTGTGTGATCGTCGGACTGGGCCTCTTCTACGCAGGATGGGCAGCGGAAAAGTGACCTCCAGCTCGGAACCCTTCGACTTCCGGGGCACCCACGTCACCGTCGCCGGACTCGGTGTGTCCGGCGTCCCGGCGGCCAAGGTGCTGCACGCGCGCGGGGCGGTCGTCACGGTCGTCAACGACGGCGACGACGCACGCGCGCGTGAGCAGGCCGCCGAACTGGAGGCGCTCGGCATCACCGTGCGCCTCGGCGACGGCGCAACCCTGCCGGAGGGCACCGAGCTGATCGTCACCACGCCCGGCTGGAAGCCCGACAAGCCGCTGTTCCTGGCGGCCGAGCGGGCGGGCGTGCCGGTCTGGGGCGACGTCGAACTGGCCTGGCGCCTGCGCGGCCCCGATGCCGCCCCCTGGCTGGCCGTCACGGGCACCAACGGCAAGACGACCACCGTCCGCATGCTCGCCTCCATCCTCACGGCGGCCGGCCTGCGCACGGCCGCCGTCGGCAACATCGGCGTCTCGCTGCTGGACGTCGTCCTCGGCGAGGAGCCGTACCGCGATCTCGATGTACTCGCCGTCGAGCTGTCCAGCTACCAGCTCCACTGGTCGCCGTCCCTGCGCGCCGACTCCGCCACCGTGCTGAACCTCGCGCCCGACCACCTCGACTGGCACGGCTCCATGGAGGCGTACGCGCGCGACAAGGGCCGTATCTACGAGGGCAATCGGGTCGCCTGCGTCTACAACGTCGAGGACAAGGCCACCGAGGACCTGGTCCGCGAGGCCGAGGTCGAGGAGGGCTGCCGGGCCGTCGGGTTCACCCTCGGCGCCCCCGCACCCTCCCAACTCGGCGTCGTGGAGGGCCTTCTGGTCGACCGCGCCTTCGTCGAGAACCGGCAGAAGAACGCGCAGGAGCTGGCCGAGGTCGCCGACGTCGACCCGCCGGCTCCGCACAACATCGCCAACGCCCTTGCCGCGGCGGCCCTCGCGCGCGCCTTCGGGGTACCCGCCTCCGCCGTCCGCGACGGTCTGCGCGCCTTCCGCCCCGACGCCCACCGCATCGAGCACGTCGCCGACCTCGACGGGGTCGCGTACGTGGACGACTCCAAGGCGACCAACACGCATGCCGCCGAAGCGTCGTTGGCGGCATATGAACCGATCGTATGGATTGCGGGCGGTCTGGCGAAGGGCGCGACCTTCGACGAGCTGGTCGCCAGGTCGGCGGAGCGACTTCGCGCAGCGGTCCTCATCGGCGCCGACCGTGCGCTGATCCGTGACGCCCTCGCGCGACACGCCCCGGAAGTACCCGTGGTCGACCTCGACCGGACCGACACTGGGGCGATGCTCCAGGCGGTGACGGAAGCGAAGCGGCTTGCCCGGCCCGGCGACACGGTGCTCCTTGCCCCGGCCTGCGCCTCCATGGACATGTTCACCAACTACAACCAGCGCGGTGACGCGTTCGCGGCAGCGGTCCGCGAACTCGGAGCCTGACCCCGGCGCCGCCCGCCGGGCGGAACTTGGGAGGGACGCGTGGGACGGCTGACGCTACAGGGGCCTGTGGGACGGCCGAGGTTCAGGGGAGGCGCCGATGCCCGGTAGCAGTACCGGCCGGCCGCCCGTACAGCGGGCACCCCGCCGTCCCGCCGTCTCCCGGCCGGCGCGCGAGAACCCGTTCCAACGGTTCTACACACGCGCGCGCAAGGCCTGGGACCGTCCGCTGACCGCCTACTACCTGATCTTCGGCGGCAGCATGCTGATCATGGTGCTCGGCCTGGTCATGGTCTACTCGGCCTCCCAGATCACCGCGCTCCAGCTGTCGCTGCCGGGGTCGTACTTCTTCCGCAAGCAGTTCCTCGCCGCGGCCATCGGCGGCGTCCTGATGCTCGTGGCCTCCCGGATGCCGGTGAAGCTGCACCGGGCGCTGGCGTACCCGATCCTCGCCGGTGCCGTCTTCCTGATGGTCCTGGTGCAGGTGCCGGGGATAGGGATGGCGGTCAACGGCAACCAGAACTGGATCTCCCTGGGCGGCTCCTTCCAGATCCAGCCGAGCGAGTTCGGCAAGCTCGCCCTGGTGCTGTGGGGCGCGGACCTGATCGCGCGCAAACAGGACAAGAAGCTGCTGACCCAGTGGAAACACATGCTGGTGCCGCTGGTGCCGGTCACGTTCCTGCTGCTCGGGCTGATCATGCTCGGCGGCGACATGGGTACGACCATCATCCTGACGGCGATCCTGTTCGGGCTGCTGTGGCTCGCGGGGGCGCCGACCCGGCTGTTCTCCGGCGTGCTCGGGGTCGCCGCCGTCCTCGCCATCATCGCCATCCAGACCAGCCCGCACCGCCTCGCCCGCCTCAAGTGCATCGCCGCCACCGACCCGGGTCCGAACGACATGTGCTGGCAGGGCGCGCACGGCATCTACGCCCTCGCCTCCGGCGGACTCTTCGGATCGGGCCTCGGCGCGAGTGTGGAAAAATGGGGCCAACTGCCGGAAGCGCACACCGACTTCATCTTCGCGGTCACCGGTGAGGAACTGGGCCTCGCGGGGACACTGTCGGTGCTCGCCCTGTTCGCGGCTCTAGGCTATGCGGGTATCCGCGTGGCCGGACGCACGGAGGACCCCTTCGTGAGGTACGCCGCGGGAGGCGTGACCACCTGGATCACCGCCCAGGCGGTGATCAACATGGGTGCGGTGCTCGGCCTGCTGCCGATCGCCGGAGTGCCCCTCCCGCTGTTCTCCTACGGAGGGTCCGCCCTGCTGCCGACCATGTTCGCCATCGGGTTGCTGATCGCCTTCGCACGCGACGAGCCCGCTGCGCGGGCGGCGCTTGCGATGCGGCAACCTCGCTTTGGTAGAAAGCGGGGAGCCGGGGGCTCCGGGTCCGGTCGGAGTCCCCGGAGATGGAACACGATGCGACGGCGTGCCCCACGGGCGCGTCCGTCCGGAGAGCGGTGAATTTCGGTGCATGTCGTACTCGCCGGTGGGGGGACCGCCGGCCACATCGAGCCCGCGCTCGCCCTCGCGGACGCCCTGCGCAGGCAGGACCCGACCGTGGGGATCACGGCCCTGGGCACGGAGCGCGGCCTGGAGACCCGGCTCGTCCCGGAGCGCGGCTACGAGCTGGCGCTGATCCCGGCGGTGCCGCTGCCCCGCAAGCCCACGCCCGAGCTGATCACCGTCCCGGGCCGGCTGCGTGGCACGATCAAGGCCGCCGAGCAGGTCCTGGAGCGCACCAAGGCCGACTGCGTGGTCGGCTTCGGAGGTTATGTCGCGCTGCCCGGCTACCTCGCGGCCAAGCGCCTGGGTGTGCCCATCGTGATCCACGAGGCCAACGCCCGCCCGGGCCTGGCCAACAAGATCGGCTCGCGGTACGCGGCCCGGGTCGCCGTCTCCACCCCGGACAGCAAGCTGCGTGACGCGCGGTACATCGGCATCCCGCTGCGCCGCTCCATCGCCACCCTGGACCGCGCCGCGGCCCGCCCCGAGGCCCGCCACATGTTCGGCCTCGACCCGAACCTGCCGACACTGCTCGTCACCGGCGGCTCGCAGGGCGCCCGCCGCCTCAACGAAGTCGTCCAGCAGGTCGCGCCCTGGCTCCAGCAGGCCGGAATCCAGATCCTGCACGCGGTCGGCCCGAAGAACGAACTGCCGCAGGTGCACCAGATGCCGGGGATGCCCCCCTACATCCCGGTAAGTTACCTGGACCGGATGGACCTCGCGTACGCCGCGGCCGACATGATGCTCTGCCGCGCGGGCGCGATGACCGTCGCCGAACTCTCCGCCGTCGGACTCCCGGCCGCTTACGTCCCGCTGCCCATCGGCAACGGCGAACAGCGGCTCAACGCCCAGCCGGTGGTGAAGGCCGGCGGCGGACTCCTCGTCGACGACGCGGAACTGACGCCCGAGTGGGTACAGCAGAACGTCCTGCCCGTACTCGCCGATCCGCACCGGCTGTACGAGATGTCCCGCGCGGCGAGCGAGTTCGGCCGCCGGGACGCCGACGAGCTGCTCGTCGGCATGGTGTACGAGGCGATCGCCTCGCGCCGTTAGGACCGTATGACGAAAGGGCAGTGAGGGTGGCCGGACCGACTACCGCCGAGCGCGGAAAACGCCAACAGGAGTCGTCCGGCCCGCCGTCCGCCCGGCGCCTCAGACGACGGCGCCTTCGTACGATCGTCATCCTGGCGGTGGTCGCTCTTCTTCTCGGCGGCGGTGGCACCTGGGTGTTGTACGGCTCCGCCTGGCTGCGCGTCGAGCGTGTCTCGGTGTCCGGTACCCGGGTGCTGACCCCCGCCGAGGTGCGCGACGCGGCGGCCGTGCCGGTCGGGGCGCCGATGATTTCCATCGACGCCAACGGCATCGAAGCCCGACTTCGCGCGAGATTGCCCAGAATTGACACCATCGACGTGGTTCGAGCCTGGCCCCACGGCATCGGTCTGAAAGTGATCGAGCGCACTCCCGTCCTGCTCCAGCGCGACGGTAAGAACTTCGTCGAAGTCGACGGCAAGGGTGTCCGGTTCGCCACGGTTTCCCAGGCCCCGAAGAACGTTCCGGCCCTGGAAGTCGACGTCTCCCGCACCGGTTCCGCGGCCGCGAGCCTGCGGCGCTTCGGCGTCGCCCGGCTCGTGCGCGAGGCGGTCCGGGTCGCCCGGGACCTGCCGCCCTCCGTGGCCAAGGGCGCCCGGGCGCTCCAAGTCCGGTCCTATGACGACATCTCGCTGGTGCTCGGCGACGGCCGCACGGTGGCATGGGGGAGCAGCGAGAGCGGCGGCGCCAAGGCACGGACCCTCACGGCTCTCATGAAAGCAGCTCCCCGCGCCCGGCACTTCGATGTCAGCGTTCCCACCGCCCCTGCGTCATCGGGGAGTTGACGCACATCAGCGCAGGCCAGCACCCTGGTTGGGCACTGCTACGGCTGATCACATAGGGTGAAAAGAAAAACGGGAGGTTCGGCGTGTTCGTTGAACGGGCGCCACTTGTCGACTTAGTGTCCTGTTCAGAAGACTTCAAGGAACAGACACACTGGTAACCCTAAACTTCAGGGTTAGGGTTCGGGTCGGCGCTACGGACCGTCCCATTCGGCATCTGCCGTCCCGGCGCGGGGCACCGCACGGCGACGGCGACGTAATTCGAGGCGAGAGGCCTTCGACGTGGCAGCACCGCAGAACTACCTCGCAGTCATCAAGGTCATCGGTGTCGGCGGCGGTGGTGTCAATGCCATCAACCGGATGATCGAGGTCGGTCTCAAGGGCGTCGAGTTCATCGCCATCAACACAGACGCACAGGCGCTGTTGATGAGCGACGCCGACGTCAAGCTCGACGTCGGCCGCGAACTCACCCGCGGACTCGGCGCCGGCGCCAACCCGGCAGTCGGCCGCAAGGCCGCCGAGGACCACCGCGAGGAGATCGAGGAGGTCCTCAAGGGGGCCGACATGGTCTTCGTGACGGCTGGTGAAGGCGGCGGCACCGGCACCGGCGGCGCGCCCGTCGTGGCCAACATCGCGCGCTCGCTCGGCGCCCTCACCATCGGCGTGGTCACGCGCCCGTTCACCTTCGAGGGACGGCGCCGCGCGAACCAGGCCGAGGACGGCATCGCCGAACTGCGCGAAGAGGTCGACACCCTCATCGTCATCCCCAACGACCGGCTGCTGTCCATCTCGGACCGCCAGGTCTCGGTCCTGGACGCGTTCAAGTCCGCCGACCAGGTCCTGCTCTCCGGTGTCCAGGGCATCACCGACCTCATCACCACCCCCGGTCTGATCAACCTCGACTTCGCCGACGTCAAGTCGGTCATGTCCGAGGCCGGTTCGGCCCTCATGGGCATCGGCTCGGCCCGCGGCGACGACCGCGCGGTGGCCGCGGCCGAGATGGCGATCTCCTCGCCGCTGCTGGAGGCGTCCATCGACGGCGCACGCGGCGTCCTGCTCTCCATCTCCGGCGGCTCCGACCTCGGCCTGTTCGAGATCAACGAGGCCGCCCAGCTGGTCAGCGAGGCCGCCCACCCCGAGGCCAACATCATCTTCGGCGCGGTCATCGACGACGCCCTCGGCGACGAGGTCCGGGTCACCGTGATCGCGGCCGGCTTCGACGGCGGCCAGCCGCCGGCCCGCCGGGACAACGTCATCGGCTCGGCCTCGGCCACGGTGCCGGCCCGCCGCGAAGAGCCCGCTCCGGTACGGCAGTCCGAGCCCAGCCGGCCGACCTTCGGCTCGCTCGGCAGCGTGACGCCGAAGGAGGAGCCGGAGCCGGCCCCCGAGCCGGTGCCCGACATCCCGGTCGCCCCGCCGGTGCCGCAGTCGCGGAGCTACTCGGACAGCGCCGCCGAGGAACTGGACGTTCCGGACTTCCTGAAGTGATAGGACAGCGCGAGAGCGTGAGCGGCGCGCACTTCGCCTTCACCGACCGGTGGGGCGGGGTGAGCGCCGCTCCGTACGAGGAGCTGAACCTCGGCGGCGCCGTCGGTGACACGCCCCAGGCGGTCCTGGCCAACCGGGAACTGGCCGCGAAGTCGCTGGGCCTCGCCGCCGATCGGGTCGTCTGGATGCACCAGGTGCACGGCGCCGACGTGGCCGTCGTGGACGAGCCCTGGGGCGTGCGCCCGGCGCCCGAGGCCGACGCGGTCGTCACCGCCCGCCGGGGGCTCGCCCTCGCCGTGCTCACCGCCGACTGCGTGCCGGTGCTGCTGGCCGACCCCGTCGCCGGGATCGCCGCCGCAGCGCACGCGGGCCGGCCGGGCATGGCCGGGGGAGTCGTCCCCGCCGCCGTACGGGCCATGGTCGAACTCGGCGCCGAGCCGGGCCGGATCGTCGCCCGCACCGGACCCGCCGTGTGCGGCCGGTGCTACGAGGTGCCGGAGGCGATGCGCGCCGAGGTGGCCGCCGTCGAGCCGGCGGCGCACGCGGAGACGAGCTGGGGTACGCCGGCGGTCGACGTGAGCGCCGGGGTGCACGCGCAGCTCGACCGGCTCGGGGTGCGCGACCGGGCGCAGTCACCGGCGTGCACGCTCGAGTCGAAGGACCACTTCTCGTACCGCCGCGACCGCACCACCGGGCGGCTCGCGGGCTATGTCTGGCTGGACTGATGGGGCATGACGGACCGTAAGACCGAACTCGCCGCAAACCTGGCGAAGGTGGAGGAGCGCATCACCGCCGCGTGTGCGGCGGCCGGGCGCGAGCGGGGCGAGGTGACTCTCGTCGTGGTCACCAAGACCTACCCGGCGAGCGATGTGCGGATCCTGTCGGAACTCGGTGTGCGTCACGTCGCCGAGAACCGCGACCAGGACGCGGCACCGAAGGCGGCCGCGTGTGCGGATCTGCCTCTTAAGTGGCATTTTGTCGGTCAACTACAGACCAACAAGGTGCGTTCCGTGGTCGGTTACGCCGATGTCGTGCAGTCCGTGGACCGTTCCCGGCTTGTCACGGCCCTGTCGAGGGAGGCGGTGCGGGTGGGGCGCGAGGTGGGGTGTCTGATCCAGGTCGCGCTCGACGCGGGGGCCAGTGGCCGGGGCGAGCGTGGTGGCGTCGGCCCGGACGGAATCGAAGAGTTGGCCGACCTCGTCGCGGACGCGCCCGGACTGCGGCTCGACGGTCTGATGACCGTCGCTCCGCTCGCCGGGGAGTACGCGGGACGCGAACAGGCTGCGTTCGAGCGCCTCATGGATTTGTCGACCGACCTGCGCCGGACGCATCCGGCTGCAACCATGGTGTCGGCAGGGATGAGTGCGGACCTCGAACAGGCCGTGGCGGCCGGGGCGACACATGTGCGCGTCGGCACCGCGGTACTCGGAGTCCGCCCCAGGCTCGGGTAACGTCGCCAGGAAGTCGGACCACAGCAGAAAATATGGTCAATGCCCGTGAAGGCGGGCACAACGACCTCGTGGATCGCGGGCACTTGGCAGTAGTCGGTCGATCCACCACAGAGCGGAGGACTCAGAGCATGGCCGGCGCGATGCGCAAGATGGCGGTCTACCTCGGCCTCGTGGAGGACGATGGGTACGACGGCCGCGGATTCGACCCCGACGACGACTTCGAGCCCGAGTTGGACCCGGAGCCTGAGCGGGACCACCGACGGCACGAACCGTCACACCAGTCGCACAGCGCACATCAGTCCCAAAGGGACGAAGAGGTGCGAATCGTCCAACCGCCCGCGCCTCGCGAGCCGGTGGCCCGTTCGACTTCGCTCGCCGCGGAATCAGGACGTCCGGCGCGCATCGCGCCCGTGGCATCCATCACACAAGAACGTCAGTCCCTGGAGAAGAACGCGCCGGTGATCATGCCCAAGGTCGTGTCGGAACGAGAGCCGTACCGGATCACCACACTTCACCCGCGGACCTACAACGAGGCCCGTACCATCGGGGAACACTTCCGTGAAGGCACCCCGGTGATCATGAATCTGACTGAGATGGACGACACAGACGCGAAGCGACTTGTCGACTTTGCGGCCGGATTGGTGTTTGGTCTTCACGGAAGCATCGAGCGGGTGACGCAGAAGGTGTTCCTGTTGTCTCCTGCTAACGTCGATGTCACGGCGGAGGACAAGGCCCGCATCGCAGAGGGCGGGTTCTTCAACCAGAGCTGAAACGCACGACCGATCGACATTCGGAAGAGCACGGGAAACAGGGGAGAGGGAAGCGCAGGCCATGAGCGTGTTCGTCACGGTGGTCCACACCGCGCTACTGGTGTTCCTCGCCGTGCTCATTTTCCGGCTCGTCATGGACTACGTGTTCCAGTTCGCCCGCTCGTGGCAACCCGGCAAGGCCATGGTGGTCGTTCTGGAGGCCACCTACACTGTCACCGATCCACCGCTGAAGCTTCTGCGGCGGTTCATTCCGCCGCTGCGTCTCGGGGGCGTGGCGCTCGACCTGTCCTTCTTCGTACTGATGATCATCGTCTACATCCTCCTGTCCATCACGGGGAGCTTCGTGTGATGAGGGTGGACGATACGGTCTTGCCGACTGCCGATGACTACGTTGAGGTGAAGAGATGCCGTTGACCCCCGAGGACGTGCGGAACAAGCAGTTCACGACCGTCCGCCTCCGAGAAGGCTATGACGAGGACGAGGTCGATGCCTTCCTCGACGAGGTCGAAGCCGAACTGACCCGTCTGCTCCGCGAGAACGAGGACCTGCGCGCCAAGCTGGCCGCGGCGACCCGTGCGGCCGCGCAGAACCAGCAGAACATGCGTAAGGGCCCGCCGGAGCAGGACCAGCAGCCGCATCCGCAGCAGCAGGGCATGCGAGGTCCCGGCGCGCCGGTGCCCGCCGGCATATCGGGCCCGCCGCAGCAGCAGATGGGTGGCCCCATGGGTGGCCCGCCCCAGCTGCCGAGCGGTGCCCCGCAGCTGCCCGCCGGTCCCGGCGGCGGTCAGGGTGGTCCCCAGGGTCCCGGTCCGATGGGTCAGGGTCCGATGGGTCAGGGCCCCATGGGCCAGGGTCCGATGGGCCAGGGTCCGATGGGCCAGGGTCCGATGGGCGGTCAGCCCCCCATGCAGCAGCAGATGGGTGGTCCGATGGGCGGCCCCATGGGCGGTCCGATGGGCGGCCCCGGTCAGGGCCCCGGTGGCGACAGCGCCGCCCGTGTCCTCTCGCTGGCCCAGCAGACCGCCGACCAGGCGATCGCCGAGGCCCGCTCCGAGGCCAACAAGATCGTCGGCGAGGCCCGCAGCCGCGCCGAGGGTCTGGAGCGTGACGCTCGTGCCAAGGCCGACGCCCTGGAGCGGGACGCGCAGGAGAAGCACCGTGTCGCGATGGGCTCCCTGGAGTCCGCCCGCGCCACGCTGGAGCGCAAGGTCGAGGACCTGCGCGGCTTCGAGCGCGAGTACCGCACGCGCCTGAAGTCGTACCTCGAGTCCCAGCTGCGTCAGCTGGAGACCCAGGCCGACGACTCCCTGGCCCCGCCGCGCACCCCGGCCACCGCGTCCCTGCCGCCGTCCCCGGCGCCCTCCATGGCTCCGGCCGGCGCGAGCGCCCCGTCCTACGGCGGCAACCAGACGATGGGCGGCAACCCCGCTCCGTCCGCCCCGTCCTACGGCGGCCAGCAGCAGATGACCCCGGCCATGACCCAGCCGATGGCCCCGGTCCGCCCGCAGGGTCCGTCCCCGATGGGCCAGGCTCCCTCGCCGATGCGTGGGTTCCTGATCGACGAGGACGACAACTGAGCACCGGGCACGGTGAGTAGTACGCCTTAGGCGTCGGCAGCGTTCAACAGGGCGGGGCCCCGGACTTCGGTCCGGGGCCCCGCCCTTTTTACGCGGGTTGCGCGCGGCGGACCACGCGGGTTGCGCGTGGCGGGCACATGAAGAAGGGCCCGGACTCCGAACCGGAGACCGGGCCCTTCTCGGACCGCTCGGCGCTTACGCCTTCCGCAGCCGGAACGTGAGCGACAGCCCCTCGTCGGTGAACGGCTCGCCGTAGCTGCCGTCGGCCTCTCCCTGGGCGAAGTCGGTCGCCAGAACCTCGTCCGCGATCAGCTCACGGTGCTCGCTCAGCGCGGCGACCACCGCCGGGTCGGTCGACACCCACCGCAGGGCGATCCGGTCGGCCACGTCCAGGCCGCTGTTCTTGCGGGCCTCCTGGATCAGCCGGATCGCGTCACGGGCCAGGCCCGCCTGCCGCAGCTCCTCGGTGATCTCCAGGTCCAGTGCCACCGTGGCACCGGAGTCGGACGCCACCGACCAGCCCTCGCGCGGGGTCTCGGTGATGATCACCTCGTCCGGGGCGAGGGTGACGGTCTCGCCGTCGACCTCCACCGAGGCCGTGCCCTCACGCAGGCCCAGGGACAGCGCGGCCGCGTCGGCGCTCGCGATCGCCTTCGCCACGTCCTGCACCCGCTTGCCGAACCGCTTGCCCAGCGCACGGAAGTTGGCCTTCGCGGTGGTGTCCACCAGTGAGCCGCCCACCTCGGACAGGGAGGCCAGCGCGGAGACGTTCAGCTCCTCGGTGATCTGCGTGTGCAGCTCCGGGTCCAGCGCCTCGAAGCCGGTCGCCGCGATCAGCGCGCGGGACAGCGGCTGCCGGGTCTTGACGCCCGACTCCGCGCGCGTGGCGCGGCCCAGCTCCACCAGCCGGCGGACCAGGACCATCTGCTTCGACAGCTCGGGGTCGATCGCCGACAGGTCCGCCTCCGGCCAGGCGGCCAGGTGCACGGACTCCACGGCGCCCGGCGTCACCGGCACGACCAGGTCCTGCCACACCCGCTCGGTGATGAACGGGGTGATCGGCGCCATCAGCTTGGTGACCGTCTCCAGCACCTCGTGCAGCGTGCGCAGCGCGGCCTTGTCGCCCTGCCAGAACCGGCGGCGCGAGCGGCGGACGTACCAGTTGGACAGGTCGTCGACGAACGCGGACAGCAGCTTGCCGGCGCGCTGGGTGTCGAACGCCTCCATCGCCTGCGTCACCTGGTCGGTGAGGGCGTGCAGCTCGGACAGCAGCCAGCGGTCGATCAGCGGGCGCTCGGCCGGGGCCGGGTCCGCCGCGCTCGGCGCCCACTGGGACGTACGGGCGTACAGCGCCTGGAAGGCGACCGTGTTCCAGTACGTCAGCAGGGTCTTGCGGACGACCTCCTGGATGGTGCCGTGACCGACGCGGCGCGCCGCCCACGGGGAGCCGCCGGCCGCCATGAACCAGCGCACCGCGTCCGCGCCGTTGGCGTCCATGAGCGGGATCGGCTGGAGGATGTTGCCCAGGTGTTTGGACATCTTGCGGCCGTCCTCGGCCAGGATGTGGCCCAGGCAGACGACGTTCTCGTACGACGACTTGTCGAAGACCAGCGTGCCGACGGCCATCAGCGTGTAGAACCAGCCACGGGTCTGGTCGATGGCCTCGCAGATGAACTGCGCCGGATAGCGGGTCTCGAACAGCTCCTTGTTCTTGTACGGGTAGCCCCACTGCGCGAACGGCATCGAGCCCGAGTCGTACCAGGCGTCGATGACCTCCGGCACGCGCGTGGCCCGCTCGCCGCAGCCCTCGTGCGGGCAGGCGAAGGTGACCTCGTCGATGTACGGGCGGTGCGGGTCCAGCCCCGACTGGTCGGTGCCGGACAGCTCCGTCAGCTCCGCGCGCGAGCCGACGCAGGTGAGGTGGCCCTCCTCGCAGCGCCAGATCGGCAGCGGGGTGCCCCAGTAGCGGTTGCGGGACAGCGCCCAGTCGATGTTGTTGTTCAGCCAGTCGCCGTACCGGCCGTGCTTGACGGTGTCCGGGAACCAGTTGGTCTGCTCGTTCTCCTGCAGGAGACGGTCCTTGACGGCCGTCGTGCGGATGTACCAGGAAGGCTGGGCGTAGTACAGCAGCGCGGTGTGGCAGCGCCAGCAGTGCGGGTAGCTGTGCTCGTACGGGATGTGCCGGAAGAGCAGACCGCGCTGCTGGAGGTCCTCGGTGAGCTGTTCGTCCGCCTTCTTGAAGAAGACGCCGCCCACCAGCGGGACGTCCGCCTCGAAGGTGCCGTCCTGGCGGACCGGGTTCACCAGCGGCAGGCCGTAGGAGCGGCAGACCTTGAGGTCGTCCTCACCGAAGGCGGGGGACTGGTGGACCAGACCCGTGCCGTCCTCGGTCGTCACGTAGTCGGCGTTGACCACGAAGTGTGCCGGAGCCGGGAACTCCACCAGCTCGAACGGACGTTGGTACGTCCAGCGCTCCATCTCGGCACCGGTGAAGGTCCGGCCCGTGGTCTCCCAGCCCTCGCCGAGCGCCTTGGCGAGCAGCGGCTCGGCGACGACGAGCTTCTCCTCGCCGTTGGTGGCGACGACGTAGGTGACCTCCGGGTGCGCGGCGACCGCCGTGTTGGACACCAGGGTCCAGGGGGTCGTCGTCCACACCAGGAGCGCGGCCTCGCCGGCGAGCGGACCGGAGGTGAGCGGGAAACGGACGTACACGGACGGGTCGACGACCGTCTCGTAGCCCTGCGCCAGCTCGTGGTCGGACAGGCCGGTGCCGCAGCGCGGGCACCAGGGGGCGACGCGGTGGTCCTGGACCAGCAGGCCCTTGCCGAAGATCTCCTTCAGCGACCACCAGACCGACTCCACGTACTCGGGGTCCATGGTCCGGTAGGCGTCGTCCATGTCGACCCAGTAGCCCATGCGGGTCGTCAGCTCGGCGAAGGCGTCGGTGTGCCGGGTCACGGACTCGCGGCACTTGGCGTTGAACTCGGCGATGCCGTACGCCTCGATGTCCTGCTTGCCGGAGAAGCCCAGCTCCTTCTCGACGGCCAGCTCCACAGGCAGGCCGTGACAGTCCCAGCCGGCCTTGCGGGCCACGTGGTAGCCACGCATGGTGCGGAAGCGGGGGAAGACGTCCTTGAAGACGCGGGCCTCGATGTGGTGGGCGCCGGGCATGCCGTTCGCGGTGGGCGGGCCCTCGTAGAACACCCACTCCGGGCGGCCCTCGGACTGCTCCAGACTCTTGGCGAAGATCTTCTGCTCGCGCCAGAAGTCGAGCACGGCGTGCTCAAGAGCGGGCAGGTCGACCTGTGCGGGCACCTGGCGGTACGTCGGCGCTGTCATCTGCGAGCATCCTCCAACGGACTTGCTGCCTTCCGTCGGAGGGACGAGAGCCTTCGATCCTGTCTACGCCGTGTGCGGCGCGCTCCCGCGGTACCACCCTCCTTGGCCCGCCGGTGCGTCCTGTGCTCCGGTGAGCCCCCTCATTGGGGTCGCGAAGCCGGTTCTACTCGCCCTGGCCTCACGGCTGCGGCTTTCTTCCGGCGGCTCCGGGGTGATCTTCACGTCGCGCTCGCCCCCGGGCTCACACCGTCCCCGGGTCGCTCTCGGCTGCGTACGCCGCTACTCGTCCCCATCCACGCTTCTCGCTCCGCCCAGTGTACGGCGCCGCACGGACAGCGGCTGACCGGTTTTCCCGGGGCCCGCATTCCGCGGGCCGGGGCCGTGCGCCCGGCGACCGGTCGGCATGACCCGAATGGCGAAGGCACGCGCGTGCGTGTCCGGCCGTTGCCGCCGGAGCGGATTACCCGGCGGGGAGCTGGGCACAACCGATGCAGGCCCGCTGCTCGGGGGGTGCGGGCGGGCGAATCGGGCGGTGTGCCCCGTTGCCGCGGGACTCAAGTCGATTTATCGTCCCAGCACGATTCGCGAGCAAGATCACAATATGTGAAGGGGCCGCGGCCATGGTGGCGAAGAAGACCGCCGTAGAGCAGCCGGCGACCGGCCGGGCCAGGGGCGCGGCCGCGGAAAAGACGGCCGCGAAGGACGCCAGAGATGCGAAGGGCGCCAAGGACGCCAAGGACGCCAAGGCTGTCAAAGCCGTCAAGGCCGTCGGGGAAACGGCGGCCGGGACAGCGGGCGTGAAGAAGGCCGCCCGGAAGCCCGCGGAGGCCGACGTGGCGCCGAAGCCCGGGAAGAAGACGGCGGCGGGGAAGACGGCGGCCAGGAAAGCGGCCGCCGGGAAGAGGGTGGCGGCGAAGGGGGTGGCGGTGGACAAGGCGGCCGTCGAGGCGCCGGCGGCGAAGAAGGCCGGCGCCGGCAGGACGGCTGCGGCGGGCGCCTCCACGGAGGCGGCCGGGAAGAGCACGGCCAAGAAAGCGGGCGCGGCGCGGGCCGCGAAGCAGACGGGAGCCACGACAGTGGTTGCGAAGAAGACTCCTGGCACGGCCACGGCCGAACAGACCGCCGTTCCCAAGGCACGGCTCGCCGCGGCGGAGCCCGGCGAGCTGGCGGTGCGTCCCGGAGAGGACCCCTGGACCCCGGAAGAGGTCGCGGAGGCCCGCGCCGAGCTGCTGTCCGAGGTGGAGCGGCTGCGCGCCGAGATCAGCTCCTCCGAGGCGTCCCTCGTGGGCCTGATGCGGGACTCCGGGGACGGCGCGGGCGACGACCAGGCCGACACCGGGACCAAGAACATCACGCGCGAGCACGAGATGGCACTGGCCGCCAACGCGCGCGAGATGCTGATCCAGAACGAGCACGCCCTGGAGCGGCTGGACGCGGGCACCTACGGACTGTGCGAGAACTGCGGCAATCCCATCGGCAAGGCCCGGATGCAGGCCTTCCCGAGGGCCACCCTGTGCGTGGAGTGCAAGCAGAAGCAGGAACGTCGCTCCTGAGCGTGAGGGGCCGGGCGGGCGTGCCGTAGTCTCGTCCTCAGTCAGGCACCTAGGTTGAGGGACTCACGTGGCAGAGGCGGAGCGCATCATCGGTACGCCGGACACCCCGGACGACAGCGGCGAGCACAGGACGCCCGGCGCGCCGACCGGCTCCGGCGTGTCCGCCGCGGCCGGGACCGGCGGGCGGGAGGCGCACGCGCGCAGTGGTCGTGGGCGCCGGATCGCCGTGCTGTTCGCGGTGGCCGCGTTCGCGTACGCCCTCGACCTGATCAGCAAGACGCTCGTGGTCGCCAAGCTGGAGGGTCACGAGCCGATCAAGCTGGTCGGAGACCTGCTGGAGCTGCACGCGATCCGCAATCCGGGCGCCGCCTTCGGCTTCGGCGGCGCGTTCACGGTGATCTTCACGGTGATCGCCGCGGCGGTGATCGCGGTGATCATCAGGCTGGCCCGCAAGCTGTACAGCTTCCCCTGGGCGGTCGCCCTCGGCCTGCTGCTCGGCGGCGCGCTCGGCAACCTGACCGACCGGATCTTCCGCTCGCCCGGGATCTTCGAGGGCCAGGTCGTGGACTTCATCGCGCCGAAGGGTTTCGCGGTGTTCAACCTGGCCGACTCGGCGATCGTGTGCGGCGGCATCCTGATCGTGCTGCTGTCCTTCCGCGGCCTGGACCCGGACGGCACGATCCACAAGGACTGACGGGGTCGCCCGGAGTTTTCCACAGGCACGTTCGGGGGTGTCCGGGCCGTCCGGCATACTCGACGGGTGAGCACGATTCCCGAGATCCGTACCCTGCCCGTGCCCGACGGCCTGGAGGGCGAGCGCGTCGACGCCGCCATCTCGCGCATGTTCGGCTTCTCCCGCACGAAGGCGGCCGAGCTGGCCGCGGCCGGCAAGGTCCAGGTCGACGGCGCGGCGGTCGGCAAGTCCGAGCGGGTGCGCGGCGGCGCCTGGCTCGAGGTCGAGATGCCGCAGGCGCCCGCGCCGGTGCAGGTGGTGGCCGAGCCGGTCGAGGGCATGGAGATCGTGTACGACGACGATGACGTGGTCGTGATCGTCAAGCCGGTCGGCGTGGCCGCGCACCCCTCGCCGGGCTGGAGCGGCCCGACCGTCATCGGCGGCCTCGCCGCGGCGGGCTACCGGATCTCCACCTCCGGCGCCGCCGAGCGCCAGGGCATCGTGCACCGCCTGGACGTCGGCACCTCGGGCCTGATGGTGGTCGCCAAGTCGGAGCGGGCGTACACCTCGCTCAAGCGCCAGTTCAAGGAGCGCACGGTCGACAAGCGCTACCACACGCTGGTCCAGGGCCACCCGGACCCGACGAGCGGCACGATCGACGCGCCCATCGGCCGCCACCCCCAGCACGACTACAAGTGGGCGGTCACGGCCGACGGCAAGCCCTCCGTGACGCACTACGACCTCATCGAGGCCTTCCGCGCCGCCTCCCTGCTGGACGTGAAGCTGGAGACCGGCCGCACCCACCAGATCCGCGTCCACATGTCCGCCCACCGCCACCCCTGCGTCGGCGACCTGACCTACGGCGCCGATCCCACGCTCGCCAAGCGGCTGCGCCTGACCCGCCAGTGGCTGCACGCGGTCCGGCTCGGCTTCGAGCACCCCGCGGACGGGCAGTGGGTGGAGTTCGCGAGCGACTACCCCGAGGATCTCCGGCAGGCCCTCGACCAGGTCCGCGAAGAGACGTACGCGTGAGCATGGCGTACACCGTCCGGATCGCCGCGGACCTCGCCGACCGCGAGGCCTGCTTCGCGGTCCGCAAGGAGGTCTTCGTGGGCGAGCAGGGCGTCCCCGAGGAGCTGGAGTACGACGCCTGCGACGCGGACGCCGTGCACGTGCTGGCGATCCGCGAGGACGGGGCGCCGCTCGGCACCGGACGGCTGCTGCACGGCGCGGCGGCCGTCGCGAAGACCGGCGCCGACGCCTCGGTGGGCTGCCTGGGGCGGCTCGCCGTCTCCCGGGCGGCCCGTGGAGCCGGCGTCGGCGCGGCCCTGGTGCGGGCCGTCGAGGACGCGGCACGCGCGCGTGGCCTCACCGCCGTGGACCTGCACGCCCAGACCCACGCCCTGGGCTTCTACGAGCGTCTGGGCTACGCGGCGTACGGCCCGGAGTTCCCGGACGCCGGCATGCCGCACCGGGCGATGCGCCGCGCCCTGTAGCGGCGCGCGCTCCCGGCGGCCGGATGGCAGGCTTGAGGCCAGCTGTGTGACCGTCGACCCCCCGGAGCGCCGGCCGTGGATCAGTTGGCCCTGTTGTTCGTCCTGTTGCTCGGGGCCCTGGTGAGCGTGCCGGTGGGGGACCGGCTGGGGCTGCCCGCGCCGGTGCTGATGACGGTCTTCGGCGGGCTCCTCGCGGTGGCCGACTTCGTGCCCGACGTGAACATCCCTCCGGAGCTGATCCTGCCCGGGCTGCTGCCGCCGCTGCTCTACGCCGCCGTGCGCCGCACCTCCTGGCGGCAGTTCGCGGCCAACATCCGGCCGATCTTCCTGCTCGCCGTCGCCCTGGTGTTCGTGACGACGGTGTGCGTGGCGTACGTCGCCAACGCGATCGTGCCCGGGCTGTCGATCGGTGCCGCCGTCGCCCTGGGCGCGCTGATCGCCCCGCCCGACCCGGTCGCCGCGACCAGCGTCGCCGGACAGCTCGGGCTGCCGCGCCGGCTGGTGTCGATCCTGGAGGGCGAGGGACTCTTCAACGACGTCACGGCCATCGTGCTGTACCACGTGGCGATCGCCGCCGTCGTGAGCGGCACCTTCTCGGCCTGGCAGGCCGGCCTGGACCTGGTGCTGTCCGCCGTGGTCGCCGTGGTCGTCGGGGTGGCACTCGGCTGGGGCGCGAACAAGCTGATGGACCTGCTGGGTGATCCGACCCTCCAGATCGGCATGACCCTGCTGGTGCCCTACGCCTCCTACGTGCTCGCGGAGAAGCTGCACGGCTCCGGGGTGCTGGCCGTGCTCACCACGGCGCTTTTCCTCTCCGAGTACGCCACCGACGCCGACGACGTGATGACCCGGCTGGCCGGGTACACCTTCTGGGACATCATCGACACCCTCGTCACGGGCGTGGCCTTCGGGCTCATCGGCCTGGAGCTGCACAACGCCATCCGTACGGCCGAGGGCCGCTGGGGCGAGCTGACCGGCTGGGCCGCCGCCGTCGCGGGCGTGGTGACCGTCGTGCGCCTGGTGTGGCTGCTGCCCGCGACCTGGCTGACCAAGCGGCTGCACGCGCGACGGGACTACGACGAGGACATCCCGGGCAGCTGGCGGGAGACCGTCGTGATGTGGTGGTCCGGGATGCGCGGGGTGGCCTCGGTGGCGCTGGCGCTGGCCGTCCCGCTGACGCTCGACGACGGATCCCCCTTCCCGGACCGGGACGAGATCGTCTTCATCGCCTTCGGGGTCATCGTCGTCACCCTGGTGCTTCAGGGCCTCACCCTGCCCTGGCTGGTGAAGCGGCTCGGGGTGCGGGCCGACTCCGAGCGGGAGAAGGAGTTCGAGAAGGAGCTGGCGGTGCGCGCGGCGAAGGCGGCGAAGGGCAGGCTGCGGGAGATCGAGCAGGTGGAGGACCTGCCCGAGGACCTGGCGGAGCAGATGCTGCGCCGCGCCTTCGACATCGGCATCCGGATCAGTCCGGACATGGGCGAGGAGGAGCGGCGCGAGGCACAGCACCAGCGGGCCAAGCGGCTCAGGCGGATCCGGCGCATCCAGAACGAGATGATGAGCGCGGCCCGGCACGAGGTCCTCGCGGCACGGAGCGAGCCCGGGGCGGACCCGGAGATCGTGGACCGTGTACTGCGTCATCTCGACGTGCGGAGCCTGCGGTGAGGCCTGCGCACGCCGACGCACAGGGGTGGCTTGATAGTCGTACGAATGTGTGGTGCCTGTGGAAAACTTCCGCGCCGCCCGGCGGTCCGCGCCTACGCTCTGATCATGACGCGGAACATTGTGATCAGTGGCGGGGGTACGGGCATCGGGCTGGCCACCGCCCAGGCGTTCGCGGCGGACGGGGACCAGGTGCTGCTCCTCGGGCGGCGGGCCGAGGTGCTGGAGAAGGCCGGTGTGCCCGGGGCGCTCACCTACGCCGCGGACCTCGCCGAGCCCGATCAGGTCCGTGGGGTGGCCCGGTTCGTCGCCGAGGAGTTCGGCACCGTCGACGTCCTGGTGCACAGCGCGGGCGGCGCGGGGCAGCGGGAGCGGCCGTCCGGCAGCGACGATCCCCTGGACCGGGTGGCCCACGACTGGACCCTCAACTTCAGACAGAACGTGCTGACGGCCGCGCTGCTCACCGAAGCGCTGAGGAACCGCCTCGCCGAGCCCGGCGGACGGGTGCTCTTCGTCAGCTCCATCGCCGCCTACCGCGGTTCGGGCAGCGGCGCCTACGCGGCGGCCAAGGCCGGCCTGCACCCCTACGCGCACGACCTGGCCCGGCAGCTCGGCCCGCACGGCATCACCGTGAACGTGGTCGCGCCGGGGTACGTCGAGGACACCGAGTTCTTCGGGGACACGATGGACGAGGCCCGGCGGGCGCGGCTCATCGGGGACACGGTGACCGGCCGCGCCGGGACCCCGGGAGACGTGGCGTCGACCCTGCACTGGCTGGCCTCGCCCGCCGCCGGGCATGTCACCTCACAGGTCGTGCAGGTCAACGGGGGCGCGGAGCGCGGAAACTGACGACGGGCGCTGTCTGCCCGGCCGGGGCGGCTCCGGCGGCGTCGCACCGGCTGGCACCATGGCCTCATGAACATCATGCTCTTTCATTCGACCTATGGCCTCAGGCCCGCGGTGCGGGAGGCCGCGGACCGGTTGCGCGCGGCGGGCCACGAGGTGTGGACGCCGGACCTCTTCGAGGGGCGCACGTTCGACACCGTCGAGGAGGGCATGGCGTACAAGGAGGAGATCGGCAAGGACGAGCTGCTGAAGCGGGCCGTGCTGGCGGCGGCGCCGTACTCCGAGCGCGGGCTCGTGTACGCGGGCTTCTCGCTCGGCGCCTCCGTCGCCCAGACCCTCGCCCTCGGTGACGACAAGGCGCGCGGGCTGCTGCTCCTGCACGGCACGTCGGACATCGCGCCGAACGCGCAGGCGGCGGATCTGCCGGTGCAGCTGCACGTGGCCGAGCCGGATCCCTTCGAGACGGACGACTGGCTGAGCGCCTGGTATCTCCAGATGGGCCGGACCGGCGCGGACGTGGAGGTCTACCGGTACGCGGGCGCCGGGCACCTCTACACCGACCCGGAGCTGCCGGACTACGACGCCGAGGCCGCCGAGGCCACCTGGCGGGTGGCGCTCGGCTTCCTCGACAGCCTGGAGAGCGCGTGAGCGGTACGCCCTACACGGGGTCGTAGGTCCGCTCGACCTTCTGCGTGCCGCTGCGGGTGCGGTACGAACGCTCCCACGAGGAGGTCGCGTCGGGGTCGGTGCGGTCGGACACGACGTAGTAGTCCATCTGCGCCCGGTCGGCGGTGATGTCCAGCACGCCGTAGCCGTGCCGGTCGGTGTCGACCCAGTGGACGTGCCGGTTGGCGGCCTCGATGAGCGGCGCGGCGACGGCGGAGACCGTGCCCTCGGGGACCTTGACGATGTCGTCGAGGTTGTCGGAGGTCACCGAGGTGATCACGAACTCGGTGGCCGCCGACGGCGACAGCGGGTAGGTGCCCGCGTCCACCGGCACGTCGTTGGCCCAGGACATGTGGATGTCACCGGTCAGGAAGACGGTGTTGCCGATGGCGTTCGTGCGCAGGTGGTCGAGGAGTTCACGCCGGTCGTGGGTGTAGCCGTCCCACTGGTCGGTGTTGATCCCGATGCCGTCCTGCGGCAGGTCGAGCAGCTTGGCGAGCGGCTTGAGGAGGTCGGCGGTGAGGGAGCCGATGACGAAGGGGGCGATCATCACCGAGTTGCCGACCAGCCGCCACCTGGTGTCGGAGGCCTTCAAGTTGGCCTTCAGCCAGTCGAGTTGGGCGCGGCCGGTGATCGTCCGGTTCGGGTCGTCCACCGAGCCGCTGCCCGCCGACGCCTGCTGCGAGCGGAAGGAGCGCAGGTCGAGCAGTGACAGATCGGCGAGCTTGCCGAAGCGCAGCCGCCGGTAGGTGGTGCCCTCGATCGCGGGGCGGACCGGCATCCACTCGAAGTAGGCCTGCTTGGCGGCGGCCTTGCGGGCGGTCCAGGTGCCCTCGGCACCCTCGGTGTGGTTGACCGCGCCGCCCGACCAGGCGTTGTCGGCGAACTCGTGGTCGTCCCAGATCGCGACGACCGGCGCCGTCAGATGCAGGGCCTGCAGGTCCGGGTCGGTCTTGTACTTGCCGTGCCGGGTGCGGTAGTCGGCGAGCGTGATGATCTCGTTGGCCGGCGCGTGCGCGCGGACGACCGTGCCGCGGGCCGCGTACTCGCCGGACTTGTACTCGTAGATGTAGTCGCCGAGGTGCAGCCACGCGTCGAGGTCGCCCCGGGCGGCGAGGTGGCGGTAGGGGGCGAAGTAGCCGGCCTCCCAGTTCGCGCAGGTGACCACGCCGAAGCGCAGCCCGGACACGGCCGCGTCCGCGGCCGGGGCGGTGCGGGTGCGGGCCACCGGCGAGTCGACGGCGCCGGCCGAGAAGCGGAACCAGTAGTCGGTCGCCGGCTGCAGACCGCGGACGTCGGCCTTCACGGTGTGGTCGGAGGCGGCGGTCGCCCTGACGGTGCCCTTGGCCACGATGCTGGTGAACGCCTTGTCCTTGGCGACGGCCCAGCTCACCTCGGTGTCCGGGCCGATCCCGGAGCCGGGCACGGCCTGCGGGGCCGGGGTCACCCGGGTCCACAGCAGCACCCCGTCGGGCAGCGGGTCGCCGGAGGCGACACCGTGCAGGAAGGCGGGAGCCTGGCCGGCGGCGCGCGCCGGAAGCGTGGCGGCGAGCGGCGCGGCCAGCACAGCGGTCGCCGCCGCGGCCTTGACGACCGTACGGCGGCGGGGCGAGAGGGAATCGCGGCCTTCGGCGGCCGAAAGTGATCTGGTTCGACTGGTCACAGGCGACCAGGTTACTGACCGGTACGCACAGAAGAGCGGGCGAACAGCCAATGTTCGCCCGCTCTTCACGGGAAGGTCGAATTCTGACGGAGCGTCAGCCCTTGAGTGCCGCGTCGATCATCTTGTCGAAGTCGGCCGGCGTCAGGACCACCTTGCCGCCGTTGAGCTGCTTGCCGTCCATGACGAAGGCCGGGGTACCGGTCACGCCCTCCTTGTTGTCGTCGAAGGTCTTCGACATGGCCATGGCCCAGGCGTCGTAGGTGCCCTTCTTGACGGCGTTCTGGAACGCCGTGTTGTTCTTCAGCGCGGGAACCGTGTCGGCGACCTGGATGAGGTAGCTGTCGTTCTTGAACTTGTCGTCGTTCTCGTCCGGGTGCCACTTCGCGGAGTACAGCGCCGACTTGTACTCCAGGAACGCCTCGGGGCTGACGTTCAGCGCGGCACCCAGGGCGCTCAGCGCGTTCTTGGAACCCTGGCCGTTGTCGTGGTCGTCGATGAACGTGGCACCGACGTACTGGTACTTGAACTTGCCGTCGTCGATGTCCTTCTTCAGCGTCGGGCCGACGGCCTGCTCGAACTCGGAGCAGATGGGGCAGCGCGGGTCCTCGTACATCTTGAGGGTCTTCTTAGCGGTGCTCTTGCCGATCACGACGGTCGTGCCGTCCTTGCCGGTGGTGTTCGCCGGCGTGACCACGGTCGCGCTCTTCGCCGCGTCCCACCCGGTGGGCTTGTTGGCCTGGACGACGGCGTAGCCGATGCCGCCGGCCGCGGCCAGCACGGCCACGACCGAGGCGGCCACGATGACCTGCCGCTTGGCCTTGTCGCGCTTGGCCTGCCGCTCGCGCTCCTCGCGCAGCCGCTCGCGTGCCGCCGTCTTCGCCGCCTGGCTGTTCCGCTTGCTCATGGTGATGATCTCCCTGTGGGACGCGCACATGCCGTACGCGGGATACGTGTGGGGGACTGGGTGTGCTCGGACGCCGCCGCGCACCGGCCGTTCAGGCGGTGGCGAGGGCGGGCGGGCACGGCGGTCCACGCCGTCCCAGGGAGTGCACGAGAAGCCGGTCGCGGGCCGTCGCCGGGCGGGGCGCAGGCCGCGGCAGCCGGCGGGCCGTCGCCGGCCGTGCGGCGGCGGAGGCCACCGCCAGCAGCAGCGGCCGGAAGGTGGTGGCGGCGACCGCGCGCAGCAGCTGCACCAGCGCCCGCTCGCCCCGGCGCAGCCAGGCCGCGGCGAGCAGCCCCACGCCGACGTGCACGGCGAGCAGCAACCAGGCGGCCGCGGGGCTGGCGTGCGCGAACAGCGCGTCGGGGCGGCCGTGGGCGCCGGTCATCCGGGCCAGCGGGGTGCCGACGGCACCGCCCTCGCACAGCACGTCGAAGCCGAACGCGTGCAGCGGACCGGCCACCGGGCCGCCCGCCCGGCCGTAGCAGGCCTGCTGGCCCGTGGTGAACACCGTGTCGGCGGTCAGCTCCAGCGGGATCAGCAGGACCGCGATCCGGCCGAAGCCGCGCTCGCGGCCCGCGAGCGCGTACGCGGCGGCGAAGACGCCGGCACAGACCGCCAGCACCGTCCCCGCCGGCAGCGGGGCCTGGGACAGCAGCACGTGCGACGCGGTGCTGAGCGTCACGGCGAAGGCCGTGAACAGCGCCGCGCGCACGGCTCTGAGCTGGGTCCCGGATATGTCCATAGCGATTGAAGAGTCTGTCACGTACGCGGGTAAGGGACCCCTAAAGAGTGCCTGTGAGTGCGCGAAGGTTACAGCCCCGGAATCCGGCCGTTGCGGAACAGGTCGACGAAGATCTGGTGGTCGCCGCGCGCGCGTGCGCCGTAGCTGTGCGCGAAGTCCACCAGCAGGGGCGCGAAGCCCTCCTCGTCGGCCGCGAGAGCCGCGTCGATGGCCCGCTCGGTGGAGAACGGCACCAGGGACTCGCCGGACTGGTCGTCCGCCGCCGCGTGCATCGCCGCCGTGGCCCGGCCCAGGTCGGCCACGACCTGGGCGATCTCCTCCGGGTCGTCGATGTCGCTCCAGTCCAGGTCGACGGCGTACGGCGAGACCTCGGCGACCAGCTGGCCCGCGCCGTCCAGCTCGGTCCAGCCCAGCCACGGGTCGGCGTGCGCCTGGAGGGCGCGCTGGGAGATCACCGTGCGGTGGCCCTCGTGCTGGAAGTAGCCCGCGACGGCCGGATCCGTGATGTGCCGGGAGACGGCCGGGGTCTGGGCCTGCTTGACGTAGATCACGACGTCGTTCTCCAGCGCGTCGCTGTGGCCCTCCAGCAGGATGTTGTACGACGGCAGGCCGGCCGACCCTATGCCGATGCCCCGGCGGCCCACGACGTCCTTGACCCGGTAGGAGTCGGGCCGGGCCAGCGAGGCGTCCGGCAGGGTCTCCAGATAGCCGTCGAAGGCGGCCAGGACCTTGTAGCGGGTCGCGGCGTCCAGCTCGATCGAGCCGCCGTCCGGCGCGAAGCGGCGCTCGAAGTCGCGGATCTCGGTCATCGACTCCAGCAGCCCGAAGCGGGTCAGCGAGCGGGCGTCACGCAGCGCGTCGAGGAGCGGACCCTCCGCCGTGTCCAGCGTGAACGGCGGCACCTCGTCGCTCTTGGCGCCCGTGGCCAGGGCGTGGATGCGCTCGCGGTACGCGCCCGCGTAGATCCGCACCAGCTCGGTGATCTGCTCGTCACCGAGCGCCTTCGCGTACCCGATCAGGGCGATCGAGGCCGAGAAGCGCTTCAGGTCCCAGGTGAACGGGCCGACGTAGGCCTCGTCGAAGTCGTTGACGTTGAAGACCAGGCGGCCGTTGGAATCCATGTACGTGCCGAAGTTCTCCGCGTGCAGGTCGCCGTGGATCCACACGCGCGAGGTGCGGTCGTCCAGGAACGGACCACCGCGCTTGTCCGCGTCCAGGTCGTGGTAGAAGAGGCACGCCGTGCCCCGGTAGAACGCGAAAGCCGAGGCCGCCATCTTCCGGAACTTCACGCGGAACGCGGCCGGGTCGGCGGCCAGGAGCCGGCCGAAGGCGGTGTCGAAGACGGCGAGGATCTCCTCGCCGCGCTGCTCGTCGTTGAGCCGGTGGACCGACATCGCGGGGTGCCTCCTGGTGCAAGTGCCTGTACGACAGCGTTTCTGCCGTCTCCAACGGGCGACGCCACGCGGGAGTGCCCGGTTCCGCCCGAAGGTACGCAGAGATCGGCCGTGAGTGTCAGTGGCGAGGCATAGACTTCCCGCTGACCCCGAAACCACCCGCCCACCCGTCGCCCCGTGTTTTCCGTTGGAGGCCATACCGTGTCAAAGCCGCCCTTCACGCACCTGCACGTCCACACCCAGTACTCGCTGCTGGACGGTGCCGCGCGGCTCAAGGACATGTTCAACGCCTGCAACGAGATGGGCATGACGCACATCGCCATGTCCGACCACGGCAACCTCCACGGGGCGTACGACTTCTTCCACTCCGCGACGAAGGCCGGGATCACCCCGATCATCGGGATCGAGGCGTATGTCGCCCCCGAGTCCCGGCGCAACAAGCGCAAGATCCAGTGGGGCCAGCCGCACCAGAAGCGGGACGACGTCTCCGGTTCCGGCGGTTACACCCACAAGACGATGTGGGCCGTGAACAACACGGGCCTGCACAACCTCTTCCGGCTCTCCTCGGACGCGTACGCCGAGGGCTGGCTCCAGAAGTGGCCCCGGATGGACAAGGAGACGATCTCCCAGTGGTCCGAGGGCATCGTCGCCTCCACCGGCTGCCCCTCCGGTGAGCTCCAGACCCGGCTGCGTCTCGGGCAGTACGACGAGGCGCTGAAGGCCGCCGCCGACTACCAGGACATCTTCGGCAAGGACCGTTACTTCCTGGAGCTGATGGACCACGGCATCGAGATCGAGCACCGGGTCCGCGAAGGCCTCCTGGAGATCGGCAAGAAGCTCGGCATCCCCCCGCTGGTCACCAACGACTCGCACTACACGTACGCGCACGAGGCGACCGCCCACGACGCCCTGCTGTGCATCCAGACCGGCAAGAACCTCTCCGACCCGGACCGCTTCAAGTTCGACGGCACCGGCTACTACCTGAAGTCCACGGACGAGATGTACGCCATCGACTCCTCGGACGCCTGGCAGGAGGGCTGCGCCAACACGCTCCTGGTCGCCGAGATGGTCGACACCACCGGCATGTTCGAGAAGCGCGACCTCATGCCCAAGTTCGACATCCCCGACGGTTACACCGAGGTCACCTGGTTCCAGGAGGAGGTCCGCCGGGGCATGGAGCGCCGCTTCCCCGGCGGCGTCCCGGACGACCGGCAGAAGCAGGCCGAGTACGAGATGGACGTCATCATCCAGATGGGGTTCCCGGGCTACTTCCTCGTCGTCGCCGACTTCATCATGTGGGCCAAGAAGAACGGCATCGCGGTCGGCCCCGGCCGAGGCTCGGCGGCCGGCTCGATCGTCGCGTACGCCATGGGCATCACCGACCTCGACCCGATCCCGCACGGCCTGATCTTCGAGCGGTTCCTCAACCCCGAGCGCGTCTCCATGCCCGACGTCGACATCGACTTCGACGAGCGCAGGCGCGTCGAGGTGATCCGGTACGTGACGGAGAAGTACGGCGCCGACAAGGTCGCCATGATCGGCACCTACGGCAAGATCAAGGCGAAGAACGCCATCAAGGACTCCGCGCGCGTGCTGGGCTACCCGTACGCGATGGGTGACCGCCTCACCAAGGCGATGCCCGCCGACGTCCTCGGCAAGGGCATCGACCTCGACGGCATCACCAACCCCTCGCACCCGCGCTACAACGAGGCGGGCGAGATCCGGGGGATGTACGAGAACGAGCCGGACGTCAAGAAGGTCATCGACACCGCGAAGGGCGTCGAGGGCCTGGTGCGGCAGATGGGTGTGCACGCCGCCGGCGTGATCATGTCCAGCGAGCCCATCGTCGACCACGCCCCGATCTGGGTGCGGCACACGGACGGCGTGACCATCACGCAGTGGGACTACCCGCAGTGCGAGTCGCTCGGCCTGCTGAAGATGGACTTCCTCGGCCTGCGCAACCTGACGATCATGGACGACGCCGTCAAGATGGTGAAGTCCAACAAGGGCATCGACCTCGACCTGCTGGCCCTGCCGCTCGACGACCCGAAGACCTTCGAACTCCTCCAGCGCGGTGACACCCTGGGCGTCTTCCAGTTCGACGGCGGCCCCATGCGCTCCCTGCTGCGGCTGATGAAGCCGGACAACTTCGAAGACATCTCCGCCGTCTCCGCGCTCTACCGTCCGGGCCCGATGGGCATGGACTCGCACACGAACTACGCGCTCCGCAAGAACAAGCTCCAGGAGATCACCCCGATCCACAAGGAGCTGGAGGAGCCCCTCGAAGAGGTCCTCGCGGTCACCTACGGCCTGATCGTCTACCAGGAGCAGGTGCAGAAGGCCGCCCAGATCATCGCCGGGTACTCGCTCGGCGAGGCCGACATCCTGCGCCGCGTGATGGGCAAGAAGAAGCCGGACGAACTGGCCAAGAACTTCACCATCTTCCAGGCCGGTGCCCAGAAGAACGGCTACAGCGACGAGGCCATCCAGGCCCTGTGGGACGTGCTGGTCCCCTTCGCCGGATACGCGTTCAACAAGGCGCACTCCGCCGCGTACGGCCTGGTGTCGTACTGGACCGCCTACCTGAAGGCGAACCACCCCGCCGAGTACATGGCCGGGCTGCTCACGTCGGTCAAGGACGACAAGGACAAGTCGGCCGTCTACCTCAACGAGTGCCGTCGCATGGGCATCAAGGTGCTCCCGCCGAACGTCAACGAGTCGGTGCACAACTTCGCCGCCCAGGGCGACGACGTGATCCTCTTCGGCCTCGAAGCCGTGCGCAACGTCGGCACGAACGTGGTGGAGTCGATCATCAGGAGCCGCAAGGCCAAGGGCAAGTACGGCTCCTTCCCCGACTACCTCGACAAGGTCGAGGCGGTCGCGTGCAACAAGCGCACCACGGAATCGCTGATCAAGGCGGGCGCGTTCGACTCCCTGGGGCACACCCGCAAGGGTCTGACGGCACACTTCGACTCGATGATCGACAACGTGGTCGCGGTCAAACGCAAGGAGGCCGAGGGCCAGTTCGACCTCTTCGGCGGGATGGGCGAGGAGGAGAGCGACGAGCCCGGCTTCGGACTCGACGTGCAGTTCACCGACGAGGAGTGGGACAAGACCTATCTGCTCGCCCAGGAGCGGGAGATGCTCGGCCTCTACGTCTCCGACCACCCCCTCTTCGGCCTGGAGCACGTGCTCTCCGACAAGGCCGACGCGGGCATCGCCCAACTGACCGGCGGCGAGCACGCCGACGGCGCGGTGGTGACGATCGGCGGCATCATCTCGGGCCTGCAGCGCAAGATGACCAAGCAGGGCAACGCCTGGGCGATCGCCACCGTCGAGGACCTCGCCGGCTCCATCGAGTGCATGTTCTTCCCGGCGACGTACCAGCTGGTGTCGACCCAACTCGTCGAGGACGCCGTGGTGTTCGTCAAGGGCCGCCTCGACAAGCGCGAGGACGTGCCCCGGCTCGTCGCCATGGAGCTGATGGTCCCCGACCTGTCCAACGCGGGCACCAACGCGCCGGTGATCCTCACCATCCCGGCCACCAGGGTCACTCCGCCCATGGTCAGCCGCCTCGGCGAGATCCTCAGCCACCACAAGGGCGACAGCGAGGTCCGGATCAGGCTCCAGGGCCCGCGCAAGACCACCGTGCTGCGCCTGGACCGGCACCGGGTCAAGCCCGATCCGGCGCTCTTCGGCGACCTGAAGGTGCTGCTCGGCCCGTCCTGCCTGGCGGGTTAGCGGGCAGAGGCATACGAGGGGCGCACCCGTGGCGGGTGCGCCCCTCGTCGTGTGCCTGGGCTCAAGTGCCCTTTATGCAGATGTCAGTTGTGGCCGAACCGCTTCTGCTTGCCCTTGCGCGCCAGGTCCCCGGGTGTCACCTGGGAGAGGTGCTGCTCGCTGCGCGCCTCCATCGAGGACTTCTGGGCCTGCTCCTGCCCGCGCTCAGCCTGCGAGGCGCGCTGCTGACCTCGGTCCTGCTTCTTGTTCTTGGCCATGGTGATCTGCCTCCTGTGGGGGATCTAGGGGCCAGGGCCGGATTCAGATTCACATACGCCGACATCGGCCGCATGTCGGATAATTACCGTGTGTGACAGGGCGGGTGGGCGTGCGTGAGCCGGAAACGCCACGCCGAAGATCCAGTTCCGGCCGTTAACCTCCGCGTGGTCGGGCAGACTCGAAGGAAGTCCCAAAACCAAAGCCTCCGGGAAGAGGGTGAGTCGCGTGGACCGCTGCATCGTCCTGGTGGACGCCGGGTATCTGCTGGGCGCTGCCGCCAGCCTCCTCGCCGGTGAGCCCTCGCGATCCCGGATCACCGTCGACCACACCGCGCTGATCCAGGCGCTGCGCGAGCGCGCGGAAGCCGAGACCGAACGCCCGCTGCTGCGCATCTACTGGTTCGACGGCGCCCCCGACCGCGTTCCCCAGCCCGAGCACCGCCGGCTGCGCGTCATGCCCCGGGTCACCGTCCGGCTCGGCGCCCTCACCCGCAGTGACGGACGCTGGGCGCAGAAGGGCGTGGACGCCGCCATGCACGCCGAGCTGACCGAGCTGGCCCGCAACCGCGCCTGCTCCGACGTCGTCCTCGTCACGGGCGACGGCGATCTGCTGCCCGGCATGATGGCCGCCAAGGAGCACGGCGTCGCCGTCCACCTGTGGGCCGTCCAGGCCGCCGACGGCGACTACAACCAGTCCGAGGACCTGGTCGCCGAGGCCGACGAACGGCGCGTGCTGGACCGGGCCTGGATCACCCAGGCCGTCCGCGTCAAGGAGCTGACCGGCGTCTGCGCCCCGCCGCCCGTGCCCCGCCCCGAGATCGCCGCGATCCTCTCCGCGCCGCTGCCCGAGTCCGCGCTCACCACCGCCGCCGAGCGCCCGGCCGAGCAGGGCGCTCCGCCGGCCGCCGTCACGGCGGCCGGCGCCCAGGAGCGGGCCGTCGCCCCCAAGGGCGTACCCACCCCCAAGGACCTCGCCGCCCTGCGCGCCCCCGGCACCCAGCCCGCCCAGCAGCCGGCGACCGCGACCCTGCGCTGGTCCTCCGACAAGGGCTGGGTGGACCGCCCGGGCGTGGTCTCCGAGCCGCCCGAGGCCGCCGCCATGCCGACGCTCGCCCAGCTCACCACCGCAGAGCAGCGCTGGGCCGACCGCGAGGAGGACATCACGACGGTCGGCGGCGACCCGTACGAGGTGGGCCAGGTCTTCGCCCGGCGCTGGATCTCCCGCCTCGGCGACCAGGGCCACCTCCAGAAGCTGTCGCAGATGTACCCGCGCGTCCCGCACCGCATCGACGGGGAGCTGCTGCGCTACGCCGCCCGGTTCGGGCTGCTCGCCCACAAGGACGACCAGATCGACGAGCACGACCGTTACGCCATTCGGGCGGGCTTCTGGCGGGAGATCGACGTGCCCGCCGGGACGGAACCCGCTCCCACCGGGGGACTGAACCCGGGCGGAACCCCCATGGCTGGCCCCAAAGGCGAGTAAAGGCCCCGGACCCCGTACCCTCGTCCCTTGTGAACATGCGCGCGGTACAGGCCCCTCGGGAGGACGAGGTCGTACGCGTGCGCGGGCTCACCAAGACCTACCCGGCCGTCAAGGCGCGGCGCGGCGCCCCCGGCACCCCCGAGGTGCGGGCCACCGACGGGGTCGGGCTGGGCGTCCGGCGCGGCGAGGTCTTCGGGCTGCTCGGGCCGAACGGCGCCGGCAAGTCCACCCTCGTACGGCAGCTCACCGGACTCATGCGGCCGGACGCCGGCAGCGTCGAGATCCTCGGCCACGACATCGTGAGACACCCCGAGCGCGCCGCGCGCCTGCTCGCCTACCTCGGCCAGGAGTCCTCCGCGCTGGACGAGCTGACCGTCTCCCTCGCCGCCGAGACCACCGGAATCCTGCGCGGCCTCGACGCACGGCGGGCGCGGGCCGAGCGGGACGCCGTACTGGAGGAGCTGGGGCTCGCGCCGATCGCCGGGCGGGCGCTGAAGAAGCTGTCCGGCGGGCAGCGCCGGCTCGCCTGCTTCGCCGCCGCCCTCGTCGGCGAGCGCCCGCTGCTCGTGCTGGACGAGCCGACCACCGGCATGGACCCGGTGGCCCGGCGCGCGGTGTGGGCGGCCGTGGACCGGCGGCGTGCCGAGCGCGGCACGACCGTGCTGCTCGTCACCCACAACGTCATCGAGGCCGAGACCGTCCTGGACCGGGTCGCCGTCATCGACCGGGGCCGGGTCATCGCCTGCGACAGTCCGGCCGGGCTGAAGGAACAGGTCTCCGGCGAGGTGCGGGTCGAGCTGGTGTGGCGGGAACGGGCGCCGCTGGAGGTGCCCGAGGTCGCCGCGCTGCGCGAGCGTGCGGCCGAGTCCGGCCGGCGCTGGACGCTGCGGCTCGCGCCCGAGGAGGCCCGGGCCGCCGTCGCCACCGTGACCGGCGGGGCCGCCTTCGCCGCGCTGGACGACTTCACCCTCGCCACGCCCAGCCTGGAGGACGTCTACCTGGCGCTCGGCGGTGCGGCCCGGCAGGGGCTGGTGAAGACATGAGCGCACGGGCCGCGGACTGCGTATCGGTCGTAGGGGCGTACGAGTCGTACGTGGGGGACGAGTCGTACGAGGGGGACGAGTCGTACGGGGTGTACGCGACGGCCGCAGGGAAGAGGAGCAGCTCGACGTGAGTGTCGTACCCGCCCAGGTTCTGCCGGGCGGTGTCCCGGCCGTGCCCGAGACGGCACGGGACACGGACGGACTCGGCCCGCCCGCGCGGCTGTGGCCGTCGCTGGCGGCCGTCTACCGGGCGCAGCTGTCCCGGGCCCGGGTGGCGCGGATCCCGCTGCTGTTCGTGGCGACCTTCCAGTCCGTCGGCATCGCGGTGATGATGCGCGGTGTCGTCGACAGCGGGACCGAGGCCCGGTCCGTGGTGGCCGGGTCGGCGGTGCTGGTCGTCGCGTACGTCGCGCTGAACCTGCTCTCCCAGTACTTCGGGCAGTTGCGGGCCAGCGGCGGACTCGACCACTACGCCACGCTGCCGGTGCCGCCGGCCGCGGTGGTGCTCGGTGCGGCCGCCGCCTACGCCTCCTTCACGGTGCCGGGGACCCTGGTGACCGCCGTCTTCGGGTGCGCGCTGTTCGGGCTGCCGCTGTCCAACCTGTGGATCCTGCTGCTCGTGATCCCGCTCGCCGGGGCCGCGCTGTCCGGGCTCGGCGCCGCCTGCGGGCTGCTCGCGCCGCGGCCCGAACTGGCCACGCTCCTCGGTCAGCTGGGCATGTCCGCGGCGCTGCTGCTCGGCGTGCTGCCGGCCGACCGGATGCCGGAGATCATCCGGCTGGCACGCGATCTGCTGCCGTCGACGTACGGCGTCGAGGCGTACGCCCGCACGTTCGCCGAGCGTCCCGACTGGGCCGTCGTCCTCGCCGACCTGGGGGTGTGCGCCGGGGTCGGGGTGGTCTCGCTGGCCGTCGCGACCTGGGCGTACCGCCGGGCCGCCGTCCGGTGACGCGGCGCACAGCGCGACCTGGCACGATGTCAGGGTGACCGCACCGCTGACTCCGCCACCGCCGCCGCACGACGACTCCGCGCACCCTGCCTGGCAGGTTCCGCCTGCCGGGGCGCCGGGTGCGGGCAGGTACGAAGAGGACGGGCCCGGAATGAAGACCGAGTTGCGGGAGGCCGCCGTCATCACGGTGGCCGTGGCGCTGGGCGGGGTGCTGCTGGGGCTGCTGTGGTGGTGGCTGGCGCCGCACGTGCCGCTGGTCGGCGACGAGGTGGACAAGAGCTGGGTGGTCTACCTCAAGGACAGCGAGGGTGAGCAGGCGATCGGGGTGGACGGCACGTTCACGCTGCTGGCGCTGGGCTTCGGGCTGGTCAGCGGCCTCGCCGCGTTCCTGTGGCGGCGGCGCGGGGGCGTACCGGCCGTGGTGGGCCTGGGTGCCGGCGCGCTGCTCGCGTCACTGCTGGCGTGGCGGCTCGGGGTGTGGCTCGGGCCCACGTCCGATGTGATCGCGCACGCGCAGCAGGTGGGGAAGGGAGTCACCTTCCCGGCGCCGCTGAAGCTGGGCGCGAAGGGTGCGCTGCTGGCCTGGCCGCTGGCCGCACTGGTCGTCCACCTCGCCCTGACGGCGGCCTTCGGCCCCCGGGACCCCGAGCCTCCGTACCCGCAGGGACCGATGACCGAGGACGCGTACGGGGCGCCGCCGGCGTAGTCGCCGTCCGCCTGTCAGCCCCGTCCGACCGGTGCCAGGACCGCGTCCGTCAGCTTTGCCAGATCGCCCGGTGCCAGCTCCACCTCCAGGCCCCTGCGGCCCGCCGAGACGCAGATGGTGGGGTGCGCCTCGGCCGAGTCGTCCAGGACCGTCCTGAGCCGTTTGCGCTGGCCCAGCGGGGAGATGCCGCCGCGGACGTAGCCCGTCGTGCGTTCCGCCAGGGCCGGGTCGGCCATGGCCGCACGTTTGCCGCCGACCGCAGCCGCCAGGGCCTTGAGGTCCAGGGAGCCGGAGACGGGGACGACGGCCACCGTCAGGGCGCCGTCGACGTCCGCGACCAGGGTCTTGAAGACGCGGTCGGGGGAGACGCCCATCGCTTCGGCCGCCTCCTCGCCGTAGGACGGGTGGGCGGGGTCGTGGTCGTAGGCGTGGACCGTGAAGTCCACGCCGGCCGATGTCAGGGCGACCGTCGCGGGCGTTCCCCCGGACTGCTGCTGCTTCTTCTGCTTCTTCGCCATCCGGCTTCCTCAGTTCAGGCTCGTCGGCGCCCGGGTCAGCTCGAACGCGGGCAGCGAGGGCAGGTTACGGATGATGGCCGTCTCGGCGCGCAGCAGTTTCAGCTCGTCGCGCAGGCGCGAGGCGGTGTCCGGGGCCTGCAGCAGCCGTTGCTTCGTCGGGGTGTCATGCACCATCGCCGCCGCCACCAGGTACGACACCACGCCCGGGTCGTCCGGCAGCTCCGTGCCCGAGGACAGGGAGCGCTCACGGGCACCGGCCAGCCGCTTCTGGTACTGGCGGAAGGAGCGCAGGACGCCCTCGGCCAGCGCGCCGGCCTCGTCGCCCGGCTCCTCCGGCAGCTCCTCGCACTCCGCCGTCAGGAACGGGCCCGACGCGTCGATCGAGAGCAGACGCACACGTGTCGTACCCGTCGCGAGGACCTCGAACGTGCCGTCGGCCCGCTCCCGGATCGTCGCCGCGTCCGCCACACAGGCCATCGTGTGGAGGGCCTTGAGCGGGTCCGCGCCGAAGCCCGCGGCCGGCCCGCGCTCCGGCTGTGCGGTGGGGTCCGGCATGCCGGGGGCGCTCGGCGCCACCTCGGAGCCGTCGCGGATCGCCACGACGGCGAACCGGCGCGGCTCGTCCTCGGGCGTCTTGAGCAACTCGCGCATCATGGCGCGATAGCGCTCCTCGAAGACGTTGAGCGGCAGTACGAGTCCCGGGAACAGCACGGTGTTCAGCGGGAAGAGCGGGAGACGGACGGTGGTCACGGCGCCCCAGCCTAGTGGTCACCGGCGTGAACGTGTCCGCTGTGCCCGCCGACTGGGACCGGGGACCAGGGCGCCGGCCCCGCGGGCAGGGGGCGCGGACCCGGTGTCAGCAGGTGCTCGCGCAGCCGCAGGAAGTGGCCCAGCGGGTCGTCGGAGAACCGGTCCCAGGGGAACGACGTGGCGTACGGGCCGACGAGGGCCAGCTGGGCGCGGGCGTCCTCCCAGCGCTCCAGGCGCAGCAGGACGTACAGGAGCTCGTTGCGGATCCCGGCCGGCCAGGGGTCGGCCGCGGGAAGGCGCTCCGACAGGGCGAGGGCCCGGTCGGCCGCCGCGTCCAGCCGGGCGCGCGGCACCTCGGGGCCGCAGCCGTCGGACAGATAGCCGAGGGCCGCGCGGGCCGGCAGCGCCTGGACCAGCGAGTCGGCGGGCGCGTCCTGTGCGGCCCGGTCGGCGAAGTCGAGGCACTCACGATGCGCGCCGTGCCAGGACGTGCCCAGATAGCGCAGGGCGGCCACATGGCAGCCGTGGTGGTGCGGGGCCCGCCGTACGGCCGCCTCCCACAGCTCCTCGACATAGCGGTGCCCGGCCCCGGAGCCGCGCGCGTGGTCCAGCGCGATCCGCCAGGGCACCGGATCGCGGTCGTCGGCCCGGGCGGCGGCGGTGATCAGCGGGCTCACCTCGCGCAGCAGCTCGGCGCGGGCCGGGGAGGACCAGACCCGGTCCACCGCGAGCTGCGTCCCGACCAGCAGCACGCCGGGGTCCTGCGGGACGGCCGTGTGCCAGGCGTCGAACCACTCGGGGCGCGAGCGGGCGAAGGCGGCCAGGTGCCGGACGTACCGGTCGTGGTTCTCCCAGGCGGCCGCGGCCCGGGTGGCGGTCAGCAGGGTGGCCGCCGCGGCGTACTCGCCCCGGCCGGCCGCGACCAGCGCCGGGGAGAGCCGGTCGTCGGGCGCGTCGAGTACGGCCTCGTCCCCGGTCTCGGGCCGGTCGGCCGGGCGCGCGGAGCGTCTGTTCATCAGGGCGCAGCGGATGAACGAGGGCAGCGGAGCCATGGTGTCGACCATTGAAAGTCCGCAGGTCGGGGGCGCGCCAGAGAGTTCGGCAAGTCCAGGAAAGTTGTACGGCGCGAGGTCAAAGAGCGGTAAAGGTGCGGGTTCGTCTGGGTATCTGCTGTGCCCCGGGCCCTCCTGGGCCCCCTCAGCCTCGCCGCAGCAGCCGCGTCGCCCCCGCCGCCACGGTCGTCGCGAGTATCCAGCCGAGCAGGATCATCGCGGACTCCAGCCACTCCCAGACGCCGTGCAGCTGCCACTCGCCGACCTGGCCCAGGTCGATCACCGGCAGCAGCAGGTCCAGCGTGAACAGGGCCGGGCTCCAGTAGGGGTGCTCGTCGTGGTTGGCCGGGAGATGGCCCGCGTGGGCGAAGGCCAGCGTCCCCGCCGCCCACAGCACCGCCATCCACACCGCGGCCCGGCCCGGCCGGTAGCCGTAGGCGACCGTCCAGTCCTGCACGTACCCCAGGAACTTCGCGGCCAGCGGCAGCGTCTCGCGGCGCCGGCGCTGCTTGGCGAGCAGCACCTCGCGCGCGTCCTCGTCCTCGCCTGCCGCGCGCAGTACCGCCGCCAGCCGCTCGTACGGCTCCGGGGCGTACTCCGCCGTGGCCGCCGCTATCCAGTCCAGGCGCCGGGTCAGCGGGAAGGGGCCCTGCGGCACGAGGTTCTCGTACGCGAAGCCGCCCATGTGCAGGTTCCCGGCCTCAGGCCAGGCGCCCGCGCGGTCCACCAGGTTGACGATCCGCGCCCCGGACAGCACGACCTTGCCGCGCTGCGGCCGGTCGCCGAGGAAGCGCAGCTCGGGCGTGTGCACCCGGCGCAGGGACAGCTCCTGGTCGTCGGTGAGGGCGAACCGGGCCCGCTCCAGGTCGACGGCGTCCCCGAACCGCCCGTCGTCCAGCCGCAGCCCGCCCCGGCACTCGAAGCGCTGGATCCGCGTCCCGCGCGCGGGAGTCGTACCGCTCAGCTGTGTGCCGCCGACGCCGGCCGGAGTCAGGTACAGGGTGCGCTCGACGGTCAGCTGCGGTGCGTTCAGGGCGAGCCGGGCGTAGGGATTGGCGAGTTTCGCGCCCCGCAGGCTGAGCGACACGCCGACCTTGGCGCTGCGCAGGCTCAGCTCGCCGTGCGACTCCAGCAGCTCCGCCTGGAGGTCCTGGCCCACGGTCATGCCGTCCGCCGCGATCGACCGGCCGCTGCGGTCGCGGTACACGATCGCCTCGTTGAGCAGCAGATCGGTGCCGATGTGCGCGTCGGTCAGCCGGATCCCGTTCTGGAAGCGGCAGCGCGGCAGATGCAGATCGCCCTCGGTGTGCACCCGGGCCGCCTCCAGGCGCGGCACCGCGCAGTCGACCAGGCGCAGGGTCGTGAACCGGGCCTCCGGCAGCCGAACCTCGTCGTCGAAGCGGCAGCCGCGCAGCTCGACGTACGGGGTGACCTGGCCGCCCGCCAGCTCCATCGTGCCGGTGATCCGTACGCCGGCGAGCTTCAGCGCGGACACCCGGCCCGCGAGCGCCGGCGGACCGTCCAGCAGCAGCCAGCACACGATCCGGGCGCGCACGGTCCGCTCGGGGCCCCAGGGATGCCCGCCGTGCGGATCGTCCACGACGGCGTCGCCGCTGTTCAGGTCGTACACGCTGCCGTTGCGGAAGGCCTGCCACATGCCCGCCTCGGCCGCCGTCAGCTCGTCCGGCACGTCCCCGGCGACGAAGCCGGCCCCCTCGGTCACCGCCGTTCCTTCTCTCTTCCTCGCGCACGACTCTCGCGCATGGCATTTCGTACAGCCGTTCATGCCCGCTGAGTGACTGCTGGAACACTAGAGGTGAAGGGGATCTTCCGAATCAGGCCACGTTCTGTATCAGCCATTGATACGCGCGCACGGCGCTCGGCCCCGGTCTGAGAGAATTGAGTCCGTGATCTCCCGAATCGATCTGCGCGGCGACGCCCTTCCCGAGGGCCCCGCCCTGCGCGACCTGCTGCCCCGAGCCGACTTCGACGTTTCGGCCGCCCTGGAGAAGGTGCGTCCGATCTGCGAGGCCGTGCATCATCGTGGCGACGCGGCGCTGATCGACTTCGCCGAGAAGTTCGACGGGGTACGGCTGGAATCCGTGCGGGTGCCGGCCGAGGCCCTCACCGATGCCCTCAAGACCCTCGACCCGGCCGTGCGCGCCGCGCTGGAGGAGTCCATCCGCCGCGCCCGCCTGGTCCACCGCGCGCAGCGCCGCAGCACGCACACCACCCAGGTGGTGCCGGGCGGCTCGGTGACCGAGAAGTGGGTGCCGGTCGAGCGCGTCGGGCTGTACGCGCCGGGCGGCCGGTCCGTCTACCCCTCCTCCGTGATCATGAACGCCGTACCGGCCCAGGAGGCCGGCGTCGGCTCCATCGCGCTCGCCTCGCCGCCGCAGGCCGAGTTCGGGGGCCTGCCGCACCCGACGATCCTCGCGGCGTGCGCCCTGCTCGGCGTGGACGAGGTCTACGCCGCGGGCGGCGCCACCGCCGTCGCGATGTTCGCGTACGGCACCGAGTCCTGCGCCGCCGCCAACATGGTCACCGGCCCCGGCAACATCTGGGTCGCCGCCGCCAAGCGCTTCTTCACCGGCAGGATCGGTATCGACGCCGAGGCCGGCCCGACCGAGATCGCGGTCCTCGCCGACGACACCGCCGACCCGGTGCACGTCGCCGCGGACCTGATCAGCCAGGCCGAGCACGACCCGCTGGCCGCCGCGGTCCTCGTCACCGACTCCGTCGAGCTGGCGGACGCGGTGGAGAAGGAGCTGCGGCCGCAGGTCGAGGCCACCAGGCACGTCGAGGACCGGATCGTGCCCGCCCTCAAGGGCCGGCAGTCCGCGATCGTCCTCGTGGACGGCCTGGACGAGGGCCTGCGCGTGGTCGACGCGTACGGCGCCGAGCACCTGGAGATCCAGACCGCCGACGCCGCCGCGGTGGCCGACCGCGTGAAGAACGCGGGCGCGATCTTCATCGGCCCCTGGGCCCCCGTCTCCCTCGGCGACTACGCGGCCGGCTCCAACCACGTCCTGCCCACCGGTGGCTGCGCCTGCCACTCCTCGGGCCTGTCCGTCCAGTCCTTCCTGCGCGGCATCCACATCGTGGACTACACGAAGGACGCGCTCGCCGAGGTCGCCGCTCACGTGGTGACGCTGGCGGAGGCGGAGGACCTGCCGGCGCACGGCGCGGCGATCAAGGCCCGGTTCGGGTGGAAGGTTCCGACGAGCAAGTGACCGGCATCGACGATCTCCCCGTACGGGACGAACTGCGCGGCAAGTCCCCTTACGGCGCGCCCCAGTTGGACGTCCCGGTACGGCTGAACACCAACGAGAACCCCTACCCGCTGCCCGAGCCGCTGGTCGAGCGGATCGCGGAACGGGTGCGCGAGGCCGCCCGCGACCTGAACCGCTACCCCGACCGGGACGCGGTCGAGCTGCGCAGCGAGCTGGCCAAATACCTGACGAACACGGGCAAGTACCCCCTGGGCGTCGAGAACGTCTGGGCGGCCAACGGCTCCAACGAGGTCATCCAGCAGCTGCTGCAGACCTTCGGCGGACCGGGCCGTACGGCGATCGGCTTCGAGCCGTCGTACTCGATGCACGCGCTCATCGCGCGCGGCACCGGCACCGGCTGGATCTCGGGTCCCCGCACCGAGGACTTCACGATCGACCTCGCCGCCGCCGAGCGGGCGATCGCCGAGCACAAGCCCGACGTCGTCTTCATCACCACCCCCAACAACCCCACGGGCAACGCGGTCGCGCCCGAGACCGTCCTCGCGCTGTACGAGGCGGCCCAGGCGGCCAAGCCGTCGATGGTGGTCGTGGACGAGGCGTACATCGAGTTCAGCCACGGCGACTCGCTGCTGCCCCTCCTCGAAGGCCGCCCGCACCTCGTCGTCTCCCGCACGATGTCCAAGGCGTTCGGCGCCGCGGGTCTGCGCCTCGGCTACCTCGCCGCCGACCCGGCGGTCGTGGACGCCGTGCAGCTGGTCCGGCTGCCGTACCACCTGTCGGCCGTCACCCAGGCGACCGCCCTGGCCGCCCTGGAGCACACCGACACCCTGCTGAAGTACGTCGAGCAGCTGAAGGCGGAGCGCGACCGGCTGGTCGCCGAGCTGCGCGCCACCGGCTACGACGTCATCGAGTCCGACGCCAACTTCGTGCAGTTCGGCCGGTTCACGGACTCCCACGAGGCCTGGCAGAAGATCCTCGACCGAGGCGTCCTGGTCCGGGACAACGGCGTACCGGGGTGGCTGCGGGTCTCCGCCGGCACCCCGGAGGAGAACGACGCGTTCCTCGACGCGGTCCGTGAAGTCAAGAAGGAGCTTGAGGCATGACTCGCGAAGGTCGCGTGGGAAGAACGGAACGTACGACGAAGGAGACGTCCGTCCTGGTCGAGATCGACCTCGACGGCACCGGCCGGACCGACATCGCCACCGGCGTCGGCTTCTACGACCACATGCTCGACCAGCTCGGCCGGCACGGTCTGTTCGACCTGACCGTGAAGACCGACGGCGACCTGCACATCGACTCCCACCACACCATCGAGGACACCGCCCTCGCGCTGGGCGCCGCCTTCAAGCAGGCGCTCGGCGACAAGGTGGGGATCTATCGGTTCGGCAACTGCACGGTCCCGCTGGACGAGTCCCTCGCCCAGGTGACCGTCGACCTGTCGGGCCGCCCGTACCTCGTGCACACCGAGCCCGAGAACATGGCGCCGATGATCGGCGAGTACGACACGACGATGACCCGGCACATCCTGGAGTCCTTCGTCGCCCAGGCGCAGATCGCGCTGCACGTGCACGTGCCGTACGGGCGCAACGCGCACCACATCGTGGAGTGCCAGTTCAAGGCCCTCGCCCGGGCGCTGCGCTATGCCTCCGAACGCGACCCGCGCGCGGCCGGCATCCTCCCCTCCACGAAGGGCGCGCTGTAAACCCATGACCAGCCTCTCCACCATCCTGATCGTCGTCGGTCTCTTCCTGGTCGGCGGCATCATCTCCTTCGTCAAGCAGAAGATGCCCACGAGCCTGATCGTGCTGCTCTCCATCGGCGCGGGCATGTGCCTCGTCGCCGGCGTCATGCGGCTGGGGGTGTGGAATTGACCGCCCCGAAGAGGGTTGTCGTCTTCGACTACGGCTTCGGCAACGTCCGGTCCGCCGAGCGTGCCCTCGCGCGCGTGGGCGCCGACGTCGAGATCGCGCGTGACTTCGACAAGGCGATGAACGCCGACGGCCTGCTGGTGCCGGGCGTCGGCGCGTTCGCCGCCTGCATGCAGGGCCTGCGCGCCGCGCGCGGCGACTGGGTGGTCGACCGCCGGCTGTCCGGCGGGCGCCCGGTGATGGGCATCTGCGTCGGCATGCAGATCCTCTTCGCGCGCGGCATCGAGCACGGCGTGGAGGCCGAGGGCCTGGACGAGTGGCCCGGCACGGTCGCGCCGCTGGAGGCCGAGGTCGTGCCCCACATGGGCTGGAACACCGTTGACGCCCCGGCCGGCTCCCGGCTGTTCGCGGGCCTCGACGCCGACGCCCGCTACTACTTCGTGCACTCCTACGCCGTCCACGACTGGCAGCTGGAGTCGCACAACCCGCTGATCGCCGCCCCCCAGGTCACCTGGTCGACGCACGGCAGGCCGTTCGTGGCCGCGGTGGAGAACGGCGCCCTGTGGGCCACCCAGTTCCACCCCGAGAAGTCCGGCGACGCCGGCGCCCAGCTCCTCACCAACTGGATCGGAACCCTGTAGAGACATGGCCAAGCTCGAACTCCTCCCCGCCGTCGACGTCCGTGACGGCCAGGCCGTCCGCCTCGTGCACGGCGAGTCCGGCACGGAGACCTCGTACGGCTCGCCGCTTCAGGCCGCCCTCGCCTGGCAGCGCTCCGGCGCCGAGTGGCTGCACCTGGTCGACCTGGACGCCGCGTTCGGCACGGGCGACAACCGTGAGCTGATCGCCGAGGTCGCGCGGGCGATGGACATCAAGGTGGAGCTGTCCGGCGGCATCCGCGACGACGCCTCGCTGGCCGCCGCCCTGGCCACCGGCTGCACCCGGGTGAACCTCGGCACGGCCGCCCTGGAGACCCCCGAGTGGGTCGCCAAGGTCATCGCCGAGCACGGCGACAAGATCGCGGTCGGCCTGGACGTGCGCGGCACCACCCTGCGCGGCCGCGGCTGGACCCGAGACGGCGGCGACCTCTACGAGACGCTGGACCGCCTGAACAAGGAGGGCTGCGCCCGCTACGTCGTCACCGACATCGCGAAGGACGGCACCCTCCAGGGCCCGAACCTGGAGCTGCTGAAGAACGTGTGCGCGGCGACGGACCGGCCGGTCGTGGCCTCCGGCGGCGTGTCGTCGCTGGACGACCTCCGGGCCGTCGCCGAGCTGGTACCCCTCGGTGTCGAGGGCTCCATCGTCGGGAAGGCCCTGTACGCGAAGGCGTTCACCCTGGAAGAGGCCTTGGAGGCTGTGTCGTCATGACGTCCGATGCCGTGCGGCGGGTGCAGAGCGGAAGTCCCTGGGAAGAGAGTTTCGGCTTCGCACGCGCCGTCGCGGCGGGGGACCGGGTGTCGGTGGGCGGCACCACGTCCTTCAAGGGCACGGTGCTGTACGGCGAGGGCGACCCGTACGAGCAGACCAAGGTCGCCTTCGGCAACGCCCTCGAAGCGCTGAAGGAGTTCGGGCTCGGCATCGAGTCCGTGATCCGTACCCGCATGTACCTGAGCCATGTGCGCGACGTCGACGAGGCGGGCCGGGCCCACAAGGAGCTGTTCGACTCCGTGCGCCCGGCGACGACCCTTCTCGTGGTCGAGGGCTTCGTCGACCCGCGCATCCTGGTCGAAGTAGAACTCGAAGCATTCAGAGGAGCCTGAGCAGTCATGACCCTGGCGGTCCGAGTCATCCCCTGCCTGGACGTGGACAACGGCCGGGTCGTCAAGGGCGTCAACTTCCAGAACCTGCGCGACGCGGGCGACCCCGTCGAGATGGCGAAGGTGTACGACGCCGAGGGCGCCGACGAGCTGACGTTCCTGGACATCACCGCGTCCTCGGGCAACCGGGAGACGACGTACGACGTGGTGCGCCGCACCGCCGAGCAGGTCTTCATCCCGCTGACGGTCGGCGGCGGCGTCCGTACGGCCGAGGACGTGGACAAGCTGCTGCGGGCGGGCGCCGACAAGGTGGGCGTGAACACCGCCGCGATCGCCCGGCCCGACCTGATCCGCGAGATCGCCGAGCGCTTCGGCCGCCAGGTGCTGGTCCTGTCGGTGGACGCCCGACGCACCGGGGCGGGTTCCTTCGAGGTCACCACCCACGGCGGCCGCAAGGGCACCGGCATCGACGCCGTCGAGTGGGCGCACCGGGCCGCCGAGCTGGGCGCCGGCGAGATCCTGCTCAACTCCATGGACGCCGACGGCACCAAGGACGGCTACGACCTGGAGATGATCGCGGCCGTCCGGCGGCACGTCACGGTCCCGGTCATCGCCTCGGGCGGCGCCGGCAAGCTGGCCGACTTCCCGCCGGCGGTCGCGGCGGGCGCCGACGCGGTGCTCGCGGCCTCCGTCTTCCACTTCGGCGACCTGCGGATCGGCCAGGTGAAGCAGACCCTGCGGGAGGCGGGCCACCCCGTGCGCTGACGCTGCGCCGGGCTTCGGTGGATGCGAAAGAGAAGTTGCGCAAAATCTGTTGTGCAACTTCTCTTTCGCATCTACGGTCGTGCCCATGGCAAGCAAGGAGAACCGGCGGATCACCGACGTCGGCACGCTCAAGGCGCTCGCGCATCCGCTGCGCATGAAGCTCTACAGACTGCTGTTCGTCGCCGAGGCGGCCACCGCCTCGCACCTCGCCGAACAGGTCGACGAGGCCGTCTCGCTGGTCAGTTACCACCTGCGCAAGCTCGCCGAGCACGGCCTGGTCGAGGAGGCCGAGCCGCGCAGTGCGGACGGCCGCGAGCGCTGGTGGCAGCCGTCCTCCGACGGTGTCTCCATCCGCGACGAGGACTTCCAGGACGCCCCCGAGAAGGTGGCGGCGCACCTCGCGGCCTCCCGGATGTTCCTGGAGCAGCGCGCCGAGATGTACCGGAGGTACCTGGACGAGCGCGCCCACTGGGGCCCGGAGTGGAGCGAGGCCGCCCATGACTCCGAGTTGCTGCTCAGGCTGACCGCCGCGGAACTGGCGCAGCTGAAGAAGGACCTGCACGACCTGCTCAAGCGCTACGACGAGCAGGGGCGCGCCCACGAGGCCGCCGGCGACACCGAAGGGCGCGAGCACGTCGCGCTGCACGTGTACGGCTTCCCGTTCCGCGTCTGAGAGGACCCCTCCCGTGACCGCCACGCTCGCCGCCCCGCCGGCCTCGACCGCCACGCCCGCCCACCGCGACGGCAACGTCCGGCGCTGGCTCGCCGCCTACACCTCCTCGATGCTCGGCGACACCGTCTACTACATCGCCCTGTCCTGGGCCGCCGTCCGGATCGGGACCCCGGCGCAGGCCGGGCTCGTGATGGCGGTCGGCGCGCTGCCCCGGGCCGTACTGATGTTGGGCGGGGGAGTGATCGCCGACCGGTTCGGGCCGCGCCGGGTCGTCATCGGCAGCGACGCCGTCCGCTGCGCAGCCGTCCTCGCCGTGGCCGCCCTGCTCTTCCTCACCCGCCCCGGACTGTGGCCGCTCGCCCTGCTGGCACTGGTCTTCGGCGCCGTCGACGCCGTCTTCGTGCCCGCCGTGGGCGCCCTGCCGGCCCGGCTCACCGCACAGGACCAGCTCGGCCGGGTCCAGGGCCTGCGCAGCCTCGCCATCCGGTTCGCGGCCGTCGTGGGCGCCCCGCTCGGCGGGCTCGGGGTGGCCACCGGCGGCGCCCCGGCCGCGTTCGCCCTCGCCGGGCTGCTCATCGCCGTGTCCGTGCCGCTGCTGGTCTCCGTACGGGTGCGGGACCTTCCGGCGGACCCGGCGGACGCGCCGAAGGACACGGCCTGGGCGGACCTCAAGGCCGGGCTGCGCCACATCCGCGGTCACCGCGTCCTCGCCCCGCTGATGCTCGCCATCGCCCTCGGCGACCTGGGGTTCGTCGGCCCCCTGAACGTCGGACTCACCCTGCTCGCCGACCGGCGCGGCTGGGGCGCCACCGGCATGGGCTGGATACTCGCCGGGTTCGGCACGGGCGCGGCAGCCGCCTCGCTGCTGCTGGCCGTCCGGGGCCGGCTGCCCCGCGCCGGACTCGTCGCCGGGTGCACGATCATCGCGGGCTCGGTCGCCGTCGGCGCCCTCGCCTACGCCCCCACCCTGCCGGCCGCCGTCGGCACGGCCGTGCTCGTCGGCCTGCTCACCGGGCTGAGCGGGGTGATGTGCGGCGCGCTGATCCAGACCCGGTCCGACCCCGCCTTCCTGGGCCGCGTCACCGCCGTATCCAGCCTGGTCAGCCTCGGCCTCACCCCGCTCAGCATGCCGTTCGCCGCCGCCGCGATCGGGGCCTGGGGGCTGCGCCCGGTCTACGTCGTCAGCGCCGCCGTCTGCGGCCTCGGCGGGGTCGTCGCCCTCGCCGTACGGGTCCTGCGCACCGCCGAGCTGCCCCGCTGAACATCACTCCCGGGACTGAATCAGCTGCACCAGGTTGCCGCACGTGTCGTCGAACACCGCCGCGAGGACCGGCCCCTGCCGCTGCGGCGGGTGCGTGAACCGGACGCCCAGGGCGCGCAGCCGCACGTACTCCGCCCGAAGGTCGTCCACGGAGAAGACGATGCACGGGATGCCCGCGTCGTACAGGGCACCGCGGTACGACTGCGCGATCGGGCCCTGTCCGGGCTCCAGCAGCAACTGGAGATCCGGCTGGGCCCCGCCGGGCGCGCCGACCGCGACGAACAGGGTGCCGTCGCCCAGGTCCGTGTGCAGCCGCGTCTCGAAGCCCAGCACGTCCGTGTAGAAGGCGTGGGCCGCCGCGACGTCGTCCACGTACACACCCGTCATCGCGACCTTGATCACGGGGATCAGAACCCGAGCTGCTTGGTGCCCTGCACCTTCTCGACGGCGTCCGCGTCGCCCTCCAGGTCCACCCGGGCCGCGCTCTGCCGGCCGAAGGCGAACATCAGCAGCTCCGACGGCTCACCGGTCACCGTCACCACCGGCGTGCCCCGGTGCGCCACCGCCGTCTGCCCGTCCGGGCGGCGCAGCACCAGCCCCGTCGGCGCGCCCCGGCCCGTCAGCCGCGCGGCGCGCTCCAGCCGGGACCAGAGGGTGTCCTGGAAGACCGGGTCCAGCTCGCGCGCGCTCCAGTCCGGCTGCGCCCGGCGCACGTCCTCGGTGTGGACGTAGAACTCGACGATGTTGGCCGCCTCGTCCACCTGCTTGAGCTGGAACGGCGAGAAGCGCGGCGGGCCCGTGCGGATCAGCTGGATCAGCTCGTCGTACGGCTTCGCCGTGTACTCGGCCATCACCTTCTCCAGACGCGGCTGGAGCTGCTTGATCAGCGTGCCCCCGGCCGCGTCCGGGCGGCGCTCGCGCACGACCACGTGCGCGGCCAGGTCCCGGGTCCGCCAGCCCTCGCAGAGGGTCTCGGCGTCCGGTCCGACGGTCTCCAGCAGGTCCGCGAGCAACAGCCGTTCACGCTTGGCGAAGGTCGACATGGGATTCAGCCTACGACCAGTCAGAAAGTCCGCCCAGCGGACGTACTCCCCGCGTTGTCGGTGCCGCGCGGCACAATGGCACCCATGACCAGCACGACCGGAACGCCCCGGCCCAGCAGCCTCGACCCGGAGATCGCCGCGCGCCTCAAGCGCAGCCCCGACGGACTCGTCCCCGCCATCGCCCAGCAGTACGACACCGGTGAGGTGCTCATGCTCGGCTGGATGGACGACGAGGCGCTGCATCGCACGCTGACCACCGGCCGCTGCACCTACTGGTCCCGCAGCCGCCAGGAGTACTGGGTCAAGGGCGACACCTCGGGTCACTTCCAGTGGGTGAAATCGGTCGCGCTCGACTGCGACGCCGACACCGTGCTCGTCAGGGTCGACCAGGTCGGCGCCGCCTGCCACACCGGCGCGCGGACCTGCTTCGACGAGGACGTGCTGATCAAGGACGGCGGCAGCGGCACCGATTCCGGCCCGACCGGCTCCGATCAGTAAGGTCAGCGGCCATGGACCTCGAGACCTTCCGCAAGCTCGCCGCCGACCGGCGCGTCATCCCGGTCACGCGCAAGCTCCTCGCCGACGGCGACACCCCGGTCGCGCTCTACCGCAAGCTCGCCGCCGAGCGCCCCGGCACCTTCCTCCTGGAGTCCGCGGAGAACGGCCGCTCCTGGTCCCGGTACTCCTTCGTGGGCGTCCGCAGCGACGCCACGCTCACCACGCGCGACGGCGAGGCCCACTGGCTGGGCACCCCGCCCGTCGGCGTGCCCGTCGACGGCGACCCCCTCCAGGTGCTGCGCGCCACGCTCCAGACCCTGCACACCCCGAACCAGGAGGGCCTGCCGCCCTTCACCGGCGGCATGGTCGGCTACCTCGGCTACGACATCGTCCGCCGCCTGGAGAAGATCGGCCCCGGCGAGCGCGACGACCTCCGGCTGCCCGAGCTGACCATGCTCCTGACCAGCGACCTCGCCGTGATGGACCACTGGGAGGGCTCGGTCCTGCTGATCGCCAACGCGATCAACCACAACGACCTCGCCACCGGCGTGGACGAGGCCTACGCCGACGCCGTGGCCCGCCTCGACGCGATGGAGGCCGACCTCACGCGCGCGGTGGCCCAGCCCCCGGCCGTCCTGCCGCCCTCGGAGCTGCCCGAGTACACCGCGCTGTGGGGAGGCCCCGACTTCCAGGCCGCCGTCGAGGACGTCAAGGAGCGCATCCGCGCGGGCGAGGCCTTCCAGGTCGTGCCCTCCCAGCGCTTCGAGACCCCGTGCACGGCGAGCGCCCTGGACGTCTACCGGGTGCTGCGGACCACCAACCCCTCGCCGTACATGTACCTCTTCCGATTCCCCCACGGGGAAGGAGGGGCGTTCGACGTCGTCGGCTCGTCCCCCGAGGCCCTGGTGAAGGTCGAGGACGGGCGGGCCATGGTCCACCCCATCGCCGGCACCCGCCCGCGCGGGGCCACCCCGCAGGAGGACCAGGCCCTCGCCGAGGAGCTGATGGCCGACCCCAAGGAGCGCGCCGAGCACCTGATGCTGGTCGACCTCGGGCGCAACGACCTCGGCCGGGTCTGCGAGCCCGGCTCGGTCGAGGTGGTCGACTTCATGTCCGTCGAGCGGTACTCCCACGTGATGCACATCGTCTCGACCGTCACCGGCCGGGTCTCCGCGGGCCGCACGGCCTTCGACGTGCTCACCGCCTGCTTCCCCGCGGGCACCCTCTCCGGCGCCCCCAAGCCCCGCGCGATGCAGATCATCGACGAACTGGAACCGTCCCGCCGCGGCCTGTACGGCGGCTGCGTGGGCTACCTCGACTTCGCGGGCGACTCCGACACCGCCATCGCCATCCGCACGGCCCTGCTGCGCGACGGCACGGCCTACGTCCAGGCCGGCGCCGGCATCGTCGCCGACTCCGACCCGGTGGCGGAGGACCAGGAGTGCCGCAACAAGGCGGCGGCGGTCCTGCGCGCTGTCCACACCGCCAACCGGCTGGGCGCATAGGCGCCGTTCGCCCGTAAGGCACGTCTCATCCGAACCCCCGGGTGACGGTTCGCCCGGGGTTCAGGCGATAGTGGAGTACGTGACTGCCCTTCCTCACCCCCGTTCCGAAGCCGCCGAGCCCGTCCGGTCCGGCCGCCGGAGCCTCGCCCTGGCCCTCCTGTGCGGTGCGCTCGGCGCGGCCGTGGCGCTGCTCGCGACCCGGCAGCGCTGGGCGCAGGGCACCGCGACGGTGGCCGGCGGAGCGTTCCCGCTCACCGCGAAGGGCAGCGACGTCACCGGCGTCCCGGCGGCCCTCGCCATAGTGGGCCTCGCCGCGCTCGTCGCCGTCTTCGCCGTCCGCCGGGCCGGCCGCCTCGTCGTCGCCGGGCTGCTCGCGCTCTCCGGCGCCGGTATCGCGGCCGCCGCCCTCGTGTCCGCCTCCGACGACTCCGCGCTGGACGACAAGGCCGCCCAGGCCAGCGGTGACACCTCCGCCACGGTCGCGGCGCTCAGCCACACCGGGTGGCCCTACGTCGCGGCCGTCGGCGGGGCGCTGATCCTGCTGGCCGGCCTGCTCGCGCTGCGCTACGGCAGCCTGTGGCCCGCCATGTCCGGCCGCTACGAGCGCGGCACCGACCGCCCGCGCCGCAAGGCCCGCCCGGTCGACCCCGAGCGGCCCGAGGAGATGTGGAAGGCCCTGGACCGCGGCGAGGACCCGACCGGGGCCTGAGCCACGGTCGCTCCGGGTGTGGCGAACCAGACGCCACCCCCGCGTCCGCGACGCGCACCCGTACGGGACAATGAGGGGAGAGCGTCCGGCTCGGACACTGACGGGCGGGCTCGGAGCCGTACGACACGTACGCCGCTCTCCCGGACACGTACACAGCAACGAGGAGCACAGACATGGCGGGCAGCAGCCACGGCCACGGTCACACCCCGGCCGCCTGGACCGGCGTCATCATTTCCTTCGTCGGCTTCATGGTCGCCGGCGCCTTCATGGTGATGGGCAACACCGTCGGCTTCTGGGCCGGCATGGTGCTCATCCTCGGCGGTGCGGTGGTCGGCGGCATCATGCGCACCATGGGCCTCGGCTCCGACCCGAAGCCCCTGAAGATGGTCGGCGGCCCCCTCGCGACGCCCGAGCCGGTGGCCGTGGAGAGCTGAGCCCTCCCGCTCCTGACGTCGAGGGGCGGTCCGGCACCGGAGAGGTGCGGGACCGCCCCTCGCGGCTTCCCCCGTACGCCCGCCACGACGCGCGGGCGGCACCGGGCCGCGGCACAATGCGAACGTGAACGCCGACAGCTGCGTGGCCCCGCCCGCGACAGCCGCGACCGCACCGCTCGGGCGGCGGCTCGCCGTCCCGGGCGCGCTGTTCGCGGTCGCCGCCGCGGCCTTCGCGTACGTCGGCGCCGTCGACCCGAACGAGCCCGGCCACTACCCGGTCTGCCCGCTGTACCGGCTCACCGGTCTGTACTGCCCCGGCTGCGGCGGACTGCGCAGCGCACACGCCTTCGTCCACGGCGACCTGCTCACCGCACTGCGCGACAACGCGCTGGGCGTGGCCGGCTACCTGGGCTTCGCGGTGCTGTGGACCGTCTGGACGGTCCGTACGGCGCGCGGCCGGCCGCTGCGGCCGGACCTCGGCCGGGTCCACCTGTGGGGCGTCGGCGCGTTGCTGCTGGTGTTCACGGCTGTCCGGAACCTGCCGTCGGGCGACTGGTTGCATCCTTGATCACCAGGGGAAGGTCCAGGTAGTGGGACCGGCGTCCACTGGATGCGAAGGCACCGGCCCGCTGCGGATACCATCGCATTGACCACGGTTTTTCAGAGCCTTGAAGAACGCGAAGAACCGGGGACCTGAAGAACCTGAAGGAACCACCGTCTGGAAGGGGGCCGCTCGCGTGAGTGTGCTCGACGAGATCATCGACGGAGTCCGTGCCGACCTCGCGGAGCGGCAGGCGCGCGTCAGCCTCGACGAGCTCAAGGAGCGCGCGGCCAAGGCACCCGCCGCCAAGGACGGGGTGGCCGCGCTCAAGGGCGACGGCGTCAAGGTGATCTGCGAGGTCAAGCGCTCCAGCCCCTCCAAGGGCGCGCTGGCCGCGATCGCCGACCCGGCCGGGCTGGCCGCGGACTACGAGGCGGGCGGTGCGGCCGTCATCTCCGTCCTCACCGAACAGCGCCGCTTCGGCGGCTCGCTCGCCGACCTGGAGGCCGTCCGCGCGCGCGTGGACATCCCGGTCCTGCGCAAGGACTTCATCGTCACCTCGTACCAGCTGTGGGAGGCCCGGGCCTACGGCGCCGACCTCGCGCTGCTGATCGTGGCCGCGCTGGAGCAGCCCGCCCTGGAGTCCCTGATCGAGCGCGCGGTCTCCATCGGCCTGACCCCGCTCGTCGAGGTGCACGACGAGGACGAGGTCGAGCGCGCGGTGGACGCGGGCGCCAAGGTGATCGGCGTCAACGCGCGCAACCTGAAGACGCTGGAGGTCGACCGCGGCACGTTCGAGCGGGTCGCCCCGGAGATCCCGAACCACCTCGTCAAGGTCGCCGAGTCCGGTGTCCGCGGTCCGCACGACCTGATCGCCTACGCCAACGCCGGCGCCGACGCGGTCCTGGTCGGCGAGTCCCTCGTCACCGGCCGCGACCCGAAGACCGCCGTCGCCGACCTGGTCGCCGCGGGCGAGCACCCCGCGCTGCGGCACGGCCGGAGCTGATCACCCGCTAGGCTGACACCGATGACTCCCACCATGACGACCGTGGACCGGTACGCCCGCCTCGCGCGCGGCTGCCGCCCCCGGGGCTGCCGAGCCCCGGCGAGGCGGGTCCACGGCCGTCGCGTGCGGTACGTCATCGGTGACGAACCCGGGCAAGTGAACGGCATGCGATGGCAGCAGCGCCCCGCCAGGGGCGCAGGGCTGTGTTGAATATGCGACTCCGTCGCGTGGGCGCGACCGGCCACAACGGTCCCGCAGTCAACTGACAACCCCGACGCCCCACGGCGAACAGTGTCTTTTCACGCACACTCACCGTGAGGTTCTGGCATGCCCAGCAGTTTCTTCTTCCCTGACCCACAGGGCCAAGTCCCCACCGCCGAAGGCTACTTCGGCGTGTTCGGCGGCAAGTTCATCCCGGAGGCCCTCGTCGCCGCCGTCGACGAGGTCGCCGTCGAGTACGACAAGGCCAAGCACGACCCCGAGTTCGCCCGCGAGCTCGACGACCTGATGGTCAACTACACCGGCCGCCCCAGCTCCCTGACCGAGGTGCCGAGGTTCGCCGAACACGCCGGCGGCGCCCGGGTGTTCCTCAAGCGCGAGGACCTCAACCACACCGGCTCGCACAAGATCAACAACGTCCTCGGCCAGGCCCTGCTCACCAAGCGCATGGGCAAGACCCGGGTCATCGCCGAGACCGGCGCCGGACAGCACGGCGTCGCGACCGCCACCGCCTGCGCCCTGTTCGGCCTCGACTGCACCATCTACATGGGCGAGATCGACACCCAGCGCCAGGCCCTGAACGTGGCCCGCATGCGCATGCTCGGCGCCGAGGTCGTCTCGGTGAAGTCCGGCAGCCGCACCCTGAAGGACGCCATCAACGAGGCGTTCCGCGACTGGGTCGCCAACGTCGACCGCACCCACTACCTCTTCGGCACCGTCGCCGGCCCGCACCCCTTCCCGGCCATGGTCCGCGACTTCCACCGGGTCATCGGCGTCGAGGCCCGCCGCCAGATCCTGGAGCGCGCCGGCCGCCTGCCGGACGCGGCGATCGCCTGCGTCGGCGGCGGCTCCAACGCCATCGGCCTCTTCCACGCCTTCATCCCCGACACGGGCGTCCGCCTCATCGGCTGCGAGCCGGCGGGGCACGGCATCGAGACCGGCGAGCACGCGGCCACCCTCACCGCCGGCGAGCCCGGCATCCTGCACGGCTCCCGGTCCTACGTGCTCCAGGACGAGGAGGGCCAGATCACCGAGCCGTACTCGATCTCGGCCGGTCTGGACTACCCGGGCATCGGCCCCGAGCACTCCTACCTGAAGGACTCCGGCCGCGGCGAGTACCGCGCGGTCACCGACGACGCGGCCATGCAGGCCCTGCGCCTGCTGTCGCGCACCGAGGGCATCATCCCGGCCATCGAGAGCGCGCACGCCCTCGCCGGCGCCCTGGAGGTCGGCAGGGAACTGGGCAAGGACGGCCTGATCGTCGTCAACCTCTCCGGCCGCGGCGACAAGGACATGGACACCGCCGCGCGCTACTTCGGCCTGTACGACGCCGACGCCGCGGTCGCCGCCGACGCGACCGACACCGCCGAGATCGAGGGGGACGCCAAGTGAGCGGGAACATTCAGCTGCTGTCCGACACCCTGGCCGGCGCCAAGGCCGAGGGCCGCTCCGCACTCATCGCCTACCTCCCGGCCGGGTTCCCGACCGTGGACGGCGGCATCGAGGCGATCAAGGCCGTCTTCGACGGCGGGGCGGACGTCGTGGAGGTCGGCCTGCCGCACAGTGACCCCGTCCTCGACGGCCCCGTCATCCAGACCGCCGACGACATCGCCCTGCGCGGCGGCGTCAAGATCGCGGACGTCATGCGGACGGTGAAGGAGGCCCACGCGGCCACCGGCAAGCCCGTCCTCGTCATGACGTACTGGAACCCCATCGACCGCTACGGCGTCGAGCGCTTCACCGCCGAGCTGGCCGAGGCGGGCGGCGCGGGCTGCATCCTGCCCGACCTGCCCGTCCAGGAGTCGGCGCTGTGGCGCGAGCACGCCGACAAGCACGGCCTCGCCACCGTGTTCGTCGTCGCCCCCAGCAGCAAGGACGAGCGGCTCGCGCAGATCACCGGCGCGGGCAGCGGTTTCGTCTACGCCGCCTCGCTCATGGGCGTCACCGGCACCCGTGAGTCGGTCGGCGCGCAGGCCCAGAACCTGGTCGAGCGCACCCGCGCCACCGGCACCGGCCTGCCCGTCTGCGTCGGACTCGGCGTCTCCAACAGCGCCCAGGCCGCCGAGGTCGCCGGCTTCGCCGACGGCGTCATCGTGGGCTCGGCGTTCGTGAAGCGGATGCTCGACGCCCCCGGCCACGCGGCGGGCATCGAGGGGGTCCGCGAGCTGGCCGGAGAGCTCGCGAAGGGTGTGCGCGGACGGGCGTAACCGTCAGCAATCATCCGTAGTCACCTGCAACGGAACATTCGGTCACTCGAACGGGTGGACCTGAGGCCGGGGAGGCGCGCTGCGCCTCCCCGGTTCGTTCTGGAGGTGTGAGCGAGAAGAACCGTGACGGAAAGCGCACCGCCCGGGAGCGGCTGGCGGTCGAGCGCGAGAAGCAGAAGTCCGCTGACAGGCGGCGGCGCACGCTGATCGTGGGCGCGAGCGTGGTCTGCGTCCTCGGCCTCGCGGCGGTGATCGGCGTGATCGCCGCGAACGCGGGCAAGAGCAAGAGCAGTGCGAAGGCGGGCCCGGTCGTGGCGCCCTCGGGCGCGCAGGGCAAGGACAGCCTCGCGATCCCGGTCGGCAAGGACGGCGCCAAGTCGACGCTCACCGTCTGGGAGGACGTGCGCTGCCCCGCCTGCCAGGCCTTCGAGACGGCCTACCGCCCGACGCTCCACCAACTGGTCGACTCCGGCAAGCTCAGAATCGAGTACCACCTGGTCCGTCTGATCGACGGCAACCTCGGCGGCACCGGCTCCCTGCGCGGCGCCAACGCCGTGGCCTGCGCCCAGGACGCCGGAAAGTTCCGCGACTACCACGACGTGCTGTACACGAACCAGCCGAAGGAGACGGACGACGCGTTCAGCAGCAACGACAAGCTGATCGAGCTGGCCGGCAAGGTCCACGGTCTCGTCACCCCGGCCTTCCGCACCTGCGTGAACGACGGCACTCACGACAGCTGGGTGGACAAGTCCCAGAAGGCCTTCCAGACCAGTGGCTTCAGCGGCACGCCCACGGTCCTGCTCGGCGGGAAGAACATCTACGAGAACCAGAGCATGACCCCGGCCAAGCTGAAGCAGATGGTCGAGGCGGCCAACCGCTGACAGGCGCTTTCCGGACGCCCCCGTTATGGACCCGTAGCCGGGCGGCTTGCCGTCCCCACGGCACGGCACGGTAGCGTCGGACCTGCCATGGAACTTGCCTACATTCCCAGCCCGTCGCGCGGGGTGCTGTACCTCGGCCCCATCCCGCTGCGCGGCTACGCCTTCTGCATCATCATCGGCGTCTTCGTCGCCGTCTGGCTCGGCAACAGACGCTGGGTCGCCCGCGGCGGGCGCAGCGGCACGGTCGCCGACATCGCGGTCTGGGCCGTCCCGTTCGGCCTGGTCGGCGGACGGCTGTACCACGTGATCACGGACTACGAGCTGTACTTCAGCCCGGGCCGTGACTGGGTGGACGCCTTCAAGGTGTGGCAGGGCGGCCTGGGCATCTGGGGCGCGATCGCGCTCGGCGCGCTCGGCGCGTGGATCGGCGCGCGGCGCCGGGGCATCCCGATGCCCGCGTACGCCGACGCCGTCGCGCCCGGCATCGCCTTCGCACAGGCCATCGGCCGCTGGGGCAACTGGTTCAACCAGGAACTGTACGGCCGTGAGACGCATGTTCCCTGGGCGCTGCACATCACCTCGTCCGAGGGCGGCCGGGTGCCGGGCTACTACCACCCGACCTTCCTCTACGAGTCCCTGTGGTGCATCGGTGTGGGCTTCCTGGTGATCTGGGCCGACCGCCGCTTCAAGCTGGGCCACGGCCGGGCGTTCGCCCTGTACGTCGCCGCGTACTGCGTGGGCCGCGGCTGGATCGAGTACATGCGCGTGGACGACGCCCACCACATCCTGGGCCTCCGCCTCAACGACTGGACCGCGATGATCGTGTTCCTGCTGGCGGTGGCGTACATGGTGGTGTCCTCGAAGCTGCGGCCCGGCCGGGAGGCCGTGGTGGAGCCGGGCGCCTCCGACGCCGTGGCCGACAGTACGGAAGAGGCTGCCGAGACCGATGCCGAGGTCAAGGACACGGACACGGAGAAGGCCGAGCCCGATGCCGCCGAGGAGGCTGCCGTAGAGGCGAAGGACGAGGCCGGAGCCGAGTCGGGGACGTCGAAGTCGACGACCTGACGGCCGGCTGTACGACACCGAGGGCGCCCTGACCGGGGCGCCCTTTGCGTGCGCCGTTTCCGTCTCCGCCGCCTCAAGGACCGTCCCCGCCGCCTCGGTCTCCTCCGGCGTGGGCGGGTAGGCCCGTTCGATCACCGGCAGCCGGCGGGGGTGGATCGCGGCGCGGCCCAGGAAGCCGAGGGCGTGGCCGTGGGCGCAGGAGGCGGCGAGCTCCGGCCAGGTCGCGGGTGTCGGGGTGGACCGACCGGGGCGGTGGTGCGAGCCCTGCCGCTCGGGCGGCGACGATCACCCGGGAGCGCGGCCAGTCGAGGCCGGCGTCGGCCCGTACCCCCAGGCCGGCCCGCAGATCCGCCTCGCCGAGCGCGATGCCCCGCAGGGCGGGGTGCGCGATGGCGACGGCGTAGGCGCGCTCGATGCCGAGCACCACAGGCCGACGCCGTCCTCGGCCGGGCCGTGTCTCCGGCAGGGGTCGGGCCGGCGCGGATGCTCGACCTTGATCACCTCGGCGCCGAAGTCACCGAGCGTCGGGGGGGTGTCGGCGTCCTCATGCGTGGTACTGGTCCTCGATCTCCGGGCGGTACGGCATCGACGCGGACGCCCCGGCCCGCTGGACGGAGATCGCCGCCGCGGCGGCCGCCCAGGACAGGGCCTCCCGCACCGGTTTCTCCTCGGCGAGGGCCACCGCGAGCGCGCCGACGAAGGTGTCCCCGGCGCCCGTGGAGTCGACGGCGGTCACCTGCGGCGCGGCGACGACGAGCGGTTCGGTGCCCCGGGACCGGTACAGGCAGCCGGTCGCGCCCAGGGTGACGACGACCTCCGGCACCAGCTCCAGCAGCGCGGCGGCGGCCTCGCGCGGGTCGGTGCGGCCGGTGAGGGTGACCGCCTCGTACTCGTTGGGCACCAACAGGTCGGTCGCGGCGAGGAGTTCGGGCGGCAGCGGCTGGGCGGGGGAGGGAGTGAGCACCGTACGGACCCCGTGCCGGTGGGCGGCCTGCACGCCCGCGACGACCGCGGCCAGCGGGATCTCCAGCTGGAGCAGCAGCGCGTCGGCGGAGGCGATCAGCCCTTCGTCGCCGGGGGAGAGGTGGTCGACGGTGCCGTTCGCGCCGGGGATGACGACGATCGAGTTGCCGCCCTCGTCGTCCACCACGATGTGCGCGGTGCCGGACGGGCCCTCGACCGTGCGCAGGAAGTCGGTGTCCACACCGGAGTGTTCGAGGGTGTCGCGCATCCGCAGCCCGAAGGCGTCGTTGCCGACCGCGCCGACCATCGAGACGGTGGCGCCGGCGCGGGCCGCGGCGATCGCCTGGTTGGCGCCCTTGCCGCCGGGGATCGTGCGGAACTCCCGTCCGGTCACGGTCTCGCCGCGCTGCGGGGCCTTCGCGACATAGGTGACGAGGTCCATGTTCGTACTGCCGAGGACGACGATGTGGGTCATGAGCGGGCCGTCTCCAGAAGGGTGAGGTGGGCGAGGGTGTCGAAGCCGGTGCCGTCGAAGTCGGCGACGGTGCTGGCGAGCCGGTTCTTCAGCGGGGCCCGCCAGTGCTCGGGGAGCGCCGCCGGGTCGCCGGCGAGGAGACCGGCGACGCTGCCGGCCGTGGCACCGTTGGAGTCGGTGTCCCAGCCCCCGGACACCGCACGGCGGATCGAGCCGGTGAAGTCGCCGTCGGCGTGGGTGAGGGCGGCGACGGTCAGGGCGGTGTTGGGGATGGCGTGCACCCAGTGGTGGGTGGGCCCGTACAGGGCGTGCAGCTCGTCCACGACCGGGTCGAAGTCCTCGTAGAAGTGGGCGAGTCGGAGTGCGTGGTCGATGGCCTGCGCGAGCCGGGAGCGGGGCGGGACCACGCTGCGGCCGGTGCGCAGACAGGCGTGCACGTCCTGGTCGCCGGTGGCGGCGGTGGCGATGACGGCGGCGGTGAACATCGCCGCGTAGACGCCGTTGGCGGTGTGCGTCAACGCCGCGTCGCGGTAGGCCTGTTCGGCGGCGCCGGCCGGGTCGCCGGGATTGGTCCAGCCGTGCACGTCGGCGCGGATCAGGGCGCCGATCCACTCGCGGAAGGGGTTGCGGTGCCGGGCCGTGTACGGGGGTTCGACGCCGGAGAGGAGGTTGCGGTAGGCGATGCGCTCGGCGGTGAACGTGCGGCCGGGCGGGAGCTCGTCCAGCCAGAGCCGGGCCACGTCCGCGGTGGTGAACGCCCTGCCGTGGCGTCGCAGGAGCAGCAGGTTCAGGAGGGGGTAGTCGAGGTCGTCGTCCTCCGGCATGCCGTCGATGTTCTCGGCGAGGGAGGTGGCGGCCGAACGGCGGTTCCAGGGGTGCTCGGCGAGCAGGTCGCCGGGTACGCCGACGGCGGTGAAGTACGTGGCGAGGGGCCAGTTGCCGGCGGCGCGGGCGAGGGCGCGCAGGGCGTCGAGGGGGAGCTTCTCGACGGGTTTGCCGAGCAGGCAGCCGACGGCCCGGCCGAGCCAGGCGGCTTCCAGGGCGGCGCGGGTGGTGGTGCCGCCGGAAGGGGCGGGCCACTGGGGGCACCGGGACCTGATCCGGTCCAGGTCCGTCGGCTCGTCGTCCGCCAGCCGGCTGGGCAGATCGGCCAGTTCGTCCAGCAGGTCCTCCGCCAGCAGCCGCAGATACCGGGACACCCGGTGCGGCGACGCCCCCGCCCGCTCCGGCGCGTCCGGGCCGCCGGCCGCCCGCCAGCGGGCCTCGATCGCCGAGGGCGACCGGCCGTCCAGCCGGGCCTGGCGCAGTTCGTGGCCGAGCAGGTCCTCCGGCTGGACCCAGGTCAGTCGGAGCATGCGGCGCCTCCGAGTGCCGTGACGGCCCGCTCGTGCGCACGGCGGCGGCGTACGTCCGCCGCGAAGATCTCGCGCGTGACCTCGGTGAGCGTGCGGGCCGGCGCCCACAGGTCGAGCCGGCTGGCCTCCGCGACCGTCTTCGCCCACTCCTCGGGGACGGGCGAGCCGAGGGCGCCCGCGAGGGCACCGGCCATCGTGGCGATCGAGTCGCAGTCGCGGCCGTAGTTGACCGCGCCGAGCACGGCGTGCCGGTGGTCGCCGCCGGAGACGAGCAACATGCCGAGCGCGACGGGCAGTTCCTCGATCGCGTGCAGCCGGGACGGGCGCCGGGCGCCGAGCGAGGGGGCGCGGTAGTCCGGGCCGACGGTGTCGTACGGGGCGACCGCCGTGCGCAGCGGGCCGAGCGCCGACTCGAAGTCCCGGTGCCGTACGGCGACTTCGCAGACCTTCTCGATCGCCTCGCGCGTGCCGTCCTTCGCCAGGGCGAGGCAGGCCGCGACGACCGAATCGGGTGTCGCGCCCGGGGTCGCGGCGGCGGCCACGGCCGCGGCGAGGACACCGGCCGCCTCCCGGCCGTACGACGACTGGTGCGCACCGGCGACGTCCAGCGCCTCGGCGTAGGCGGCGGCCGGGTTGGCGGCGTTGACCAGGCCGACGGGGGCCATGTACATCGCCGCACCGCAGTTGACGATGTTGCCGACGCCCGCCTCCCGGGGGTCGGCGTGAGCGTGGGCGAGGCGGGTCACCAGCCACTTCTCGGCGAGGAAGAGGCGGTGCAGGGGCAGGGCCTCGGCCTCCAGCTCCGGGATCCAGCGGGGGGTGGTCATCAGGTCCGGGACCAGGTGTTCGGCGACGGCGTACGCGTCGAGGTGGTCGCGGACGCGGGCGTAGACCCGGACCAGCGCATGGGTCATCAGGGTGTCGTCGGTGACGTGGCCGTCGCCCTTGTGGTACGGCGCGATCGGGCGGGCGGTGCGCCAGGCGTCGCCGTGCCAGGGGCCGACGACACCGTGCACGCGGCCGCCGTGGCGCTCGGCGATCTGCTCGGGGGAGTACCCCTCGACCGGGCCGCCGAGGGCGTCGCCGACGGCGGCGCCGACGAGGGCGCGCGTGATGCGTTCGTCGAGACCGATGGGATCTTTTTCATGAATTAGTTCTGTTTCACAGCTGAGTTCATGTTCTGTGATGCCATGGGACTTGATGGGCGTCATGCCCCGAATCATCCTCCTGGACGGGCCGGTTGTGCGGCTTCCAGGAGTCCGGCGAGTTCCACCAGGTCGGTGCCGGTGAGGCGGGGCAGGGCGCAGCCGGACAGGGTGCGGCAGGCGTCTCGCCAGGCCTGCGGAATGCAGGCGCCGCCGCCCAGCGTCCCGGTGAGGGCACCCGCGAGGGCGGGCGCCGAGTCGGCGACGCGGGACAGGCACGCGGCGGCGGGTACGGCCGTGTCGATCCGGCCGCTGGCCGCGGTGGCCAGAGCGAGGGCGACCGGCACGGTCTCCGCGGCGGCGATGCCGTAGCTGTAGACGTGGTCGACGATCTGGTGCTCCAGCAGCGGGACGAGGGCGAAGGCGGACTCGCAGCCCTGGGCGAGTGCCAGGGCGTGTCGCGCGTTGCGGCCGATCTCGGAGCCGGCGGGGAGCTCCGCGAGCGCGGCGTCCACACAGCGGTCCGTGCCGGCGCCGGTGAGGGCGAGCGCGAGCGCCGCCGCCATGGCGCGGGCGCCGTGCACGCCGTCGCCGTCCTGGGTGTAGCGGGCGTCGAACTCGGCGAGGGCGGCGGCGCGTTCGGGATCGCCGGGGTGGGCGACGGCGAGGACGCAGGCACGGACGCAGGCGGCGTCGTCGAAGTAGTGCGGGTTGTCGTGGCCGCTGGCGGGCGGGCGCAGGCCGGCGGCGAGGTTGCCGAGACCGGCGCGGACCGAGATGCGGGCGCGCAGCGGCAGCACGGCGGACTCGATCTCGGGTGCGCGCTCGGCCGCGGCGGCGACCTCCGCAGCCACGGCGGTCCAGGTGAGGTCGATGGCGGCTCGGGTACGACGCTCCCGGCTGAGGTCGCCGAGGACGTCGTCGTCGCCGGCCCGCAGCACCGCCTCCGCGGCGAAGGCCGCCCACTCGGCGTCGTCGGAGGGGCCGAGGCGCAGCGGCTCGGGCGGCTGGTTGAGGGCGATCGGCACCGGGAGGGTGGTGGTGGTGGTGTTCTGCTCCGCGAAGGCGTCCAGCTCGCGGGTGAGCCGACGGGTCCACTCGGGCATCCGGCTGGCCCGGTGCCGCGCGGCCGGCCACCCGGCGGCGTCCCCTGCGGCCAGGCCGAGCAGGAGCCCTTCGACACGGCGTGCGGTCATGCGGTGACCTCGCTGTCTGCCGGGCGTCCTGGGGTTGTGGTTTCGGGCGGGTGGCCGGGTGTTGTGCTTGGTGGAGCGGGCATCCGGCTGGCTCGGTGCCGGGCGGCCGGCCGGTCGGTGGTGTCTCGTGCGGCGAGGCCGGGCGGGAGTCCTTCGGCGTGGCTGTCTGCCGGGCGTCCTGGGGTTGTGGTTTCGGGCGGGTGGCCGGGTGTTGTGGTCGGTGGAGCGGGCATCCGGCTGGCTCGGTGCCGGGCGGCCGGCCGGTCGGTGGTGTCTCGTGCGGCGAGGCCGGGCGGGAGTCCTTCGATGTGGCGTGTGGTCATGACAACACCTCTGTGCCCGGGTACCCGAGCAGAGGGGGTCGTACCGTGGGGCGGGGTGGTCCGGGAGCGGGGGCCAGCAGTTCCGCCACGTCCAGGACGTGGTGGCCCGCCATCGACGGCAGGCAGCGGCCCCGGGACGGGCCGATCGCCGAGGACCAGTGGGCGGGGATCGCCGCCGCGCCCCGGGTCGCGCCCGCCAGGGCGCCCGCCACCGCCGCCGTCGTGTCCGCGTCGCGGCCCATGTTGACGGCCGTCAGGACCGACTCCCGGAAGTCGCCGTCGGCCGCCGCGTACGCGCCGAAGGCGAGGGCGACCGCTTCGGGCGCCAGGTCGGTCCAGGGATAGCCGCCGATGACCACCGCGCGGCGGACCGCCCGTTCGCCGCGGTGGGCCACCGCCACCGCACGCCGCAGCGAGCGGGCCGTCCAGGAGTCCTCCGGGATCACCGCCAGGGCCGCGGCGATCACCACCGGGAGCGGTGCGCCGGTCATCGCCGCCGCCACGCCCGCCGCCACCGCCTGGCCGCCGTAGATGCCCTCGCCCTCGTGGCTCACCGAACCGTCGATCGCCACGAGGCGGGCGGCCTCGGTGGGGCGGCCCGCCGCGAAGACGCCGAACGGCGCCGCCCGCATCGCCAGTCCGTCGCTCCAGGCGTGGCGGTGCTGGGCGGAGACGGGGGCCGCGAGGCCCCGGCGCAGGTTCTCCAGCGTGCCGCGCTCGCTGAAGCCGGCGCCGCGGAAGGGGCCCTCGGCCCGGTCGGCGATCCACTCGTGCCAGGCCGCCTCCGCATGCGCCGGGGTGAGCGCCGAGCCGTGCCGGGCGAGCAGCAGTCCCGAGAAGATCGCGTACTCCGTGTCGTCCGTCCCGCAGGGCTGCTCGGTGACGTAGTCCGTGATGCGGCCCCAACGGGCGCGGATCTCGGACGGTTTGAGATTCTCCGCGGGCGCGCCCAGCGCGTCGCCCACGGCGAGGCCGAGCAGCGCACCCCGCGCCCGTTCGCGCGGCCCGGCGGTGTCCCCGTCCCCGGCAGCCGGGACCGGGGGAGTGCAGGCGATCGATGCCATGGCGGGCTCCTTCGGCGAGACCACGAACACGCATTGCGGATGTGTCCCACCGGCCGCCGTCAGCTGTGCCTCCGAGCGGCTCCCGTCACCCACTCGGCATCTGAGCAAGATCATGCACGTATGAGCAAAGTCAGGTAAAGCCGCAGGTTAGCCCAGCCTTCCCTTGCTGGCGAGGATGAAATGATCGGCGTACCTTCGGTGTTGTCGAAGAATAGAACTCGTCCAAAGTTAGCTTTGGCTAAGCTATCCCGGGGGCTCCCATGGCCATCATCGAAACCGAGGCCGCGCTGCACGAGGCGCACCGCGACAACCACACGCACCGCGACGTGAACGGCGGCTGGCTGCGCCCCGCCGTCTTCGGTGCCATGGACGGCCTGGTCTCCAACCTCGCCCTGCTGACCGGCGTGGCCGGCGGCTCCGTCGGCCACCAGACGATCGTCATCACCGGGCTGGCGGGGCTCGCCGCCGGTGCCTTCTCGATGGCCGCCGGTGAGTACACCTCCGTCGCCTCCCAGCGCGAGCTGGTCGAGGCCGAGCTCGACGTCGAGCGCAGCGAGCTGCGCAAGCACCCGCAGGACGAGGAGAACGAGCTCGCCGCACTCTACGTCTCCCGGGGCGTCGAGCCCCAGCTGGCCCGTGAGGTCGCCCGACAGCTGTCCAGGGACCCCGAGCAGGCGCTGGAGATCCATGCCCGCGAGGAGCTGGGGATCGACCCCGGCGACCTGCCGTCGCCGCTGGTCGCGGCCGTCTCGTCGTTCGGGTCCTTCGCGCTCGGCGCCCTGCTGCCCGTGCTCCCCTTCCTGCTCGGCGCGACCGCGCTGTGGCCCGCCCTGCTGCTGGCCCTCGTCGGGCTGTTCGGCTGTGGTGCCGTCGTGGCCAGGGTGACGGCGCGGAGCTGGTGGTACAGCGGCCTCCGGCAGCTCGCGCTCGGCGGTGCGGCCGCCGGTGTGACATACGCCCTGGGCAGCCTGTTCGGAACGGCCGTAGGATAGCGCTACCGCTACTTATGCGATGGGCCGCATAAGTAGCCGTTACTCGCTGGTTTCGAATGCTTAACCACCGGGCATGAGCCGTAAGCGCCGCGGGCAACGACGCCTGTCGCACCCCCATGGGGCGAGTGAAGACGCTCTCCCCGCCCCCCCTGGGCCACCGGACGCCGATCCGATCGATCTTGTCCGCGATGGTCCCCTCGCCATGTCGCCGCCCCGCGCGGCACCGCCGCCACCGAGCGGTACCCCGGCCGCTCCCCGCGGCGCCCCGCCGTCACCGTGCGGCACCCTCGCCGTCTCGTGCGGCACCGCTGCCATGTACCCCGTGGCGTCCGCATGTTGGAACGCAGTATCCGGTTCCCGGGAACCGCTCCATCATGTAACCTGCACGAAATTTTGATCTCACGCAGAGATCACACGCAGAGGGCCAACGTCGTCCCTCGGCACCTGCCACATGCCACATGACGACGACGGGAGAGCCGATGCGTACGCCGCGCCAGCCGTCCCAGCACTCCGCGAATGGCCAGAACTGGTCGTTCATGGATGCTCGCCCTGCTGCACAGGGTATGTACGACCCCCGCAACGAACACGACGCGTGCGGCGTCGGTTTCGTCGCCACCCTCACCGGCGAGGCGTCCCACACGCTGGTCGAACAGGCCCTCACCGTCCTGCGCAACCTGGAGCACCGCGGTGCCACCGGCTCCGAGCCCGACTCGGGGGACGGCGCCGGCATCCTCTCCCAGGTGCCCGACGCCTTCTTCCGCGAGGTGGCCGGATTCGACCTTCCCGTGGCCGGTTCGTACGCGGTAGGCATCGCCTTCCTTCCCGAGGAGGGGACCGAGGACGCCGTCTCACGGATCGAGACGATCGCCGACGAGGAGGGCCTCACCGTCCTCGGCTGGCGCGCGGTCCCGGTCGCGCCCGAACTGCTCGGCGCCACCGCCCGCTCCACCATGCCGGTCTTCCGGCAGATCTTCGTGACCGACGGCGCCAGCGAGGGCATCGCGCTGGACCGCAAGGCCTTCGTGCTGCGCAAGCGCGCCGAGCGCGAGGCCGGTGTCTACTTCCCGTCGCTCTCCGCGCGCACCATCGTCTACAAGGGCATGCTGACCACCGGCCAGCTGGAGCCCTTCTTCCCGGACCTGTCCGACCGCCGCTTCGGCTCCGCGGTCGCGCTCGTCCACTCGCGCTTCTCCACGAACACCTTCCCGTCGTGGCCGCTCGCTCACCCGTACCGCTTCGTCGCGCACAACGGCGAGATCAACACCGTCAAGGGCAACCGCAACTGGATGCGTGCCCGCGAGTCCCAGCTGGTCTCCGACCTGTTCGGCAGCGGCGACCTCGACCGCATCTTCCCGGTCTGTACGCCGGACGCCTCCGACTCCGCCTCCTTCGACGAGGTGCTGGAGCTGCTGCACCTCGGCGGCCGGTCCCTCCCGCACTCCGTGCTGATGATGATCCCCGAGGCGTGGGAGAACCACGTCTCCATGGACCCGGCCCGGCGCGCCTTCTACGGCTTCCACTCCACGATGATGGAGCCCTGGGACGGCCCCGCCTGCGTCACCTTCACCGACGGCACCCAGGTCGGCGCCGTGCTCGACCGCAACGGCCTGCGCCCCGGCCGCTACTGGGTCACCGACGACGGCCTCGTCGTCCTCGGCTCCGAGGTCGGCGTCCTCGACATCGACCCCGCCAAGGTCGTCCGCAAGGGCCGCCTCCAGCCGGGCCGGATGTTCCTCGTCGACACCGCCGAGCACCGCATCATCGAGGACGACGAGATCAAGGCGACCCTCGCCGCCGAGCAGCCGTACGCCGAATGGGTCGAGGCCGGTGAGATCGAGCTGGGCGACCTGCCCGAGCGCGAGCACATCGTCCACACCCACGCCTCGGTCACCCGCCGCCAGCAGACCTTCGGCTACACCGAGGAGGAGCTGCGCGTCATCCTCGCCCCGATGGCCCGCGCCGGCGCCGAGCCGATCGGCTCGATGGGCACGGACAGCCCGATCGCCGCTCTCTCCGAGCGCCCGCGGCTGCTGTTCGACTACTTCACCCAGCTGTTCGCGCAGGTCACCAACCCGCCGCTGGACGCCATCCGGGAAGAGCTGGTGACGAGTCTGCGCTCGTCCCTCGGCCCGCAGGGCAACCTGCTCGACCCGACCGCCGCCTCCTGCCGGTCCGTCACGCTGCCCTTCCCGGTGATCGACAACGACGAGCTGGCCAAGCTCATCCACATCAACGCCGACGGCGACATGCCCGGCTTCAAGGCCGCGACCCTCTCCGGCCTGTACCGGGTCTCCGGCGGCGGCGACTCCCTCGCCGCGCGGATCGCCGAGATCTGCGCCGAGGCCGACACCGCCATAGACAACGGCGCCCGTCTGATCGTCCTGTCCGACCGGCACTCCGACGCCGAGCACGCGCCGATCCCGTCGCTGCTGCTCACCGCGGCCGTCCACCACCACCTCATCCGCACCAAGCAGCGCACCCACGTGGGCCTGCTGGTCGAGGCCGGTGACGTCCGCGAGGTCCACCACGTCGCCCTGCTGATCGGCTTCGGCGCCGCCGCCGTCAACCCGTACCTGGCGATGGAGTCCGTCGAGGACCTGCTGCGCGCGGGCACCTTCCTGAACGGCATCGAGCCCGAGAAGGCCATCAAGAACCTCATCTACGCCCTCGGCAAGGGCGTACTGAAGGTCATGTCGAAGATGGGCATCTCCACCGTCGCCTCCTACCGCGGCGCCCAGGTCTTCGAGGCCGTCGGCCTGGACGACGCCTTCGTCGAGAAGTACTTCAACGGCACCGCCACCAAGATCGGCGGCGTCGGCATCGACGTCATCGCCGGCGAGGTCGCCGCCCGCCACGCCAAGGCCTACCCCGCCTCCGGCATCGCTCCCGCGCACCGCGCGCTGGAGATCGGCGGCGAGTACCAGTGGCGCCGCGAGGGCGAGCCGCACCTGTTCGACCCGGAGACCGTCTTCCGCCTCCAGCACGCCACGCGCACCGGCCGCTTCGACATCTTCAAGAAGTACACGGACCGCGTGAACGAGCAGTCCGAGCGCCTGATGACGCTGCGCGGCCTGTTCGGCTTCGACTCCGGCCGCGCCCCGATCCCGGTCGACGAGGTCGAGCCGGTCAGCGAGATCGTCAAGCGGTTCTCCACGGGCGCCATGTCGTACGGCTCCATCTCCAAGGAGGCGCACGAGACCCTCGCCATCGCCATGAACCAGCTGGGCGGCAAGTCCAACACCGGTGAGGGCGGCGAGGACCCGGAGCGCCTGTACGACCCGGCGCGCCGCTCGGCGATCAAGCAGGTCGCCTCCGGCCGCTTCGGCGTCACCTCCGAGTACCTGGTCAACGCGGACGACATCCAGATCAAGATGGCCCAGGGTGCCAAGCCCGGCGAGGGCGGCCAGCTGCCCGGCCACAAGGTCTACCCGTGGGTCGCGAAGACGCGGCACTCGACGCCGGGCGTCGGCCTGATCTCCCCGCCGCCGCACCACGACATCTACTCCATCGAGGACCTGGCCCAGCTGATCCACGACCTGAAGAACGCGAACCCGCAGGCGCGGATCCACGTGAAGCTGGTCTCCGAGGTCGGCGTTGGCACGGTCGCGGCCGGTGTGTCCAAGGCACACGCGGACGTCGTCCTCGTCTCCGGCCACGACGGCGGCACGGGCGCGTCCCCGCTCACCTCGCTGAAGCACGCGGGCGGCCCCTGGGAGCTCGGCCTCGCCGAGACCCAGCAGACCCTGCTGCTCAACGGCCTGCGCGACCGCATCGTCGTGCAGACCGACGGCCAGCTGAAGACCGGCCGCGACGTGGTCATCGCCGCGCTGCTCGGCGCCGAGGAGTTCGGTTTCGCGACCGCGCCGCTCGTCGTCTCCGGCTGCGTCATGATGCGCGTCTGCCACCTGGACACCTGCCCCGTCGGCATCGCCACCCAGAACCCGGTGCTGCGCGACCGCTTCGCCGGCAAGGCCGAGTACGTGGTGAACTTCTTCCGGTTCATCGCCGAGGAGGTCCGCGAGCTGCTGGCCGAGCTGGGCTTCCGCTCCATCGAGGAGGCCGTCGGCCACGCCGAGGTCCTCGACGTCCAGCGCGCCGTCGACCACTGGAAGGCGCAGGGCCTGGACCTGGAGCCGCTGTTCCACGTGCCGTCGCTGCCCGAGGGCGCCGTCCGCCACCAGCTGATCTCTCAGGACCACGGCCTGGAGAAGGCGCTCGACAACGAGCTGATCAAGCTCTCCGCCGACGCGCTGAGCGCGGGCTCGGCCGAGGACGCCCAGCCGGTGCGCGCCCAGGTCGCCATCCGCAACATCAACCGCACGGTCGGCACCATGCTCGGCCACGAGGTGACGAAGAAGTTCGGCGGTGCGGGGCTGCCCGAGGACACCGTCGACATCACCTTCACCGGCTCGGCCGGCCAGTCCTTCGGCGCGTTCCTGCCGCGCGGCGTCACGCTGCGCCTGGAGGGCGACGCCAACGACTACGTGGGCAAGGGCCTGTCCGGCGGCCGGATCGTCGTCCGCCCGGACCGCGCGGCCGACCACCTCGCCGAGTACTCGACCATCGCGGGCAACACCATCGGCTACGGCGCCACCGCCGGCGAGCTGTACCTGCGCGGCCGTACCGGTGAGCGGTTCTGCGTCCGCAACTCCGGCGCGCTGGTCGTCTCCGAGGGCGTCGGCGACCACGGCTGCGAGTACATGACCGGCGGCCACGCGGTCGTCCTCGGCCCGACCGGCCGCAACTTCGCGGCGGGCATGTCCGGCGGCATCGCGTACGTCATCGACCTCGACCGCGACAACGTCAACGTCGGCAACGTCGAGGCCGTCGAGGCGCTGGACGACACGGACAAGCAGTGGCTGCACGACGTCGTGCGCCGCCACGCCGAGGAGACCGGCTCGACGGTCGCTGAGAAGCTGCTCGCTGACTGGGACGCGGCCGCGGCCCGGTTCAGCAAGATCATCCCCAGCACGTACAAGGCAGTGCTCGCCGCCAAGGACGCCGCCGAGCGAGCGGGTCTCACCGAGACCGAGATCACCGAGAAGATGATGGAGGCGGCGATCAATGGCTGACCCGAAGGGCTTCCTGAACCACGGCCGCGAGGTCGCCCGCACCCGTCCCGTCGGTGAGCGCGTCAAGGACTGGAACGAGGTCTACGTCCCCGGCTCCCTGCTGCCGATCATCAGCAAGCAGGCCAGCCGCTGCATGGACTGCGGCATCCCGTTCTGCCACAACGGCTGTCCGCTGGGGAACCTGATCCCCGAGTGGAACGACTACGTCTACCGCGAGGACTGGGGCGCCGCCTCCGAGCGGCTGCACGCGACCAACAACTTCCCGGAGTTCACCGGTCGCCTCTGCCCGGCCCCCTGCGAGTCGGCCTGTGTGCTCGGCATCAACCAGCAGCCGGTCACCATCAAGAACGTCGAGGTCTCGATCATCGACAAGGCGTGGGAGACCGGGGACGTCGCCCCGCAGATCCCCGAGCGCCTGTCCGGCAAGACGGTCGCGGTCATCGGCTCCGGCCCCTCGGGTCTCGCCGCCGCCCAGCAGCTGACCCGGGCCGGCCACACGGTCGCCGTCTACGAGCGCGCGGACCGCATCGGCGGCCTCCTGCGCTACGGCATCCCCGAGTTCAAGATGGAGAAGCGGCACATCAACCGCCGTATCGAGCAGATGCGCGCGGAGGGCACCCGCTTCCGTACCGGCGTCGAGATCGGCCGCGACATCAACGCACGCGACCTGAAGAAGCGGTACGACGCGATCGTGATCGCCGCCGGTGCCACCATGGCCCGCGACCTCCCGGTCCCCGGCCGCGAGCTCAAGGGCATCTACCAGGCCATGGAGTTCCTGCCGCTGGCCAACAAGGTCCAGGAGGGCGACTACGTCACGGCGCCCGTCTCGGCCGAGGGCAAGCACGTCGTCGTGATCGGCGGCGGTGACACCGGCGCGGACTGCGTGGGCACCGCCCACCGCCAGGGTGCGGCCTCCGTCACCCAGCTGGAGATCATGCCCCGCCCGAACGACGAGCGGCACCCGACCGGGCAGCCCTGGCCGACCTTCCCGATCCTCTACAAGGTCACCTCGGCCCACGAGGAGGGCGGCGAGCGGATCTACTCCGCCTCCACCACCCACTTCGAGGGCGACGAGGACGGCAACGTGCAGTGGCTGCACCTCGCCGAGGTCGAGTTCGTCGACGGCAAGCTGACGTCCAAGCCGGGCACCGAGCGCAGGATCCCGGCCCAGCTGGTCACCCTCGCCATGGGCTTCACCGGCACCGACCGGGAGAACGGCCTGGTCGAGCAGTTTGGTCTGGACCTCGACGAGCGGGGTAACATCGCCCGCGACGCCGACTTCCAGACCAACGTGCCGGGTGTGTTCGTCGCCGGTGACGCCGGCCGCGGGCAGTCCCTCATCGTGTGGGCGATCGCGGAGGGCCGCTCGGCCGCCCGCGGTGTCGACCGCCACCTGACCGGTGCCAGCGACCTGCCGGCCCCGATCCGCCCGACGGACCGCGCCCTGGCGGTCTGACCCCGGACCCCACGGGTCCCCTGCAGACGTCCCGTACAACGGCGTACGGAACACTGACGACGCCTGCCCGACTGTCCCCGACCGGACGCTGGGCAGGCGTCGTCGCATGTCCGCACAGCCGAGGGGAAAGCATGACCGCGATCAGCCTGCGCAAGGTGGAGGAGACGGCTCCGGCGCTGGTCAGCCTGTACAAGACCGCCGGCGTGTCCCTGCGCGAGCACGGCCTGGACGGGCAGCGCGCCGCCGTCTACCTCGTGCTGGACCACTCCGGCTCCATGCGGCCGTACTACCAGGACGGCAGCGTCCAGGCGCTCGCCGACCGGGTGCTGGGGCTGTCCGCGCACCTGGACGACGACGGGCGGGTGCCGGTGGTGTTCTTCTCCACGGACGTCGACGCGGTCACCGACATCGCCCTCGACCGCCACGAGGGCGCCGTCCAGCGGATCGCGGCCGGGCTCGGACACATGGGGAAGACCAGCTACCACCTGGCGATGGACGCCGTCATCGACCACTACCTGGACAGCGGCGCCACCGACCCCGCCCTGGTCGTCTTCCAGACCGACGGCGGCCCGATCAGCCGGCCCGCCGCCGAGCGGTATCTGTGCAAGGCGGCGAAACTCCCGCTGTTCTGGCAGTTCGTCGGCTTCGGCGACCCGGGCAGCCGGCAGTTCGACTTCCTGCGGAAACTGGACGAGCTGGCCGTCCCCGGCAAGCGGATCGTGGACAACGCCGGCTTCTTCCATGCCGGCGAGGACCCGCGGCGCCTGTCCGACGCCGAGCTGTACGACCGGCTCGTCGGAGAATTCCCGCAGTGGCTGGCCGCCGCCCGAGCCGCCGGGATCGTCCGGCCGCCCGCCGCCTGAACCGGCCGCCGGTCAGGGCGAGTCCGCGGGCGCCGACGTCTTGAGCGCGTCCTGTAGGAACACCTCCCGGCACTCCTCGGGCGTGCCCCACGCGGCGCGCAGCGCGCGGGCCTTGGTCAGCCACAGGGACAGGTCGTACTCGGCGGTGTAGCCGATCGCGCCGTGCAGTTGCAGCGCCGTACGGGCCGTCGTGTACGCCGCCTCGCAGGCCGTGAGCTTGGCGGCGGCCACGTCCGCCGGGCGCAGCGATATCGCCGCGCCGAACAGCAGCGGGCGCGCGAACTGCAGCGCCGTCGCGGAGTCGGCGAGGCGGTGCTTGACCGCCTGGAACGAGCCGACGGGGACGCCGAACTGGCTGCGCCGGCCGACATACGCGACCGTGCGGTCGAGCAGCGCGAGCCCGACCCCGAGGGCCTGGGCGGCGACGGCCAGCCGGGCCCAGGTGAGCGCGAGGGCGAACGGCGGGCCGGGATCGAGGAGTTCGCCGTCCGGCGCGAGCGGGGTCAGGCGGCGGGCGGGGTCGAGTGAACGGCGCACCGGGCCGGCGGAGGCCAGGCGCAGCCCGTCGGGGGTGCGGGCGAGGCGGACCGCGGCCGCGTCGCCGTCGAGGGCCGGTCCGTTCGGCACCGTCGTCGTCGCGAGGTCCGTACCCGCCAGGAGGCCGGGCAGGAACCGCTTCGCGAGCCGGGGTTCGGCAAGGAGCACGGCCGCCGCGACCGTCTCCGCCAGCGGGCCCGGCACCGCATGTCGCCCCAACTCCACGAAGGCCAGGGCCAGTTCCACCGGATGCCGCCCCAGGCCACCGTGCTCCTCCGGCACCGCCAGGCCGAACACCCCTGCCCGGGCGAGGCGGCGCCACAGCGCGCGCCCGCTCGCATGGTCGCCGCGGCTCCAGTCGCGGATCACCGCCGGGGTGTCCGCCGCCGTCAGCATCGCGTGCAGCGAGTCGGTGAAGGCACGCTGCTCGGCATCGGGCAGGAAGCGCATCAGCGGCGTCCCTTCGGCAGGCCGAGCAGCCGCTCGGCGACGATGTCCCGCTGGATCTCGTTGGTACCGGCGTAGATGGGCCCGGCGAGCGCGAACACGTACCCCTCGGACCAGTCGGAGTCGGCCGACTCGCCCTCGGCGTCCAGCAGATCGAGCGCCGTCTCGTGCAGCGCGAGGTCCAGCTCGGACCAGAACACCTTGTTCATGCTGGACTCGGGGCCGAGCCGCTCGCCCTCCAGGAAGCGGCATGCGGCCGCGTAGGTGAACAGCTGGTAGGCGCGGGCGCCGATCAGGGCGTCGGCCACGCGCGCGCGTGCGTGCTCGGGGCAGCCGCGCTCCCGCCACAGCTCGGCCAGCCGGCCGGCCGCGGCGAGGAAGCGGCCCGGGGAGCGCAGGGTGAGCCCGCGTTCGTTGCCCGCCGTGGACATCGCGATCCGCCAGCCCTGGCCGGGCTCGCCGATCACGTCCTCGTCCGGGACGAACACGTCGTCCAGGAACAGCTCCGCGAAGGCCGGTCTGCCGTCCAGGCGGCCGACGGGGCGGACGGTGACACCGGGTGCGCACAGGTCGAACATCAGGTAGGTGAGCCCCTGGTGGGGTTTCGGCGCGTCGGGGTGACTGCGGAACAGCCCGAAGGCCCGGTCCGCGAAGGCCGCCCGCGAAGACCAGGTCTTCTGCCCGCGCAAGCGCCAGCCGCCGTCCGTCCGCACCGCCCGGGAGGTGAGCGAGGCGAGGTCGGAGCCCGCCTCCGGCTCGGACCAGGCCTGCGCCCAGACGACCTCGCCGGTGGCCATCGGGGGCAGCACGCGCGCGCGTTGCTCCTGCGTGCCGTGGTCGAAGAGCGTCGGTGCGAGCAGGCTGACGCCGTTCTGCCCGACCCGGCCCGGCGCGCCCGCCGCCCAGTACTCCTCCTCGAAGACCAGCCAGCGCAGCAGACCGGCGTCCCGGCCGCCGTACCGCCGCGGCCAGGACACCACCGACCAGCGGTCCGCGGCCAGTTCGGCCTCCCAGGCGCGGTGTGCCGCGAAGCCCTCCGCCGTCTCCAGGGACGGCAGCGGCGTGCGCGGCACATGCGCCCGGAGCCAGGCGCGGGCCTCGGCGCGGAACTCCTCGTCGGCTTCGGAATGGGTCAGGTCCACGGCGGCTGCCCCTTTCTCCGGCGTCTTCCCTAACAAGTGTTTGGTAGGTTAGCGTGACCCTATGACAGGCGTCGAGAGCCCGGCCTACGTCGCCGGGCACGGACTGCTCCGGGGCCGCACCGCCGTCATCACCGCGGCGGCCGGCGCCGGCATCGGCGGGGCGACCGCGCACCGCTTCCTGGAAGAGGGCGCACGCGTACTGATCAGCGACGCGCACACGCGCCGGCTGAAGGAGTACGAGAGCGAGCTGAGCCGCAAGTTCCCGGGCCGGGTGGCGGCGGTGCCGTGCGACGTCACCGACGAGGCCCAGGTGCGGACCCTGTTCGAGACGGCCGCGGAGGCGCACGGCGGACTCGACATCGTCGTCAACAACGCGGGCCTGGGTGGCACTTCGGACCTCGTCGACATGACCGACGAGCAGTGGTCCCGGGTGCTGGACGTGACCCTGAACGGCACCTTCCGCTGCACGCGCGCCGCCCTGCGGTCCCTGCGCGAGACCGGCGGTGGGGTGATCGTCAACAACGCCTCCGTCGTCGGCTGGCGCGCCCAGGCCGGGCAGGCGCACTACGCCGCCGCCAAAGCCGGAGTGATGGCGCTGACCCGCTGCGCGGCGATCGAGGCCGCCGCCTACGGCGTCCGGGTCAACGCGGTCGCCCCCAGCCTCGCCATGCACCCCCACCTGGTGAAGGTCACCTCCGCCGAACTGCTGGAGGAACTCACCGGACGGGAGGCCTTCGGACGCTGGGCGCAACCCTGGGAGGTGGCCAACGTGATCGTGTTCCTGGCGTCCGGCTACTCCTCGTACCTGACCGGCGAGGTCGTCTCCGTCAGCAGCCAGCATGCCTAGACCCACCGGGCCCGGCGCCGGGACGGGGTCCGGTACCAGAATGGGTCCGTGCCGACCAAGAAGAAGCCCCAGGTGACCCCGGCAGCGGCCCGCCGCGGCGAACTCCTCACCACCGCCGCCGAGGTCTTCGCCGAGCACGGCTACAACGCCACCACCGTCCGCAAGATCGCCGACCACGCCGGGATGCTCGCGGGCAGCCTGTACTACCACTTCGACTCCAAGGAGTCGATGCTCGAGGAGATCCTGCGGACCTTCCTCGACGAGCTGTGGGACGGTTACGACACCGTCCTCGACTCCGCGCTCGGGCCCCGCGAGACACTGGAGGCCCTGGTCACCGAGTCCTTCCGGGAGATCGACCGGCACCGCGCGGCCGTCGCCATCTACCAGAAGGAGAGCCGGCAGCTCGTGGCCCAGGACCGGTTCGCGTTTCTCGCCGAGTCCCAGCGCCGGTTCGAGAAGGCCTGGCTGGCCACGCTGGAGCGCGGCGTGGCCGAGCACGTCTTCCGCGCCGACCTGGACGTCCGCCTCACCTACCGGTTCGTCCGCGACACCGTCTGGGTCGCCGCCTCCTGGTACCGGCCCGGCGGACACCACAGCCCGGAGGAGATCGCCCGCCAGTACCTGTCGATGGTGCTGGACGGGATCGCCGTACGCGAGTGACACCGTCTGCGTCACGCCCCTTTCCTGTGAGGGAGTTGTCATGGCCGAGGCCTACATCGTCGAAGCGGTCCGCACGCCCGTCGGGCGGCGCGGGGGAGGGCTCAGCGCGGTCCACCCGGCCGACCTGGGCGCACACGTGCTCACCGCGCTGGTGCGGCGGTCCGGGGTCGACCCGGCTGCCGTGGAGGACGTGGTCTTCGGCTGTCTGGACGCGGTGGGGCCGCAGGCCGGGGACATCGCCCGCACCTGCTGGCTGGCCGCGGGCCTGCCGGAGGAGGTGCCGGGCGTGACCGTCGACCGGCAGTGCGGCTCCTCCCAGCAGGCCGTGCACTTCGCCGCGCAGGCCGTGCTCTCCGGCACCCAGGACCTGGTGATCGCCGGCGGGGTGCAGAACATGTCCCAGATCCCCATCGCCTTCGCCTCCCGGCAGGCCGCCGCCCCCCTCGGCCTCACCGACGGTCCCTTCCTCGGCAGCCCCGGCTGGCGCGCCCGCTACGGCGACCAGCCCGTCAACCAGTTCGCCGGCGCCGAGATGATCGCCGCCAAGTGGGGCATCAGCCGCGAGGACCAGGAGGAGTTCGCCCTGCGCTCGCACCGGCGGGCCCTCCACGCCCTCGACACCGGCCGCTTCGAGCGCGAGACCGTCCCCCACGGCGAGGTCGCCGTGGACGAGGGCCCCCGCCGCGACACCTCCCTGGAGAAGATGGCCACGCTGAAACCCGTCCTCGACGGCGGCACCATCACCGCGGCCTGCTCCTCCCAGGTCTCCGACGGCGCCGCGGCCATGCTGCTCGCCTCCGAGCACGCCGTCCGCGAGCACGGGCTGCGCCCCCGCGCCCGCGTCCACCACCTCTCCGTGCGCGGCGAGGACCCGATCCGCATGCTCTCCGCGCCGATCCCGGCAACCGCCCACGCCCTGAAGAAGACCGGCCTCGCGCTGGACGCCATCGACCTCGTGGAGATCAACGAGGCCTTCGCGCCGGTCGTCCTGGCCTGGCTGAAGGAGACCGGCGCCGATCCCGCCAAGGTCAACGTCAACGGCGGCGCGATCGCCCTCGGCCACCCCCTCGGCGCGACCGGCGTCCGCCTGATGACGACCCTGCTCCACGAACTGGAACGCACCGGCGGCCGCTACGGCCTCCAGACCATGTGCGAGGGCGGCGGCCAGGCCAACGTGACGATCATCGAACGCCTGTGACCGCGGCGGCGAGAGAGCGGTCATGCCCCGTCGGCGGACGGAGTCCGGCGCAGGCCTCCGAAGCCTGGGAGGCCCCCGGGGCCGAGCAGTGCGAGGAGGCCGTCGGGGAGGGTGCCCATGTGCGAGGGCGGCGGCCAGGCCAACGTGACGATCATCGAACGCCTCTGAGTCCCGCCAGGTGGGCCAGCACCTCCTCCGCCTCCTTCGCGATCCGCTCCACCAGCTCCGCGCACGACGGCAGGTCGTCGATCACCCCGGCGACCTGCCCGGACGCCATCACCCCGAGATCCGTACGGCCGTCCACCATCGCGGATCTCAACAGCATCGGCGTGTTCGCCGCCAGCAGCACCTGGCTCCAGCTCAGCTCCTTTCCGTGCTTCATGGCCAGGCCGTCCCGCACCATCGCCCGCCAGCTGAGCCCCGACAGCCGCCGGAAGCCGGCCGCCTTCCGCAGCGCGTGGGCCAGGGCCCGGATCCGGCCCGACCGCTCCAGCGCGACCACCAGGTCCGTGCGCAGCATCCGGTGCGGCAGGCCGTCCACCGCCCGGGTGACCGTGATGTCCCGGACCGTCGCGGCGAGATAGCGGGCCTTCACCGCGTCCGGCACCGTCGAATCGGAGGTGAGCAGGAACCGCGTGCCCATCGCCACCCCGGCCGCCCCGTACGACAGCGCCGCCACCAGGCCCCGCCCGTCGAAGAAGCCGCCCGCCGCCACCACCGGTATGTCCACCGCGTCCACGACCTGCGGCAGCAGCACGCTCGTCGCCACCTCGCCGGTGTGCCCGCCGCCCTCGCCGCCCTGCACGATCACCGCGTCCGCACCCCACGCAGCGACCTTCTCCGCATGCCGCCGCGCCCCGACGGACGGGATGACGACCACGCCTGCCTCCTTCAGCCGGGCGATCAGCCCGGCCGAGGGTGCCAGGGCGAAGGAGGCCACCCGGACACCCTCCGCCAGCATGATCTCCACCCGGTCGGCCGCGTCGCCCGCGTCGGCCCGCAGATTCACGCCGAACGGCGCGTCGGTGCGCGACCTCACCTCCCGTATCGCATCCCGTAGGTGACCGGGCGTCATCGTGGCCGAGGCCAGGATGCCGAGCGCGCCGGCGTTCGCCGCCGCCGAGACCAGCCGGGGGCCGGCCACCCAGCCCATCCCGGTCTGCACGACCGGATGCCGTATGCCGACCAGCCGGGTCAGTGCGGTCTCCATCCGCCCCTCACCCCCTCGCCGCCTCGGGCACCTCACGCATCCGCGCTCCGGCGGGGTCCAGCACCTCGCGGATCAGCCGCAGTTCCGCCTCCTCCGGCTCCCGGGTGCGGGACACCTCGTCCGGCACGGTGAGCGCGAAACCCGTCGCCTCCCGCACCTGCTCCACGCTCACCCCGGGATGCAGCGAGGCCAGCCGCATGGAGTGGTCGGGGGTGGCGAAGTCGAAGGCGCCGAGGTCGGACACCACCCGCCCGAGGGCGTGGAAGCGAGCGGCGCCGCCCAGCCCGGCCGCCCGGTCGTACCCCACTCCGCACACCACGTCCACCTGCTCCACGAACACCCGGCGGGAGTGTCTCGGGATCCAGTAACTCGTCGGATTGTTGAGTGTGTTGAGCGGCGCACCGCGCATCCCGAGCAGCTGGCGGCGGGGGTGTGACCAGTCGCCGATGCAGGAGATGTTCTGGTTGCCGTACCGGTCGATCTGGCTCGCGCCCATCATCACGTGCCGGCGCCCGCCCGCCACCAGCTCCAGATGCTGCCGGTACGGCAACCAGCCCTCGGGCGTGCCGTCCGGGCCGACCAGCAGGGCCTCGCCGTCGGTCAGCAGCAGGTCCGGCGCGAAGGTGAGCCGGGCCAGCCGCGCCCCCAGAGAGGGGATCAGACCCATCGGGCTCGCCAGGATCTCTCCGGCCCCGCGCCAGGCCTCGGCGCAGGCGATCACGCAGTACTCGGCGCGGGTGGGCGGGGGAAGGGGGGCCCGTGCGCCCGCAGTCCCCGGTGCGTGCGTTTCCGATGTGTTCATCCCTGGTGTGTTCGTCTCGGATGTGCTCATCGCGCCTGCTCCTTCCGCCACTTCCGCACCGCCGCCCGGTAGGCCTCCTCGTCCGGGCCGAGGAACCGCTCGGCGAACTCCGGCCAGGGCGTGGTGGCATAGAGCCGCTGGAACTCCTCGTCCCTGTCGTAGTCCGGCGCGCAGGATGTGAAGTGCGCGCCGTTCGGCGCCTCCACCACGCCGGTCACGGCGAGGCGCTTGAGCAGCAGCGACTGTGGAGGCGCCGCCTTGGTCAGCTCGGCTGTGTCCACGATCTGTTCGCAGGAGACGTAGGCCGCGTCCGCCGCCGCGCAGAACAGGTCGTCGAAGTAGGGATCAGGGCCCAGGTACTGCCCGTTGCCCAGCCGGTCGGCGCGGCTCATGTGGATGAGGGCCGCGTCCATCCGCAGGGCGGGCATCGCCACCAGCGTCTCCGCGTCCTCGTACGGCGACGTGACCGTCTTCAGGTGCGGGTTGATCCGCATGACGTCCGAGCCGAGGCCCGCCCGCACCGGCAGGAAGGGCAGCCGGTGCGCCGCCGCGCGCAGGCCCGACAGGAACATTCCCTCGTCGACCTCCGTCAGCTCGAACCCCGCCCGCTCGCGCGCCGCCCGGTAGTGCGGTTCGAGCGGGATCGAGTCGAGGGTGACGAAAGCGGTGACCAGTTTGCGGACCCGGCCGGCCGCGGCCAGCATCCCGACGTCCGGGCCGCCGTACGACACGACCGTCAGGTCCGTGATGTCCGTGCGTAGCAGGGCTCTGACCAGCGTCATCGGCTTGCGCCTCGATCCCCAGCCGCCGATGCCGAGGGTCATCCCGCTCTGCAGCCGGGAGACCACCTCGTCGGCGCTCATCGTCTTGTCGCCCACCTATGCGCCCTCCTTCCCTGACGTGTCGCTCCTCGCTGTCGCGCCACCGTTTCCGGCCGCGACGCCGTCTTCGGCCGCACCGCCCCTGCCGGCCGTGCCGCTCCCGTCGGCCGCGCCCCCGCTCTCGGCCGCGCCGCCCCTGCCGGCTGTACTGCCGCTGGCGCCCCCGCCGCTCTCGTCGGCGGAGTCGCCCCGGTCGGCCGTGCTGCTCCGGTCGGCCGTGCCGCCCCTGCCGACCCCGCCGCGCCCCTCGCCCGTTCCGAACGTGTCGCGGACCCGGTCGGCCAGTCCGCTGAGGTTGGCCTCGAAGGTGAAACCCTGCTCGAAGCGGTAGCTGCGGCGGACGTCGACCGGGTCGATGCCGTTGATCGCGGCCTTCGCCATGCGCAGCAGCCGGCCGTCCTTCGTGGCGATCTCGCGCGCCAGCGCCAGTGCCGCCTCCCGCAGTTCCGGCCGTGGCACCACCCGCCACACCGAGCCGTGCCGGTGCAGTTCGTCGGCGCTCGCCGTGCGCCCCGTGTAGTACAGGACGCGCATCAGGTGCTGCGGGACCAGCCGGGCCAGATGGGTCGCGGCGCCCAGCGCGCCCCGGTCCAGCTCGGGCAGTCCGAAGACGGCGTCCTCGCTCGCCACGATCGCGTCAGCGTTGCCCACCAGGCCTATGCCGCCGCCCAGACAGAAGCCCTGCACCGCCGCGACCACCGGGACCGCGCACTCGTACACCGCCGCGAAGGCCTCGGCGCAGCCGTGGTTGGCGCCGATCAGGGCCTCCTGGCCGGCTGCCTGTATCTCCTTGATGTCCACGCCCGCGTTGAACCCCCGGCCCTCGGCGGCCAGCACGACACAGCGGACGTCCGCGTCGAGGCCGGATTCGCGCACGGCCGCGGCCAGCTCGGACCAGCCGCGCACCGGCAGCGCGTTCACCGGCGGGAAGTCGACCGTGACGACGGAAATCCCTTTTTCCGGGGACGAACGGGAGACACCCATGGCCGCATCAGCTACCTTTCCACCAAACATTTGTTAGGTGCGATGGCTCCGAAGCTAGCAGCCTGCGCGGACAAGCGGGAGGCCCTGTGGATAACTCGACGGTGCGCCCTTGGGGCGACGCGTCGCGCGCCGCCACCGTGGTGGTCACCGGCGGCACCCGCGGCGTCGGTGCCGGGATAGCGAGGGCCTTTGCCGAGGCCGGAGCCCGTGTCCTGGCCTGTGCCCGCCGTCCGCCGGAACTCCCTGTCGAGGGTGTCGAGTTCGCCCCTCTCGACCTGCGTGATCCGGCTGCCGTGCGGGACTTCTTCGCCGGTCTGCCCCGGCTGGACGTGCTCGTCAACAACGCCGGAGGCACCCCGTACCGGCTGCTGGCCGACGCCGACGCCGAGCGGCACGCCAGGGTCGTCGAGCTGAATCTGATCGCCCCGCTGACCGCGTCCCTCGCCGCGTACGAGCACCTGCGGCGCAGCCGGGGCTCGGTCGTGATGGTCGGCAGCGTCAGCGGCACCCGGCCCTCGCCCGGCTCGGCCGCGTACGGCGCTGCCAAGGCGGGTCTGGCGAACCTGGCCGCGTCCATGGCCGTGGAGTGGGCGCCCGAGGTCCGCGTCAACACGCTCGTGGTCGGCATGGTCCGCACCGAACTGGCACATCTGCACTACGGCGGCCCGGACGGCGTCGCCGCCGTCTCCCGCACCGTCCCGCTCGGCCGGCTCGCCGTCCCCGCCGACGTCGGCGGCGCGGCGGTCTTCCTCGCCTCCGGCGCGGCCGCCTACATCAGTGGGGCGTGCCTGCACGTGCACGGCGGCGGGGAGCGGCCCGCCTTCCTCGACGCCACAACAGCCAACCGTCAACCGGGAGATGTGAGATGAGCGCACTCTGCGACGACCGGGTCGTCGTCGTCACCGGCGCCGGCCGCGGTCTCGGCCGCGCGCACGCCCTCGCCTTCGCGGCCGAGGGGGCTCGGGTGGTCGTCAACGATCTGGGCGTCGGGCTGGACGGAGCCCGCGACGCGAAGAGCCCGGCCGAGACCGTCGTCGCGGAGATCCGGGCCGCCGGCGGCGAGGCGGTGGCGCACGGCGGCGACATCGCCACGGCCGAGGGCGCCGCGTCCCTGGTCCGGACGGCGCTGGAGGCGTACGGCCGGCTCGACACGCTCGTCAGCAACGCCGGGTTCCTGCGCGACCGGATGCTGGTCAATCTCGACGAGGACGACTGGGACGCCGTGATCCGCGTCCACCTCAAGGGGCACTTCCTGCCGCTGAAGCACGCGGCCGCGCTCTGGCGGGCCGAGGCCAAGGCCGGGCGCACGCCGGTGGCCCGGGTCGTCCACACCAGCAGCGGCGCCGGCCTGCTGGGCTCGGTCGGGCAGGGCAACTACAGCGCGGCCAAGGCCGGGATCGTCGGCCTGACCCTGGTCGCGGCGGCCGAGCTGGCCCGCTACGGCGTCCAGGTCAACGCCGTCGCGCCCGCCGCCCGCACCCGTATGACGGAGCGCACCTTCGCGGAGACGATGGCGGCTCCGGAGACCGGTTTCGACGTCATGGCGCCGGGGAACGTCTCCCCGCTCGTGGTCTGGCTGGGCTCGGCCGCGAGCGAGGGCGTGACGGGCCGGGTGTTCGAGGCGGAGGGCGGCCGGATCACGGTCATGGAGGGCTGGCGGCCGGGACCCACCGCCGACAAGGGAGCCCGCCGGACCCCGGCCGAGGCGGGCGAGACGGCGCGCGAACTCCTGGCGGCGGCGCAGGAACCGGGGCCGGTGTACGGCGCCTGAACCCCTCGGGGCTCCGGCCCGCCGGAGGGGCAGCGGGTGCAGGGGGCGGTCGGGTGGGCAGGCCGGTGAAAGGGGCTAGGGGGCGTCCTCGGATCAGGCCGGCCGTGAGGAACGGCGCCTGCCGCCCGACCCGAGCGGGGTCATGGGGTCCCCCCGCTGGGGCCCCTCCCGCTCAAACGGAGCCGAGCGTGGGGGAGAAGCCGAGCGTGAGGGAGAGGCCGAGCGTGGGGGAGTCTGCGATCGACGACAACGCGGCCGGGGGGTGCCCCCTCTGGGGGAGTACGTGCCAGGGCCCGCGACGTCGGCCTGATCCAGACGACACCCCCTAGGTGTCGCACTCCAGCACCGTCCTGCACAGCCCGCACCGCGCGCGGACGCGCCCCTTCACCGGCACCCGGATCCGCTGGTGGCAGGTGGGGCAGGAGAAGCTGACGCGGAGGTGGCCGGCGGGGTCGGGGGTGAAGGCGTAGGAGGCGCCCGGCGCGGTGGAGGGCGCGTGCCGGCGGTCGTGGGCGTAGCGGCGCCGGCCCGCCCAGCCCGCGCCGGTCAGCGGTGGCTGCTGCTCGTCCCGGCGGGCCTGGACCATGCCCTTGGTGTAGGCGGTGTAGGCCTGCGGGCTGGTGAACCACACCGACGGGTCCTCCTGGAACAGCAGCGCCCGCTTGGCCAGGACGTAGCCGAACTCCTCGGGTGTGAGATAGCCGAGCTTCTGCGAGGAGACCGCGTCCTCCCGGAAGGCGTCCAGCAGCAGCCAGCCCGCGCCCAGGTAGGTCGTCACCGTGTCCGTGAGGATCTCGTTCTCCGCCGTGGTCGGGAAGGAGAGGTCCAGGCGGTGCAGATAGACGTGCGCGACCTCGTGCGCGAGGGCGGCGCCGATGTCCCGGCGGTGCGTGCGGAAACGGTCGTTCAGCTCGACGAAGTACTCGGGGCCCGCCGCCAGTTCGACGTTCGCCGCGTGGGTCATCTCGCGGAAGCCGACGATCAGCCGCGCGTCCGGCAGCCGGAAGTGCCGCACGATCTCGCGGGCCACGCGTTGCGCGCCCAGGTGCAGGTCGTCGGTGTCGCAGAAGGCCACGTCGGCGGGGGCCAGACTGGTCGAGAACGTCTGGACGGTGTCGTAGGACAGCCGTTTGTAGAGCGCGTTGACCGCGGCCCGCACCGTCTCCAGATGCGGGTAGCCGTGCTCGACGGGTCCGCCGTTCGCCACGTCCGCACCCCCAATGACGCCGGAACTCCTCTCCACTCTAGGCGCGGCGGGCCGCCGGTCACACGGGGAACAGCCGGGGCGCCCTTCGGTCCGGGGCGTTCTCCTCCAGTTCCAGCACCCACAGCTCGTTGTCGCCCTCCCGCAGCACCGGGCCGGGGACGTACAGGGACCGCTGGGGGCCCGCCGACCAGTAGCGGCCGAGACCGAAGCCGTTGATCCAGACGAAGCCGCGCGTCCAGCCGGGCAGCTCCAGCCGGGCGTCCCCGGCCCCGTGCACGCCGAGCGTGCCCCGGTACAGCCCCGGGGCGCCGTCCTGCGGCAGCGGGCCGAACGGCACCGCGTCCACGCCGGCGTCGAAGGCGTCCAGATCCAGCCCACGCGCGCGTACCCCGTGCAGGAACTGCCGCTCGTGCAGGATGCCGCCGGTGACGCCCTTCGCCTCGCCGAGCCGGGGACCGTAGTTCACCCGGCCCAGGGACTCCGCCCACAGCTCCACGCGCGCGGGGCCCGCGACGGGCTCCTTCAGGGCCGGCTCCTCCTCGGTGAGCACTCCGGCCCGCACCCCGTCGACGTACACCGCCGCCAGGTCCCGCAGCCCGCGCACGCTCAGCGGGTACGGCTGCCGCGGCCCCGGCACGTCCACCGCGTACCGCACCAGGCCCCGGGTGACCCCCAGCTCCTCGAAGGACGGCGGCACGGGCGTCGCGCGCTCCTCGCCGCCCAGCGTCTCCAGTACGGCGTCCAGCCCCGCCCAGCCGGTGAGTGACGCCTCGGCCGGTGTCTCCAACACGTCCGGCCGCGGCGGAAGTTCCGGCAGCGGGCCGGAGCCGTACGCGGCGAGGATCTCGCGGAAGCGCCAGAACTTCTCGGTGGGGCGGCCCTGTTCGTCGACCGGGGCGTCGTAGTCGTACGACGTCACGTCCGGCGCCAGCGGGCCCTCGTGCAGCTCGCCGCCCCGGTTGGCGCCGGCCCAGCCCCCGAAGCTCGTGCCGCCGTGCGCCATGTACAGGTTCACCGAGGCCCCCGCGTCGAGGATCTCCCGCAGCGCCTCCGCGGCCTCGTCGGGGTCGCGTACGACGTGTTCGCCGGACCAGTGGTCGAACCAGCCGCACCAGAACTCCATGCACATCAGCGGGCCCTCGGGGCGGTGGCGGCGCAGTGCCTCGAAGCCCACGCGTGCGTGCGATCCGAAGTTCACCGTGGCGAGCACCCCGGGCAGCGAACCCCCGGTCAGCATGTGGTCCTCGGGGCCGTCCGAGGTGCACAGCGGGACCGTGACCCCTTCCGCGCGCAGCAGCCCGGCCAGCTCGCCCAGATGGCCGGTGTCACTGCCGTAGCTGCCGTACTCGTTCTCGACCTGCACCATGAGCACCGGGCCGCCGCGGTCCAGCTGCCGGGGCACGATCTCGGGCAGCAGACGGCGGAACCACGCGCGTACATGCGACAGATACCGTTCGTCGCGGGTACGCGCGCGCGTGCCCACCTCGTGCGTCAGCCACGCCGGCAGGCCGCCGTTCTCCCACTCGGCGCAGATGTAGGGGCCGGGCCGCACGATCGCCCACAGGCCCTCCTCCCGGGCCGCGTCGAGGAACCGGCCGAGTGCCTGTACGTCCCGGAACGTGCCGGGGCGCGGCTGGTGCAGATTCCACGGGACGTACGTCTCCACGGAGTTCAGGCCCATCGCCCGCAGCATCGCCAGCCGGTGCCGCCACTGCGCCTCGTGCACCCGGAAGTAGTGCAGGGCCCCGGACAGCAGCCGCACCGGTCGCCCGTCCAGCAGGAAATCGCTTTCCCCCACCGTGAACTCGCTCATGTCGCCCAGCCTCGCCCCTGGCGGAGCGCCATGCCATGGACGAAGATCAGCGGTGCTTGGACAAAACGCCGCTCGGCGGGAATCCGTGGTGGCCGATGCCGGGAGGAGCGCCGATGTACCAGACCTGGATGCGGTTCTTCAGCCCCGCTCCCGCTCACCACCGTCTCGGCCTGGTCTGTCTCGGCGTCGGCCTCCAGCACGGCGCGCTGCCCACGGTCGGCCCGCGCACCCTCGACCACCACGTGGCCGTCGTGATCAGTTCGGGCGGCGGCTGGTACCGGGCTGCGGACGGCCGCCGTACGGCCGTCACCGCGCCCGCGCTGCTCTGGCTGACGCCCGGCGTGCCCCACCACTACGCGCCCGACCCGGGCACCGGCTGGGACGAGGGCTTCGTCGACTTCGCAGGGCCCGCCGCCGTGACGTACACCGAGCTCGGCTACATAGAGCCGGACCGGCCCGTCGTGCCGCTCTCGGACGCCTCCGGGCCCCGTGCGGTGGTCGCCCGCATCGTGCGCGCCGCCCGCCGGGGCAACCCCCTGCTGGAGGTGGAGACCGGCGCCGCCGTGCACGAACTCCTCGTCGCCCTGCGCCGGGCCCGTGCCGACCTCGCCCCGGACGGCGACCAGGTGCTGGAGGCCCTCGCCCGGGACGCCTGCACCCCGATGAGCGTCGCCGACCACGCACGCGTGCACGGCATGACCCCCGCCGAGCTGCGCGGCGCCGTCCGCCGGGCCGCCGGGTGCAGCCCCAAGGACTACCTGCTCGGCATCCGCCTCGCCCGCGCCAAGGAACTCCTCGCCGCCACCGAGCTGCCCGTCGCGGCCGTCGCACGCCGCGTGGGCTACGACGACCCCGCCTACTTCTCCCGGCTCTTCACGCGCCGTGCTGGCCTCGCCCCGGTCCGCTTCCGCGCCCAGCAGGGCCGTGTCGTCCCCGGCGGCTGGAGCGACCGGGTGCCGGACCCCGCCGATCCCCCGATGATCCACTCTCCGGACACCCCGTAGACGTGGGCCGACGACCGCATAGGGTTGACAGCCATGACCACCAGCAACACCGGCACCGGTGACATGCAGCCCGAGGTCCGCCAGGAACTGGAGCGGCTGCGCGACAGCATCGACAACATCGACGCGGCCGTCGTCCACCTGCTCGCCGAGCGGTTCAAGGCCACCCAGCAGGTCGGCCGGCTCAAGGCCGTGCACCAGCTGCCGCCCGCCGACCCGGGCCGTGAGACCCGCCAGATCGAGCGGCTGCGCCGCCTCGCCGAGAACGCCAAGCTCGACCCGGCCTTCGCCGAGAAGTTCCTGAACTTCATCATCGCCGAGGTCATCCGCCACCACGAGCGCATCGCCGAGGACACCGCCAACGCCCAGTCCGTGGACGACTGACCCCGGGACACCGGAGCGCCGGCCCCGGTGTCCGGCAGGGCGAGGTCGGGGCGGACCCGTTCGGCTATCCGGACATACACCGCGAACCGGTCTACGCTCTGTCCGCTGTCAGTGCTATCGGGCAGCATGGGCTGCATGTCCGTACTCACGCGCGACGAAGCGCAGCTCCGAGCACAGCTCCTCGACGTCCACCGGTACACGGTCGAACTGGACCTGACGACCGGCGACGAGACCTTCGACTCCCGCACCGCGATCCGCTTCACCGCGCGGTCCGCCGGGGACACGTTCGTCGAGCTGAAGCCCGCAGAGCTGCGCACGGTCACGCTCGACGGACAGCCCCTCGACCCGGAGTCGCTCGCCGACGGCCGGCTGCCGCTGAAGAACCTGACCGCGGGCGAGCACGAACTGCGCGTCGACACGGCCATGCGCTACTCCCGCACGGGCGAGGGCATGCACCGCTTCACCGACCCCAGCGACGGCGAGGCGTACGTCTACACGCAGATGTTCATGGACGACGTCCAGCGTGTCTTCGCCGCCTTCGACCAGCCCGACCTGAAAGCCGTGTTCGAGGTCTCCGTCAGGGCGCCCGAGGGGTGGACCGTCCTCGCCAACGGCGTCGTCGAGCAGCGCGCCGACGGGGTCTGGCAGTCCGCGCCCACCCCGCTGATCTCGACCTACCTGGTCGCCGTCGCCGCCGGCCCCTGGCACTCGGTGCGCACCGAGCACCGCGGACTGCCCTTCGGCATCCACTGCCGCCGCTCCCTCGCGCCGTACCTCGACACCGACGCCGACGAGATCTTCGAGGTCACGCGTGCGTGCTTCGACCGGTACCACGAGAAGTTCGAGGAGCCGTACCCCTTCGACTCCTACGACCAGGCGTTCGTCCCCGAGTTCAACGCGGGCGCGATGGAGAACCCGGGCCTGGTCACCTTCCGCGACGAGTTCGTCTACCGCTCCGCCGTCACCGACACCGAGCGGCAGACCCGCGCCATGGTCATCGCGCACGAGATGGCCCACATGTGGTTCGGCGACCTCGTCACCCTCAAGTGGTGGGACGACATCTGGCTGAACGAGTCCTTCGCCGAGTACATGGGCTACCAGACCACCGCCGAGGCCACCCGGTTCACCGACCCCTGGACCGAGTTCGGCGTCACCCGCAAGACCTGGGGCTACGACGCCGACCAGCGCCCCACCACCCACCCGGTCGCCCCCGAGAACGTCGACGACACCGCCTCCGCGCTGCTCAACTTCGACGGCATCTCCTACGCCAAGGGCGCTTCCGCGCTGCGCCAACTGGCCGCCTGGCTCGGCGAGAAGGACTTCCTCGCCGGCATCAACACCCACTTCGCGCGGCACAAGTTCGGCAACGCCGCCCTCGCCGACTTCATCGACTCCCTCGCCTCCGCCACCGACCGTGACGTCCCCGCCTGGGCCGACAGCTGGCTGCGCACCACCGGCGTCGACACGCTCACCTCCCGGATCGCCTCCGCCGACGGCACCTTCACCCTGACCGTCGACCGCGCGGGCAGCCGCCCGCACCGCCTCACCGTCGGGCTGTACGACCGCGACGTCGCCGACGAGGGCCGCCTGGTGCTGCGCGAGCGCCGCGACCTCGACGTCCCGCAGAGCGAACCGGAGCCCCTCGGCAAGCGCCCCGCGCTGCTCCTGCTCAACGACGGCGACCTCACCTACGCCAAGGTCCGCTTCGACGCCGACTCCTCCGAGGCGCTGCGCACCGGACTGTCCGGCCTGCCCGACCCGCTCTCCCGCGCGGTCGTCTGGAACGCCCTGCGGGACGCCGTGCGCGACGGCGAACTGCCGCCCGCCGCCTACCTGGAGACGGCCCGCGCCCACCTGCCGCGGGAGACCGATCTGGCGCTCGTCCAGGGCGTCCTCGCCTTCGCCTCCGGTCAGATCGCCGACCAGTACCTGAGCGCGCGGGAGCGCCCGGCGGCACTGTCCACCCTCACCTCCCTCTGCCGCGACCTGCTGCGCCGCACCGAGGACGGCGACCACCCCGGCCTGCGGCTGATCGCCGTACGGCATCTGATCGGTGTCGCCGCCCACCCCGACACCATCGCCGCCTGGCTCGCCGACGGCACGGTGCCCGGCGGGCCGGAGACCGACCCCGAGCTGCGCTGGCGGATACTCGCCCGGCTCGCCGTCCTCGGCGCCACCGACGAGGCCACGATCGCCGCCGAGCTGGAGCGCGACCCGAGCGCCACCGGCCAGGAGGGCGCCGCCCGCTGCCGCGCGGCCCTGCCGGACCCGGCGGCCAAGCGCGCGGCCTGGGAGGCCATGTTCACGGGCGACGACCTGTCCAACTACCTCTTCACGGCCACCGCGCAGGGCTTCTGGCAGCCCGAACAGGCCGATCTGGTACGGGAGTACGTGCCGCGCTTCTACCCGGACGCGGTCGCCGTCAGCGCCCGCCGCGGCCCCGCCATCGCGCAGGCGGCCGCCCGCTGGGCCTTCCCGGCACACGCCGTCGACGCCGAGAACGTGACCCTCGGCGAGGCCTGTCTGCGCGACGCCGATCCCACCCCGGCCCTGCGCCGCACCCTCGCCGACCGCCTCGACGACCTCTCCCGCGCCCTGCGCGTGCGCGGCGGGCAGGAGGCGCAGGAGGAGCCCCGCGAGACGGGGGAGGCTCAGGGGGCGTAGGACGGAAGTCCCAGGAGCCCTTGCCGACCGAGGTGCGGTTCGACCCGGCCGACCCGCCCGGTTCGCCGGGGCGAGCGCTCTCCGCCTCGACGCGCAGGCGGGCCGCCCGAGTTGCTCCGGGCGGCCCGAGCGCAGGGCGTACGGCACCTCGTCCCGCGCTCCAGCGCCGTCATCGCCGAGCGCACCGACGAGCCCCATCCCGTGCGCGTCCTGCACGCCATCTCCAGTGGGCGCCGCAGATCCGCGCGGGCACCCGTCCGCGGCGTCCACGCGGGGCCCGGACCGCGCCCGTCCACGAGAACGGCATCGCGGCCGTGGCCGAACGGACCCTGCTCGACGGCGGGCACGAAGGCGCCGTGCACCGGCCGGCCGGACCGCAGCCGATCACCGACGCCGAGCAGGTCGCGGTGGTCGGCGCGGCCGTCGGCCGGGAGCTGACGTTCGTGGCAGGGACCCGGGCGAGGCGGCCCCGGAGGGGTTCCCGCACGTGCCGCCGCAGATGCTCGAACGGCTGCCGCGGACCTTCGCGCGCGCCGTCGGCGCTGCGCGCCGGAGGACACCGGCACGGTCGAGACGCCCACCCGCACCCCGGCCCGCCCCTTCACCGGGGCCCGCGACCACGCCGCGGACTTCGGTGTACGGGCGTGATCTGGTGCGCATGACCCCGCGGGCATAATCCCAACGCATTTTCCCCGCACGGCAGTACCCACTTTCGGGTTCTGATCGTCGGTATTTCGGGACACACGGGCCACTTCCCGTACAAGCTGGAAACCGAAGGCCGGCCCGAGAGCGCCCGAAAGCGGAGGACAGCCGATGCCCGGTGACCACCCTCTGCCCGCCCCGGCCCTCGCTTCGGGCCCCGGGAGAACCGACGGCCCCGCAGCCCTGCGCCCCCTGCTCGCCGCCGTCCTCGACGCGCTCGCGGCCGGTGCCCGGGCGCGGGGCGGGCCGTTGCCCGCCGGGGGACCCGAGGCGGTCGCGGCGCACGTCGCCGACGTGCTCGGGGACGCGCTGCCGGAGCACGGCGATCCCGACGCCCTGCGCACCCTCGTGCAGGTCCTCGCCGAGGGCGCCGCCGACCCGGCCGACCCGCTGTGCGCGGCCCACCTGCAGTGCCCGCCGCTCGCCGTGGCCGCGGCCGCCGACCTCGCGGCGAGCGTGCTCAACCCGTCCCTGGACTCCTGGGACCAGGCTCCGGCCGCCTCCGTCCTGGAAGCCGCGGTCACCCGTGCGCTCGCCCACGCGGCCGGGCTCGCCGACGCCCTCGTCACCACCGGCGGCACCGAGTCCAACCAACTCGCCCTGCTGCTCGCCCGCGAGGCACACGGCGCCGGCGTCCGGCTGGTCTGCGGGACGAACGCCCACCACTCGCTCGCGCGTGCCGCCTGGCTCCTCGGCCTGCCCGATCCGGTCGTCGTCCCCGCCCCGAGCGGCGTCCTCGACCCGGCCGCCCTGGACGCGGCCCTCACCGCGCTTCCCGGCCCGCTGCTGGTCGCCGCCACCGCCGGCACCACCGACGCCGGCCTCATCGACCCGCTCCCCGAGATCGCGGGCCTGTGCGCCGCCCACGGCACCCGGCTGCACATCGACGCCGCCTACGGCGGAGGCCTGTTGTTCAGCGACCGGCACCGCGACCGGCTCTCCGGACTCGAAGCCGCCCACACCGTCACCCTCGACCTGCACAAGCTCGGCTGGCAGCCGGTCGCCGCGGGCCTCCTCGCCCTCGCCCGCCCCGCCGAACTCGCCGCACTGCACCAGCGCGCCGACTACCTGAACGCCGACGACGACGCCGAGGCCGGCCTCCCCGACCTGCTCGGCCGCTCCCTGCGCACCACGCGCCGCCCCGACATCCTCAAGGTCGCCGTCACCCTGAAGACCCTCGGCCGCACCGGACTCGGCGCCCTGGTCGACCAAGTCTGCGCCCACGCACGCGCGTTCGCCGCCCTGGTCGACGCACACCCCGGCTTCGAGCTGTACGACCGGCCGGTGATCAGCACGGTGCTGTTCCGGCCGGCGGCAGCCGGCGACGACGCAGTGGCCGCCGTCCGCCGCTGGCTGCTGCACGAGGGCCGGGCCGTCCTCGGGCGGGCCCGGGTCGACGGCCGGCTCTGGCTCAAGGCCACCTTCCTCAACCCCCGTACCCGGCCGGACGACCTGACCCGGCTGCTGGAACTCACACAAGCCCGCCCGGCGAACCCCGCAGAAGCCGGTCGGACGGAACCCGCAGAAGAAGGCACTCCCGCATGAGCAACCCCCCACGCCACGAGCCCGACTCCCCCCGCGACCTCGTCGGCATCGGCATCGGCCCCTGCAACCTCTCCCTGGCCGCGCTCGCCGACCCGCTCGCCGAACTCGACGCCGTGTTCTACGAACAGCGCCCGGGCTTCGACTGGCACCCCGGCCTGCTCATCGAGGGCGCCACCATCCAAGTCCCGTTCCTCGCCGACCTGGTGACCCTGGCCGACCCCACCAGCCCCTGGAGCTTCCTGAGCTTCCTGCGGTCCCGCGAACGGCTCTTCCCCTTCTACTTCGCCGAGCGCTTCCACATCCAGCGCGCCGAGTACGACGCCTACTGCCGCTGGGTCGCGCAGAACCTGTCGGGGCTGTCCTTCCGCCACCAGGTCGACTCGGTGCGCTGGAACCCCGAACGGGACGTGTTCGAGGTCGACTTCGCCCAGCTCGACGCCGAGGGCGAAGCCGAGGCCCTGGGCCGTACGTACACGCGCAACATCGTCCTCGGCGTCGGCACCGCACCCCATGTGCCCGACGCGCTCAAGCCGTTGGTGGACGCCCCGGGGGTGCCGATCGTCCACGCCGCCGACTACCTGGACCACCGCGCCGCCGTCCTGGCCGCCGAACACGTCACCGTCGTCGGCTCCGGACAGTCCGGCGCCGAGGTCTTCCTCGACCTGCTGCGCCACCGCCCGGCGGGCCGCGAGCGGCTGCACTGGATCGGCCGCAGTGAGGCGTTCGCGCCGATGGAGTACTCCAAGCTGGGCCTGGAGCACTTCACCCCCGACTACACGCGCTACTTCCACGCCCTCGCCGAGCCAGTCCGCGACCGGCTGATCGCCGCCCAGTGGCAGCTGCACAAGGGCATCGACGCGGGCACCCTCGCCGCCATCCACGACGAGCTGTACCGGCGCACCCTGCACGGCGGCTGGCCGGACGCCGTGCTCACCCCCGGCGTCCGGGTCCGCACGGCCGGCCGGATCGCGACCACCCAGGTCGAACTCCATTTGGAACACCTCCAGCAGGGCACCCGCACCCGGCTCACCACCGGCGCCGTCGTCCTCGCCACCGGCTACCGGGAGCGCCCGCTCGACCGCATCCTCGCCGGCCTCGACCCCTACATGCGCCGCGACAGCAGCGAACGCCCGCGCATCGACGAGGAGTTCCGGCTCGTCCTGGACCCGTCCGTGACCGGCTCGGTCTACGTCCAGAACGCCGAGCTGCACACCCACGGCGTCGGCGCGCCCGATCTCGGCCTCGCCGCCTGGCGCAGCGCCACCATCCTCAACTCGCTCACCGGGAAGAACCCTTACCCGCTGGCCGAGCGAACCGCCTTCACCACCTTCGGACTTCAGGAGGGCCTGCCGCGGGTGCCGCAGGCCCGGGAGGCCGTCCGGCAGCTGACGCCCCTCGCCGACGGAAGGTGAGAAGCCCGCAGGGCCGGAAGAACTCCGGCGACGGCGTTGTTGGCGGTTTCCATGACCACGACATGGATCGCCGCCCACCGCACCGCCGTCATCGACCCCGACGAGGACTTCGCGCTCTTCCGGAGCCGGGGCTTCACCGACCAGACCGTACGACAGACCCTGCGGCTGGCCGGAGGAGGTGAGGCGGTACGGATCACCCTCAGCAACCGTTACGGCAAGGAGCCACTGGAGATCGGCGGCGCGCATCTTCGGGGCGACGGGATCGACACCCCGCTCACCTTCGACGGGACCGGGACCGTCACGGTCCCGGTCGGCGGGGACCTCGTCTCCGACCCGGTCGAGCGGCCCGTCGCCGCGGGCCACGTGCTCACGGTCGGCCTCTATCTGCCCGGTGACACCGGCTTGACGACCTTCTCCGCGGTGCCGTACGACAGCGGCCGGGCGGCCCCCGGCGACCAGCTGACCGCACGGACCCTGCGGGACGCCGAGGAGGTGCCCACCGGGCACTTCGGGATCGGCGCCGACGTGCGCGCGCCCGAGGGCACCCGGATCGCGGTCGCCTTCGGGGACTCCTGGATCGAGGGCGCGGCCACCACGCCCGGTCTCGACAACAGCTTCCCCTCCCAGCTGGGCCGCCGGCTGCCCCGCGGCTGGATCGTCAACCAGGGCATCTCCGGCAACCGCCTGCTGACCGACCAGATCGGCGCGCACCTCCTCGCCCGCGTCGACCGGGACGTCCTCGCGGTGCCGGGCGTGAGCCACGTCCTGATCCACATCGGCCTCAACGACCTCGGCCTGCCGGGCCACATCGCCTTTCCCGAGCCCGGCGAGCCCCCCACGGCCGACGCGCTCATCGCCGGACTCACCGCCCTCGCCGACCGGCTGCACGCCGCCGGGCTGACCGTCGTCGGCTCCACCATCGGCCCGTACCGCGGCGCGGTCTACGACGGCTACGACAGCGAGGCCGGGCAGGCCGTCCGCCGCGAGGTCAACGCCTGGCTGCTGGGGGAGGAGCACCCCTTCGACGGCATCCTGGACGTCGCCGCCGCCGTCGCGGACCCGGCCGAACCCGACCGGATCCGCGAGGAGTTCGACAGCGGTGACGGACTGCACGTCAACGACGTCGGCGCGAAGGCCATCGCCGAGGCCGCCGAGCTGTCCCTGCTGAGGCTCTAGCGATTCCGGAAGCCCTGCCGGCCTTCCCGCAGAGAAATTCGCTCATCGGAGCGAGTGACCGCACAATTCAACACTTGTCAACGGCCCTTTACCCAAAGGTTGTTGAGTGGTCATGTGGGGCCGATTCCCTACCGGCGGGTAAGGCCTAGGCTCGAGGTATGCGCCGAGCAAAGATCGTCTGTACTCTGGGGCCCGCCACCGACTCGTACGACCAGATCAAGGCACTGGTCGAGGCCGGAATGGACGTCGCCCGCCTCAACCTCAGTCACGGCACGCACGCCGATCACGAGGAGCGCTATCAGCGCGTGCGAAAGGCGGCCGACGAGACCGGCCGCAGCGTCGGAATTCTCGCCGACCTTCAAGGTCCGAAGATCCGGCTCGGTCACTTCGGCGAGGGACCCGTACTCCTTGAACGCGGCGACGAGTTCACCATCACCGTCGAGGAGGGCGTCGCGGGCGACCGCCACCGGTGCGGCACCACCTACGCCGGCCTCGCCGCCGACGTCACTCCCGGTGAGCGCGTCCTCGTCGACGACGGCAGGGTCTGCCTGGAGGTCACCGCCGTCGACGGCCCGTGCGTGCGTACCCGGGTCGTCGAGGGCGGCATGGTCTCCGACCACAAGGGGCTGAACCTCCCCGGCGTCGCCGTCTCCGTCCCCGCCCTCTCCACGAAGGACGAGGACGACCTGCGCTGGGCGCTGCGCACCGGCGTCGACGTCATCGCCCTGTCCTTCGTGCGCAGCGGCAGGGACGCCGCGGACGTGCACCGCATCATGGCCGAGGAGGGCCGCCGCCTCCCGGTGATCGCCAAGGTGGAGAAGCCGCAGGCGGTCGAGAACCTCGACGAGATCGTCGCCGCCTTCGACGGGATCATGGTCGCGCGCGGCGACCTGGGCGTGGAGATGCCGCTGGAACAGGTGCCGATCGTGCAGAAGCGCGCGGTCAAGCTCGCCCGGCGCAACGCCAAGCCGGTCATCGTCGCCACCCAGATGCTCGACTCGATGATCGAGAACTCCCGCCCGACCCGTGCCGAGGCCTCCGACGTGGCCAACGCCGTCCTCGACGGCACGGACGCGGTGATGCTCTCCGGCGAGACCAGCGTCGGCAGGTACCCGGTCGAGACCGTGCGCACCATGGCGAAGATCGTGGAGGCGGCCGAGGAGGACATGCTCGCGGCGGGCCTGCCCCCGCTGACCGAGAGCAACAAGCCGCGCACCCAGGGCGGCGCGGTCGCCCGGGCCGCCGCCGAGATGGGCGACTTCCTCGGCGCGAAGTTCCTGGTCGCGTTCACGCAGTCGGGAGACACCGCCCGCCGGCTGTCCCGCTACCGCTCGCCCATTCCGCTGCTCGCGTTCACGCCGGAGCCGGCCACCCGCTCCCAGCTCAGCTTCACCTGGGGCGCGGAGACGTTCCTCGGCCCGCACGTCGACTCCACCGACGCCATGGTCGACCAGGTGGACGAGCTGCTCCTGAAGTACGGCCGCTGCCGCACGGGCGACGTCGTGGTGATCACGGCCGGCTCCCCGCCCGGGGTCTCCGGCTCGACCAACATGGTCCGGGTTCATCACATCGGTGAGGACGACAGCCCGAAGTAGTCACGGGTGAGACGAAGCAGGTGACACGAAAAGGGCCCCTCGGTCGAGGGGCCTTCATCTGTCTCTGTACTGACCTTGGGATCCAAGGAAAAGTGCCCCGGGTCGGACTCGAACCGACACTGTACGGGTTTTGAATCCGTTGCCTGCTGCCAATTGGGCTACCGGGGCTCGCAGAATCCAAGGTTTCCCCCGACCCTCCGCGCGTCCACCATACCGTAGCTAGGTAGGCTCTTGTCAGCAGTACCCCTGCCCTGAACGAGGAGCCCCCGTGACCGCCGAGTCGCCCCAGCCCGTAGACGCGCCCGACGACGACAAGTCGCACGTGCCTCCGCTGACGACCCGAGTCGTCATCGCCGAGGACGAGGCCCTGATCCGGCTCGACCTGAAAGAGATGCTCGAAGAAGAGGGGTACACGGTCGTCGGCGAGGCCGGAGACGGCGAGCAGGCCGTCGAGCTGGCCCGCGAGCACAGGCCGGACCTGGTCATCCTGGACGTGAAGATGCCCAAGCTGGACGGCATCTCCGCGGCAGAGAAGATCGCCGAGGAGTCCATCGCGCCGGTCCTCATGCTCACCGCCTTCTCCCAGCGCGACCTCGTGGAGCGCGCCCGGGACGCCGGTGCCATGGCGTACCTGGTCAAGCCGTTCAGCAAGAGCGACGTCGTGCCGGCGATCGAGATGGCCGTCTCCCGCTTCACCGAGCTGAAGCAGCTGGAGCAGGAGGTCGCCGACCTCACCCAGCGCCTGGAGACCCGCAAGCTCGTCGACCGCGCGAAGTCCGTCCTCCAGACCGAGTACGGCCTGACCGAGCCGGCCGCCTTCCGCTGGATCCAGAAGACCTCCATGGACCGCCGCATGTCGATGCAGCAGGTCGCGGAGGCGGTGATCGCGGACAGCGAGGAGAAGAAGGCGGGCAAGAAGGGCTGAGCCCACCGCTCGTACGGCGAGGCCCGTGCCCCGGAGAAGAGGGGCACGGGCCTCGCCGTCGCCCTGGTCAGTCCTCGCCCAGGTACGCCTTGCGCACCGACTCGTCGTGCAGCAGGTCCTGCCCGGTTCCGGACAGCACGATCGTGCCGACCTCCATCACATGGCCCTGGTCGGCCAGCGAGAGCGCGGCCTGCGCGTTCTGTTCGACCAACAGGATCGTCGTGCCCTGGGACTTCAGCTCGGCGATCGTCGCCATGATCTTCTGCATCATGATCGGCGAGAGCCCCATCGACGGCTCGTCCAGCATCAGCAGCTTCGGCTGCGACATCAGCGCCCTGCCCATCGCCAGCATCTGCTGCTCACCGCCGGAGAGGGTGCCCGCGGCCTGCTTCCTGCGCTCCCCGAGGATGGGGAAGAGGTCGTAGGCGCGCTGGATGTCCTTCTCGATGCCCGGCTTGTCGCTGCGCAGGAACGCGCCGAGGCGCAGATTGTCCTCGATCGTCATGCGCGGGAAGATGTGCCGCCCCTCGGGGGAGTGGGCGAGGCCCAGCGCGACGATCTGATGGGCCGGGACCTTCTTCAACGACTTGCCGTTGAACCGGATCTGGCCGCCGACCGGCTTCAGCAGCCCGGAGAGCGTGCGCAGCGTGGTGGTCTTGCCGGCGCCGTTGGTGCCGATGAGGGTGACCACCTGACCGGCCTCGACCGTGAACGAGATGCCCTTGACGGCCTCGATCTTGCCGTAGGCGACCCTCAGGTCCTCGACTTCGAGCAGTGCGGTCATCGGTCGTTCTCCTTGCCGGGCGCGGCGTCGGTCGGGTTCTCGGCGTCCGCCGCGGCCGCTTCGGCGGACTCGGTCGCCTCGGCCGACTCGGTCCCGGCCGCCGCCTCCGCGGCCTCGACCTCGGCCACCTCCGCCTCGCCGGGCGCGTCCTCGAAGGGCTCGCCGAGGTAGGCCGCGACCACGCGCTCGTCGCCCTGGACGGTCGCGCTGTCGCCCTCGACCAGCTTCTCGCCCTGCACCAGGACGGCCACCCGGTCGCAGAGGTTGAAGATGAAGCGCATGTCGTGCTCGATGACGAGGACGGCGATGCCCTGGTCCCGGATGGCGAAGACCAGTTCCTCGGTGGCCCGGGTCTCCTGCGGGTTCATGCCGGCCGTCGGCTCGTCGAGCAGCAGCAGACCGGGCTCGCTGGCCAGGGCGCGGGCGATCTCCAGCTTGCGCTGCTCGCCGTACGGGAGGTTGCGGGCGAGGTGCTCGGCCTTGCGGTCCAGGCCCACGAACCGGAGCAGTTCCATGGCCCGTTCGCGCGAGGCGGCCTCGGCGCGGTGGAAGCCCGGTCCGCGCAGCAGCGCGGACCACAGGCCCTCCCTGGTGCGGGTGTGCCGGCCGACGAGGACGTTCTCCAGCACGGTCATGTTGGCGAACAGCCGGATGTTCTGGAAGGTGCGGGCGATGCCGGCCGCGGTGACCTTGAAGGACTTCGGCGGCAGCACCTGGTCGCGGTAGCGGACCTCGCCCTCGGTGGGCACGTACAGGCCGGTCAGACAGTTGAAGAAGGTCGTCTTGCCGGCGCCGTTGGGACCGATCAGGCCGACGATCTCGCCGCTGTTGACGGTCAGGTCCACATTGCGTACGGCGGTCAGACCGCCGAAGCGCATGGTCACGCCGCGGGCGTCGAGGACGACCTGGCCGGGGGCGGGTGCGCCGGGGGCGGCGTCCTGCGTGGTGGTGTCGGTGGTCATCGTGGTCAGGCCCCTGCCTTGCTGAGGACGGCGGGCGTCTCGGACTCTTCGTGGAACTCCAGCTGGCGGCGCCGGTTCGGGATGAGCCCCTCCGGGCGGAAGCGCATCAGCAGGATGAGGGTGACGCCGAACGCGAAGAGCTGGTAGTCGCCCAGGAACTGGAGCTTGGCCGGGATCAGGTACAGCAGGGACGCGCCGACCAGCGGACCGGAGATGGTGCCCATGCCGCCGAGGACCACCGCGGCCAGCAGGAAGGCCGAGTTGGGCGGCACGGCGTAGGCGAACTGGTACTGCTCCGGGGTCACCGTGTACGTGACGTGACCCTGGACGGAACCGGAGAGCCCGGCCAGGCAGGCGCCGAGCGCGAAGGCGATGAGCTTGACCCGGAAGCCGTTGATGCCCATGGCGAGCGCGGCGGTCTCGTCCTCGCGGATGGCGACCCAGGCGCGGCCGATACGGGAGTCGCTGCTGCGCCGGAACACCACGACCACCACGAGCGTGATGACCAGCATCAGCAGCAGGTAGTTGGCGAACCGGCCGATGGTGGTGCCGAGGATCTGGTGCTGCGCGCCGAAGTCGAAGCCGAGGATGTTCAGGTTCGGGATCGAGGAGATGCCGTTGGAGCCGTTGGTGACGTCCGGGCCCGAGGTGCCGTCCATGTTGAGGACGGTGATCCGGAAGATCTCACCGAAGCCGAGCGTCACGATGGCGAGGTAGTCGCCGCGCAGCCGCAGGGTCGGGGCGCCGATGATGACGCCGAAGATCATGGCCACGACCGCGCCGAGCAGCGCCGAGGCCCAGAACGGCCAGTGCACGTGCAGCGGCGAGGACGGCGAACCGGAGACCAGGGCCGCGGTGTAGGCGCCGACACCGAGGAAGGCGACGTAACCGAGGTCGAGGAGGCCGGCGAGGCCGACGACGATGTTCAGGCCCAGCGCGACGGTCGCGAAGATCAGGATGTAGACGCCGATCGTCGCGTACTGGTCGCTGGTCTGGGTGAACGGGAAGGCCGCGGCGGCGACGAAGGCGCCGATCATGGTGATGTTCCGGTGCTTCGCGGTGATCGCCGAGACACGGGCCACGAGCCCGGCCTTGGAGACCGCGGCGAAACCGAAGCCGGCGGTGATCAGGAAGCCGACGAACAACTCGTCGTACGCCGTGCCGACGCCGTAGCTGAAGACGGTCAGTCCCACGGCCATGACGGCGACGATGACGAGGATCTCGGCCCAGGAGGGCAGGGGGCGGGCCGGGGCCGGGGTGTCGGCGGCGAAGGCCGCGCGGAACGTGTTCCAGCGCTGGCGGTTGTTGTGCCTGAGCAGCTCCCAGCCGGTGTCGTCCGGGTCGACCGGGTCCGGCTCCGGCCGCGTGAACGGCAGGGCCAGCGCGCCGGTCAGGGCGGCCAGCGTGGCGATCGCGACGACGACGCCGCCCGGGTCCAGGTTCACCAGGCCGCCGAGTTCCACGCTGATGGCGATGACGGTGTACCAGGCGGCGCCGAAGGTGCCGAGCGCGGCCATCTTCACCGCGGCGTCGGCGCTGCCGGGCGCCAGCGCGCGCACGCCCCGTACCCCGTAGGAGGCGAGGCCGAACAGGGTGGTGAGGACGCCGCCGATCAGGACGAGGACCTGGAGGCCGCCCGGGTAGCCGTAGACGGTGAGGTCGCCGGGGAAGTCGGTGGTCCAGGTCCAGGACAGGAAGGTGGACGCGATCGTGAGGACGCCGCCGCCGGTGGCCAGGGCCCGGCCGAGCGATGCCGGAAGGCCGACGAGACCGGCGTGGGCGACCGCGGGGGTGCCCGAAGTCTCCGGGGTTCCGGGGGACTTGGGGGACTCGGACGGTGAGGTCTGTGTGGTCATCGCTGTCACGCCCTGTCCGCGACGCGCTCGCCGAGCAGGCCCTGTGGCCTGAACAGCAGCACGAGGATGAGGAGTACGAACGCCCAGACGTCTGCCCAGGACTGGCTGCCGAACTTGTCCATACCGGGGATGTCCGAGATGTAGGCGGTGGACAGGGCCTCGGCCACACCGAGGACGAGGCCGCCGAGCATGGCGCCGTAGATGTTGCCGATGCCGCCGAGGACGGCCGCGGTGAAGGCCTTCAGGCCGAGGAGGAAGCCCATCTTGAAGTCGATCTGGCCGTACTTGAGGCCGTAGGCCACGCCTCCGACGGCGGCGAAGGCGGCGCCGAGGGCGAACGCGATCACGATGATGCGGTCGGTGTTGACGCCCATCAGCCGCGCGGTGTCCGGATCCTGGGCGGTGGCCTGCATGCCGCGGCCGGTACGCGTGCGCATCACGAAGTAGGCGAGGAACGCCATGCTGAGCGGGGCCGCGACCACCAGGAAGATGTCACCGGTCTGGATCGTGACGCTGCCGATGTTGAACGGGCCGCCCGGGATGGTGGGGAACGTGCGGGCGGACTTCGCCTGCGGGTACCAGGCCCACACCGCCTGCTGGAGTGCCAGGGACAGACCGATGGCGGTGATGAGGGGCGCGAGGCGCGGCGCGGTGCGCAGCGGGCGGTAGGCGAAGCGTTCCGCCCCGACGGCGACGGCGACGGAGACCAGGACGGCGCCGATCAGCATCAGCGGCAGGGCCACCCACATCGAGGTGCCGTCGGGAAGAATGTAGACGTAGACCGTGAGCGCGCCGAACGCGCCGGTCATGAAGATCTCGCCGTGGGCGAAGTTGATGAGCTGGACGATGCCGTAGACCATGGTGTAGCCGATGGCGACCAGCCCGTACATGGATCCAAGTAGCAGGCCGTTGACCAGCTGCTGCGGCAGTTCGTTCACCGCATGTCCTCCGAGAGGTTCGGACGTTCGACGGATGGGGCCGGATGCGAGACCGCGCGGGGCGCCAGTGGAACAGCGCCCCGCGCGGCTCGGTCGGTGCGGGTGGGGTGGGGTCAGCCGCCGTTGTAGGTGCCGGACTCCACGGCCTTCCAGGCGCCGCCCGTCACGGAGTAGACGGTGAGCTGCTTGTTGGTCGCGTCACCGTACTGGTCGAAGGAGACCTTGCCGGTCACGCCGTCGAAGGACACGTTCTGCACCGCGGCGGTCACCTTCGCGCGGGCGTCGGACGGCAGCTTGCCGCCGTTGTCGTCGACGACCTTCTTCACGGCCTCGATGATCGACCAGGCCGAGTCGTAGGAGTAACCGCCGTAGGCCGCGTACTCCTCCTTGTAGCCCGCCGCCTTGTAGTTGGCGACGAACTCCTTGGCGGAGGCCAGCGTCTCGACCGGCGCGCCGACCGAGGTGGCGAAGTCGCCGGTGGCGGCGGAGCCGGCCAGCTTGATGAAGGTCGGGTCGTAGATGCCGTCGCCGCCGATCAGCGGGATGTTCGCGCCCGCGGACTTGATCTGCTTGCTGAGCGGACCGGCCTGCGGGTACTCGCCGCCGTAGTAGACCACCTCGGCGCCGGAGCTCTTGACCTTGGTGGCGACCGCGGAGAAGTCCTTGGTGTCGGGGTTGATGTGCTCGGTGCCGACCACCTTGCCGCCGAGCTTCGTGAACTCCTCGGTGAAGGTCTTGGCGAGACCGGCGCCGTAGGTCTTCTTGTCGTCGATGACGAAGACCTTGGTCTTCTTGGCCTTGTTGAAGATGTACTGGGCGGCGAACGGGCCCTGGACGGCGTCCGTGGTCGCCGTGCGGAAGTACGACTTGTACGGGCGCACCTTGGTCTTCTGCCAGTCGGTGCCCTGGGTCAGGTCCGGGCTGGTGTTGGCCGGCGAGACCTCCACCAGCTTGTTGTCGTCGAAGACCTTCTGCATCGACTGCGCGACCGAGGAGTTGAGCGGGCCGACGACGCCGAGGACGGAGGTGTCGCCGACGAACGCGGTGGCGTTCTGCTGGCCGGAGGACGGCTGTGCCTGGTCGTCCTTGGCGGAGATCTTGAAGGTGACGCCCTTGACGAGGTTCTGCTTGTTGGCCGTATTGACCGCGAGGTCCACGGAGTTCTTGATGCCCAGGCCGAGCGCGGACAGGTCGCCGGTCAGCGGGGCGTCGACGCCGATGGTGACGGTGGTGCCGCCGTTTCCGGAGTTGGAACCCTTGTCGCCGCCGCTGTCGCGCGAGCCGCAGGCGGTGAGGGTGAGTGCTCCCGCTGCCAGCGCGGCGGTGATGGCGATGAGCGAACGTTGACGCACGATCAGTCCTTTCCCCAGGACGACCGCCTCCCCATGGAGACGGCCGAGCCGCGCGCCTGAACGACATGACAAGCCCGGAAGGCGAGTCGAAGCGGTAATCCGACGGGCGCGGTGACTGGCGGTGACTCTAGGCCTGTGCAGGGAACGTGGAGGAGAGTCTGCCCGAGGCTGTGACGCTCTTGTTATGACACGACGTAATGCAGAGCGGTACTCCCTGGGTGGAAGGTCGGAATTCCATCCGATTCGCCCCGTCCGGATGATGAGAACCCGCAGGAATTGCCATGATCAATTCAGGTGTCTCAGCGGTTTTGGTGATGACGTGATCTTGTTGTCGCAGGCGGCTTTCAAGGCCTGGGACAGGTGGTGCGCATACTGCGAACCGAGGATGAAGCTCTGAATCTGCATTGCGCGCACATTACGCAGGGTTACGTCCAGGAAAGGGAGTCCGGCGTCCTTGGGTACTTTTCCGCATTCCGTCACGTGCATCGTTATGGTGATCTTGCGGTCGGCGCCTTCCTTGGTATCAAAGGGGGTTCGCGGAGTCGTCACCAGCGACAGGCCCGCGTACGGCTGGGTCACACGGGCCACCGTGACCGGCGGCCCGGACTCCACTCTCAGTAGCACTGCGAAGCTGAAACTGCGGGACGGTGCCCCGGCCGGAGTGGGCCGGCCGCCCGCGTAGAACACGTCCACCATCTGAGCGGGAAACGGTGTAGGGGGCGGCGGGGGAGAGGCTTCCTGCCGGGGCCGGGTGGCGTAGAGGTAGCCGCCACCACCCAGGAGTACGGCGGCCGCGGCGAGGGCGAGGGCGGCGCGCCGGTGGTGGTCGTACCGGGCGGCCACGGCCCTGCGGATCCGGCTCGTGGGGCCGGGAGCCGGGCCGGCCGGATCTCCGGCGTCCCACGCGCGCGTGCCCTCGCCGGGCTCCAGGGGGCCGATGGCGTTCACTGCCAGGGGCTTTCGCTCGGGGTGCCGTACTGGTAGCGGTCGGCGCAGGCCCGTCGTGCCTGACGGTCGATCAACGTGTCTGCGGCAGCAGCCCCTTGACGCCGTTTCACCACCCGTGCGGCGGCCACGACTTCGCGCAGGATCGCGTACTGCCCGTTGGACAGCCCCATCGACTGGTAGTCGCCGTAGGTGGTGCCGTCGAGCACCGCGCGCGACCAGTGGGAGACCAGGCGGGTGCACAGGCCGGCGGGCGAAGTGGGGCCGGGGGAGGGGGATGTGACGCCCGTGGGGTGCGAGGAGGTGCGCTGCGCGGGGGCGTCGTGGGACCCGGTGCCGCTGGTGCCGGCGGTCGCGTCGCAGGCCGTGGCGAGCAGCGTCAGCAGCAGCGCGGGCAGCACCGGCCCGAGCAGCGGGCACCTCACCCCCGGCCCGGGGTCCCCTCGCCGTCCCATGTCCCGAAGTTACGGGGCGGGACGGCGCGGGGCAACGGCCCGGCGGGAGGCGCTCAGCCCGCGATGGGCGGCACCTGTGCCGCGTCGCCCGGCCGCGCGTCCCGCAGCAGGCAGGTCAGCCGGGCGCTGCACACCCGGCGGCCCTCCTCGTCGCTGATCACGATCTCGTACGTCGCCGTCGACCGGCCCCGGTGCACCGGCGTGGCCACACCGGTCACCAGGCCCGAGCGCACCCCGCGGTGATGCGTGCAGTTCAGGTCCACGCCGACCGCGATCTTCGAGCTGCCGCCGTGCAGCATGGAGCCGACCGAGCCCAGGGTCTCCGCCAGCACCGCGGAGGCGCCGCCGTGCAGCAGCCCGTACGGCTGGGTGTTGCCCTCCACCGGCATGGTCCCGACGACCTTGTCCGCCGAGGCCTCCAGGATCTGCACACCCATCCGCGTGCCCAGGTGTCCGGCCGAGAACAGGGCGGGCAGGTCGACACCGAGCGCCGCGTACTCGTCGACGACCTCCTGCGGGAACTTCACTCGCTGCTGCTCACCCATGGTCCCGGCTCCGTTCCTCGTCCAGCTGTCCGCTCACAGCTGTCTGATCTCAGCTGTCTGCCTGCTGAGCAAACGCTCAGTCGGTCGCCGATTGTTCCAGACGACCCGCCGTCGCAGCGGTGTGATCTTCGAGACGTACGACGACGGACTTGCTGGCCGGAGTGTTGCTGGTGTCGGCCGTGGCGTCGAGCGGGACCAGGACGTTCGTCTCGGGGTAGTAGGCCGCAGCACAGCCCCGCGTCGTCGGGTAGTGCACGACGCGGAAGCCGGGCGCCCGCCGCTCCACGCCGTCCTTCCACTCGCTGACCAGGTCGACGTACGCCCCCTCGGCGAAGCCGAGCGCCCCGGCGTCCTCGGGGTGCACCAGCACCACCCGGCGGCCGCCCCTGATGCCCCGGTAGCGGTCGTCGAGGCCGTAGATCGTGGTGTTGTACTGGTCGTGCGAGCGCAGGGTCTGCAACAGCAGCCGGCCCTCGGGCAGTTCGGGGTACTCCACCGGCGCCGCCGTGAAGTTCGCCTTGCCCGTGGTGGTCGGGAAGCGGCGCTCGTCGCGCGGGGCGTGCGGCAGAGTGAAACCGCCGGGCCGGGCCACGCGCGTGTTGAAGTCCTGGAAACCGGGGACCACGCGCGCGATGCGGTCACGGATCGCCGCGTAGTCCTTCTCGAACTCCTCCCACGGCACCACGCTGCTCCCGCCGAGCACCCGGCGGGCGAGGCCGCAGATGATCGCGGGCTCGGAGCGCAGCCGCGGGCTCGCGGGCGCGAGCCGCCCGCGCGAGGCGTGCACCATGCCCATCGAGTCCTCGACGGTCACGAACTGCTCGCCGGCGGCCTGGAGATCCCGCTCGGTACGGCCCAGCGTGGGCAGGATCAGCGCCCGCGCACCGGTGACCACGTGCGAGCGGTTGAGCTTGGTCGACACGTGCACCGTCAGCCGCGCACGCCGCATCGCGGCCTCGGTCACCTCGGTGTCCGGGGAGGCGGAGACGAAGTTGCCGCCCATGGCGAAGAACACCTTCGCCTCCCCGTCGCGCAGCGCGCGGATGGCCCGTACGACGTCGAAGCCGTGCGCGCGCGGCGGGGCGAACCCGAACTCCTTCTCCAGCGCGTCCAGGAACGCCGGGGCCGGCCGCTCGAAGATGCCCATCGTGCGGTCGCCCTGCACGTTGGAGTGGCCGCGCACCGGGCACACGCCCGCGCCCGGCCGGCCGATGTTGCCGCGCAGCAGCAGGAAGTTGACCACCTCGCGGATGGTCGGCACCGCGTGCTTGTGCTGGGTGAGGCCCATGGCCCAGCAGACGATGGTGCGCTTCGAGGCGAGGGCCATGGACAGGGCCCGCTCGATCTCCGCGCGCGTGAGGCCCGTCGCCGCCAGTGTCTCGTCCCAGTCGGCGGCCCGCGCGGCCTCGGCGAACTCCGTGAAGCCGTGGGTGTGTTCGCGGACGAACTCCTCGTCGACCGCGCCCTGCGTCTGAAGGATCAGCTTGTTCAGGAGCCGGAAGAGCGCCTGGTCGCCGCCGATGCGGATCTGCAGGAACAGGTCGGTCAGGGAGGCGCCCTTCAGCAGGCCCTGCGGGGTCTGCGGGTTCTTGAACCGCGACAGACCGGCCTCGGGCAGCGGGTTGACGCTGATGATCTTCGCGCCGTTCGCCTTGGCCTTCTCCAGCGCGGAGAGCATCCGGGGGTGGTTCGTGCCCGGGTTCTGGCCCGCGACGATGATCAGGTCGGCCTGGTGGAGGTCCTCCAGCAGGACGCTGCCCTTGCCGATGCCGATGGTCTCCGAGAGCGCCGAACCCGACGATTCGTGGCACATGTTGGAGCAGTCCGGCAGGTTGTTGGTGCCCAGCTCGCGCGCGAAGAGCTGGTACAGGAACGCGGCCTCGTTGCTGGTGCGGCCCGAGGTGTAGAAGACGGCCTCGTCGGGGGAGGCCAGGGCCGCGATGTCCTCGGCGACGATGTCGAAGGCGCGCTCCCAGGTGACCGGCTCGTAGTGGGTGCCGCCCTCGGGGAGGTACATGGGGTGCGTGAGCCGCCCCTGCTGGCCCAGCCAGTAACCGCTGCGGCCGGCCAGGTCCGACACCGGGTGCGCGGCGAAGAACTCCGGCGTGACCCGGCGCAGGGTGGCCTCCTCGGCGACCGCCTTCGCGCCGTTCTCGCAGAACTCCGCCGCGTGCCGGTGGTCCGGCTCCGGCCAGGCGCAGCCCGGGCAGTCGAACCCGTCCTTCTGGTTCACCCGCAGGAGCGTCAGCGCCGTGCGCCGCACGCCCATCTGCCGCTGGGCGATCCGCAGGGTGTGGCCGATGGCCGGCAGTCCCGCGGCCGCCTGCTTCGGCTCCTCGACCTGCGGCGCGTCCTGGACCGGATCACCCTTGGGCGGCTTCGTCGCCATCGCCCGCTCCCCTCCGACTGCGTGTGCGTATGCGTCGCCGATCCTCCCACGGGCCACCGACAACGGTGCCGCCCCGGTCTCCTCCTCCTCGCCCGCCTGCTCCCGGCCCTACGCCTCCCCGTTCCCGCGACACCGCCCGCACAGCGGGTGACCGAGCCGCGACCCTCGGCCGCCCCGGGACGGAGTGTCAGTGCGGCGTGGCAGGATCGGGGACGTGGCAGAGACAGCATCGAAGAAGACCGACAAGACCCCCGGCGGCACGCGTCCCCGGCTGATGCTCATGGACGGGCACTCGCTGGCCTATCGCGCGTTCTTCGCGCTGCCCGCGGAGAACTTCACGACCGCGACCGGCCAGCCGACGAACGCGATCTACGGCTTCGCGTCGATGCTGGCCAACACCCTGCGTGACGAGGCGCCCACGCACTTCGCGGTCGCCTTCGACGTCTCGCGCAAGACCTGGCGCTCCGAGCGCTTCACCGAGTACAAGGCGAACCGGTCCAAGACCCCGGACGAGTTCAAGGGCCAGGTCGAGCTGATCGGCGAGCTGCTCGACGCGATGCACGCGCCCCGCTTCGCCGTCGAGGGCTTCGAGGCGGACGACATCATCGCCACCCTCGCCACGCAGGCCGAGACCGCCGGCTTCGAGGTGCTCATCGTCACCGGCGACCGCGACTCCTTTCAGCTGGTCACCGAGAACATCACGGTGCTCTACCCGACGAAGGGCGTCTCGGAGCTGACCCGGTTCACCCCGGAGAAGGTTTTCGAGAAGTACGGCTTGACGCCCGCCCAGTACCCCGACTTCGCGGCCCTGCGCGGTGACCCGTCCGACAACCTCCCCGGCATCCCCGGCGTGGGCGAGAAGACCGCCGCGAAGTGGATCAACCAGTTCGGCTCCTTCGCCGAGCTGGTCGAGCGCGTCGAGGAGGTCAAGGGCAAGGCCGGGCAGAACCTCCGCGACCACCTGGAGTCGGTCAAGCTCAACCGCGTCCTGACCGAGCTGGAGCGCGCGGTCGAGCTGCCGAGGACGGTCGCCGAGCTGGAGCGTGCGCCGTACGACCGCAAAACGGTCGCGATGGTCCTGGACACCCTGGAGATCCGCAACCCCTCACTGCGCGAGCGGCTCTACGCCGTCGACCCCGGTGCGGAGGAGGCCGAGACCACCCCCGTCGCCGCCGAGGGCGTGGAGATCGACGGCGCGGTCCTGGGCACCGGCGAGCTGGCCCCCTGGCTCACGGAGCACGACGCCGGGACCCTGGGCGTCGCCACGGTCGACAGCTGGGCGCTGGGCACCGGCTCGGTCGCCGAGGTGGCCCTCGCCGCGGCCGGGGGAGCGGCCGTCTGGTTCGACCCGGCCGAGCTGGACGAGGCCGACGAGAACGCGTTCGCGGCCTGGCTGGCCGACGCCGCCCGCGCCAAGGTGTTCCACAACGCCAAGGGCGCCATGCGTGTCTTCGCCGAGCACGGCTGGCGCGTCGAGGGCGTCGCCATGGACACCGCGCTCGCCGCGTACCTGGTCAAGCCGGGCCGTCGCTCCTTCGACCTGGACGCGCTGTCCCTGGAGTACCTGCACCGCGAGCTGGCCCCGGCCGCCGCGGCCGACGGCCAGCTCGCCTTCGGCGCGGACGACGGTGCCGAGGCCGAGGCGCTGATGATCCAGGCCCGCGCGGTCCTCGACCTGGGCGAGGCCTTCGGGGCCCGCTTGGCGGAGGTCGGCGCGGCGGACCTGCTGCGCGACATGGAGCTGCCCACCTCCGCCCTGCTCGCCCGCATGGAGCGGCACGGCATCGCGGCCGACCGCGCGCACCTGGAGGCCATGGAGCAGACCTTCGCAGGCGCCGTGCAGCAGGCCGTGAAGGAGGCTCACGCCGCCGCGGGCCGTGAGTTCAACCTGGGCTCGCCCAAGCAGCTCCAGGAGATCCTCTTCGACGAGCTGGCCCTGCCGAAGACCAAGAAGACCAAGACCGGCTACACCACGGACGCCGACGCCCTGGCCTGGCTCGCCACCCAGACCGACAACGAACTGCCGGTCATCATGCTCCGCCACCGCGAGCAGGCCAAGCTGCGTGTCACGGTCGAGGGCCTGATCAAGACCATCGCGGCCGACGGCCGTATCCACACGACCTTCAACCAGACGGTGGCCGCGACCGGCCGGCTGTCCTCCACGGACCCGAACCTCCAGAACATCCCGGTGCGCACCGACGAGGGCCGGGCGATCCGCCGCGGCTTCGTCGTCGGCGACGGCTTCGAGTCCCTGATGACCGCCGACTACAGCCAGATCGAGCTGCGCGTGATGGCCCACCTCTCCGAGGACGAGGGCCTGATCGAGGCGTTCACCTCCGGCGAGGACCTGCACACCACGGTCGCCTCCCAGGTGTTCGCGGTCGAGCGGGACGCGGTCGACGCGGAGATGCGCCGCAAGATCAAGGCGATGTCGTACGGCCTCGCCTACGGCCTGTCCGCGTTCGGCCTCTCCCAGCAGCTGAACATCGACGCGGGCGAGGCACGCGCCCTGATGGACACGTACTTCGAGCGCTTCGGCGGGGTCCGGGACTACCTCCGCCGTGCGGTCGACGAGGCCCGTGCGACCGGTTACACGGCGACCCTCTTCGGCCGCCGCCGGTACCTCCCCGACCTCAACAGCGACAACCGCCAGCGCCGCGAGGCGGCCGAGCGCATGGCCCTCAACGCACCGATCCAGGGGACGGCGGCGGACATCGTCAAGATCGCCATGCTCAAGGTGGACAGCGCGCTGCGTGCGGCGGACCTGAAGTCCCGGATGCTCCTCCAGGTCCACGACGAAATCGTCCTGGAGATCGCCCCCGGCGAGCACCGGGCCGCAGAGGAGACCGTCCGCCGCGAAATGGCGAACGCCGTCCACCTCAGGGCCCCCCTGGACGTCTCGGTGGGCGCGGGCCCGGACTGGGAGTCCGCAGCGCACTGACGCGTGCCGCTCGGGGTGAGGAGGCACCGAACGCCCCCTCACTCCGCCGACGGGGGCTTCTCCTCTGCCGGAGATTCCTCTCTCCGCGACGGTGCTGCGCCGGGGCGGTGCGCTCCGGCGGTGCCGAATCCGCGGGTACCCCGCGCCCACCCGTCTCCCCGGCACCACGAACCGGGTCCGGCACGGGAACGTCGGCGAACCTCCGCAGAGGCCTGTCACTCACGTGCTTGACGGGGGCCTGTCGGAGAGCTTTTCGCCGCGACGGTGCTGGGCCGGGGCGGTGCGCTCCGGCAGTGCCGGATCTGCTGGTATTCCCGCGCTCACTCGTCTCTCCGGCATCGCGAGTCGGGTCCGGCACGGGAACGTCGGCGAACGCCCGCAGGGGCTTGTCACTCACGTGGCTGCTGGGGGTTTCTCCTCCGTCGGAGATTCCCTTCGCTGTGACGGTGCTGCGCCGGGGCGGTGCGTTCCGGCGGTGCCGAATCCGCCGGGCACCCGCGTTCGTCTGTCTCACCGGCATCCTCATCTGCCTCACCGGCATCGCGAGCCGGGCCCGGCACGGGAACGTCGGCGGACCCCGCAGGGGTCCGTCACTCACGTGGCCCCCGCCAAAACGCCCCGCACCCCCCGCAGCCGCAACACTGCGGGCATGGGTATACGCATGCTGCACCGCCGGACGCCCGAGGCACACATTCGGGCGGCCTGGCAAGGCATCTCCTCGACGCAGGCCCGGCTGCCTGTCTCGCCGGTCCCGGCCCTCGCGGCCGGCGCCAGCACCGTCCGTGTCCCCGTCGACCTCGCGAGGACCGTCCGTAGGGCCACCGCCCACCTGCGGCGCAGATGTGCCGGTACGGCCGCCCGCGCGGACCGGGTACCGGACTGGCGGCAGTGGGCCGACCTGGCCCGCGGCTACCTCGCCCTCGCCCTCACCCTCGTCCCGAGAACGCGGCCCCGGCCCACCCTCACGGTCTTCGTCGCCTCCCTCACCGACCGGCGGGCCGGCTCCGGCCCGCAGCGGTCGTCGCGCCGCGATCCCCGGGACCGTCCGGCGCCGGGACCGGACGCCACACCCTGACCCCGGCGGCGTACAGCAGCAGCCCCGGGAGCAGTCCCGGGAGCAGCCCCGCACCCACCCCGAAGCACAGGGTCGGCACCAGGTCCCCCGACCACACCGGCGCCACCCGCTGCACCGCCCCGGCCGCCGCGCAGCCGCCGAGGAACACCCCGGCCCACCAGCGGTCCCGCACGGACAGCACCGGCACCCACGCCGGCTTCCCGCCCGGCAGCCCCCGCAGCCCCCGCAGTGCCGGTACGGCGAACGCGGCGAGAGCGGCCGCACCCGCCACGGACGAGCCGTACTGGAGCCACGCGAACAGCGGCACGCCCAGCAGCCGGTCCCGTTCGACGGCCGGAACCAACCGGGTCCCCCAGCGGCCGTCACGGGTGAACGCGTCCCACACCACATGGGTCAGCGCGCCCAGCGCCGCGGAGACGTACCACCACCCCACAGCGGTGACCCGCACACGCGCGCGTGGCACACCGCAGCGCAGCAGCGCGGCCGGCCGCCCCTGCGCGGCCCGGGGCAGCAGCGCGAGCAACGGCTCGCGGACCAGCAGCCACAGCCCCACCAGCGCCCAGGCGATGAGCACATCGACCGTGACGACTTCGGCGAACGCGTGCGTGACCGCATCGAACTCCCTACCGCCGGGCAGCACATTCGCCGCGTAGAAGGTCATGTCGGGCGCGAAGGAGCCTGCCGCGAGCGCCGCCGGCACCAGCGGGCCGCGCGCCCGGTCCCGTCCCGGCGGACCGTGGGCAGGACGGCCGCCGCGTGGCTCAGTGTGAACGGCAACTGGGCCCCCTCGAACGGTCCTTGGCCGTGCCACCGGAGGCGGTGATCAGGCCCGATCAGCATGCGGGACCTCCCTGCGCGCCCACGGGCGGGAACGAGAGTCGGCCAACCGGTGAAAACCGGACGTGAACAGGTGCCCGCCTCGGACAAGTTGCCGTAGGGTCGCGAGCGGCGCCGGTCCGGCGCGCGGGTCGCACACACCACACAGCAGACACGGCGCAACAGACGCAACCAGAACGCCGGGTCAACCGTCAGACCAGAACGAGACGGACGGAGACGGACGCAGGGGCGTCCACAGGAGGGGTCACTTTATGGCGGCGCATTTCGGCAGGCGGCTGCGCAAGGGGGCGGCGACCACCGCCGTGGCCGCGGCAGCGGTTGCGGCTCTGTCCGCGTCCCAGGCTCCGGGAGCGACCGGCGGGGACCACGGCAGACAGGCGGCGGCCGGCGCCTCCGCACCGGTACCCGGCGCGGACGGCAACAGCGCCACCGGCAACTCGCCCTATTACACGGACCTTCCGCCGCTGAACAGCCCCAACCCCAGCCCGAGCCCCAGCTCCACGCCGAGCGCGGGCACCCCGGTCCCCCAGGGTGACGGGGAGGCCGGCATACCCGCGACGGTCCTCGACGCCTACAAGAAGGCCGAGGCCGAACTGCGCTCCTCCAAGCCCGAGTGCAACCTGCCCTGGCAACTGCTCGCCGCCATCGGCGAGGTCGAGTCGGGCCAGGCCGACGGCGGCCGGGTCAGCGCCGACGGCACCACGCTGACCCCGATCCTCGGCCCGGTCCTCGACGGCAACGGCTTCGCGCTCATCAAGGACACCGACCACGGTGCGTACGACGGCAGCGCCCTGTACGACCGGGCCGTCGGCCCGATGCAGTTCATCCCGTCGACCTGGGCCTGGGCCGGCCGCGACGGCAACGGCGACGGCAAGAAGGACCCCAACAACGTCTACGACGCCGCTCTCGCCGCCGGTCACTACCTGTGCCGCAACGGCTGGGACCTCTCGCGCCAGGCCGACCTGAGCAGCGCGATCCTCAGCTACAACAACTCGCAGGACTACCTGAACACGGTCCTGAGCTGGCTGGAGTACTACCGCACCGGCGGCCACTCCGTCCCCGACGGCACCGGCGGCCTGCCCAGCCACCGCAGCGACGACGGCACCGCGCACACCCAGTCACCGTCGCCGACGCCCTCCGGCCCGCCGAAGGCCAAGCCCGGCTCGAAGCCGCACCCGAAGCCCAGCACACCGGCCAAGCCCGGTGGAAGCGGCAGCCCCGGGACCCCGTCCAAGCCGCCGACGCCCACGCCCACGCCGACCCCCACCGACACGGTGGACCACCTGGAGAACGCGGGCACCCCCCAGCTCACCGCGATGGCCGGCGACACCTTCACCGAGCGGATCTCCACCCGCGCCGCGACCAAGCTGGGCGGCGCCGTCGCCAAGGTGCGGATCCGGTTCACCATCAGCGGCGGCACCGACACCACGTTCACCGGCGGCGAGAGCGTGGCCACGGTCGTCACGGACGCCAGGGGCGTCGCCCTCGCCCCCGCGCTCCAGGCGGGCGAGAAGACCGGTGACTTCAAGGTCACCGCGACCGTCGTGGGCCGCTCGCCCAAGGGCGTCGACTACACGGCCACCGTCACCCCGCGCGCCGCCGACACCCTGGCCCGCACCAGCGACACCCCGCTGACCTGCACCCCGGGCGGCGAGTTCGCCGACCAGGTCCAGGTGAAGGCGACGTACAGGGGCGCCGTCGCGGACAAGGTTGCGGCCACCGCCACCCTGACCAAGTCGCTCCTCGACCCGAGCGAGAACGACCAGGGCCCCTACTTCAAGGACGCGAAGGGCAAGACGGTCCGCACCCTCACCGGTCTCCAGACCGACGCCAAGGGCCTGCTCACCCTGCCGAAGCTGTACGCCGACGACACCACCGGCACCTTCCTTCTCCGGATCACCACCACGGGCGGCGCGGTCCTCACGGTCGAGCTGAAGGTCGCCGCCGCCGACACCTCGGCGAGCCCGACCCCGTCCCCGAGCACCTCCCCGAGTCCGTCCGCCTCCTCCTGATCCCACCCGAAGAACGCACAGGGCGCCCTCTCCGTTCCCGCGGGGAGGGCGCCCCCCGTTCGTGCGTGCATCACTGTTCTCATCTCACCGTCCCGTTGCTACGGTGCCGAACCTGACGCCCTGTCAGAAGTTGTCGGGGTGACGACCCGCAGGAACCGTTCCGTCCGCCGGGAGGCCCGTATGCGCGCTCTGATCGCCGCCGCGACCGGTCTCGCCCTCGCGTTCGCCCTGGTCCTCACGATCAGCGCGATGGGCTCGCCGACGGGACGGACGTCGCCCCGACCGCTGCTGACGACGGTGCCTTCGCACCCGTAGCCGCACCGCACCCGTAGCCGCACCCCGTCCGGGAGGGAGGCCTCGCATGCGCCGCAAGGCAAGCCTGGTCCTGCTCGCCTGCGCCGTCTTCTGCGCGGCGCTGTCCCCGCTGATGCGCTGGTACGCCTTCCCGCGCCTGGCCAGGATCCCCGCGAACCAGTACCAGGACATGGTCCTGGAGGCCAAGGACGCCACCCTCCTCGACTACGGCACCATGCAGGCCAAGAAGGTCCCCAAGGTCACCATCGTGCAGACCCTCAAGGGCAACGTGGCGGCCGCGAAGGAGATCGAGAAGACGGCGGGCCGGCCGGTCGTCGTCTGGGACAGCCTGTCCTACGTCCAGGGCCCCGACGGCAAGATGGTCTCCAAGGTCCCCGAGCGCTACATCTTCGACGCCCACACCCAGGATCCCGTCCACGCCACCGGAGAGATGGTCGACGGCGACCCTGTCACCCGCCAGGGCATCGAGTTCAAGTGGCCCTTCCTGACCCAGAAGCGCGACTACGAGTACTTCGACGCCCAGACCCGCACCACCAGCCCCATCCACTACAAGGGCACCCAGACCTTCCGCGGCCTGAAGGTCTACTACTTCGAGCAGACCATCCCCTGGACCAGGGTCCCCATGCCGAAGACGATGCCCGTGCAGGGCATCACGCCGGAGTCGGTGGCGAAGACGGGCACGACCCGCTGGTACAGCACCGTCCGCAAGTTCTGGGTCGAACCCGTCACCGGCGCGCCCGTCTACGGCGAGGAGGACCACAAGGAGGAGCTGCGCGGCGGCACCCTGCTCGGCGGCCGGGCGAGCGTCACGGCGTTCGCCGGTGACGTGAAGATGCGCGAGGACTACATCGAGCACACGGTCGCCCTGGTCAAGCACAACCGCACCCTCGTCCTGGCGCTCACCTCCTATGTCCCCTGGGGCTCGCTCGTCCTGGGGATCCTGCTCCTGGCGCTTTCCCTCCTCCTGGAGGCCCGCACCCGCCGCCCCGAGGACCCCGCACCGACGCGGTCGGCGGAGCCGGAGCCGGTCAGCGCCTGAGCCGCGCGCTGGTGTGGCGGGTGGGCGCGGCAGCGGCCGGGTCCTCGGGCCACGGGTGCTTCGGATACCGCCCGCGCAACTCCGCGCGGACGCCCTTGTAGCCGTCCTTCCAGAAGGACGCCAGGTCGGCAGTGACGGCGGCGGGCCGCCCGGCGGGGGAGAGCAGATGCACCAGCAGCGGCACCCCCGCCACGGCCGGTGTCTCGTCCAGCCCGAACATCTCCTGCAACTTGACGGCGAGCACCGGCCGTTCGGGATCGCCGTAGTCGATCCGGATCCTGGACCCGCTGGGTACGGCGATCCGCTCCGGCGCCAGCTCGTCGAGCCGGCCCGCCTCCCCGCTCGCCCAGGGCAGCAGTCGCGTGAGCGCCTGTCCGGCGTCGATCCGGGCGAGATCGGCTCGCCGGCGGGCCCGGCTCAGCTCCGGCTCCAGCCACTCGTCCACGCGCGCGTGGAGCGCGTCGTCGGACACGTCCGGCCACGGCTCCCCGAGGTGCGTCCGCACGAAGGCCAGCCGTCGGCGCAGCGTCTCCGCCTCCGGCGACCAGCGCAACAGCCCGAGCCCGTCCTGCCGGAGACCGTCGAGGAGGGCGGCGCGCACGAGGGCCGGGTCGGCGTCCCGCAGCGGCCGCACGGCCAGCTCGATCGCCCCCAGCCGCTCGACCCGCCGGGCCACGACCTCCCCGTCGGCCCAGCGCACCTCGTCCCGCTCGCTCAGCAGGGACCCGGCAGCAGCCCGCGCCACGTCCTCCTGCACGGCAGCCGCGAGCCGTACGCGCGCGTGCCCGGTGCCGCCGGGCCGGTCGGCGACGGCCACGACGATCCACGGCGTCCCTCGCAGCGCCGACCCGTCGGCCGGCTCGGCCCGGGTCCCGGAGGCCATGAGATACGACCCGCCGTCGAGTTTGGCCACCCGCTCGGGAAAGGCGAGCGCGGTGACGAGCCCGGCGAGCCTGTCGACCCGGGTGCCCGGCCCCACGGGAACGGCACTTTCCGACCGGGAGCCACGGGCCGCCGGGCGGGCGGGATCGGCCGAGACGGCCCGCAGCCGTCGCACCTCCGCGGCCCACCGCCCCGCGTAGGCGTCACCCCCGCGCCGCGCACGTCGCAACGCACCGGCAAGATCGTCTCCGTAGTCCCGAGGCACCTCTTCGGAGAGCAGCGCGACCACCTCCGCCCCCTCGCCCGAGGTGTCCGACAACGCCCGCCCCAGCCTGGGGTGCACCCCCAGCCGGGCCAACCGCACACCGAGCTCCGTTGCGTGTCCGGCGGAGTCCACCGCCCCCACGACCGTCAGCGCGGAGCGCCCGGCCGCCATCGCCCCGCCCGGCGGCGGATCGAGCAGCGCCAGCCCGGAGGCGTCCGGGTCGCCCCAGCAGGCCGCCTGAAGGGCGAACGCGGTCAGGTCGGCCAGCTTGATCTCCGGAGCCGGAAAGGCCGGCAGACGGCCGTCCTCGGCCTCCGTCCAGCACCGGTACACCGCCCCCGGCGCCTCACGCCCCGCGCGCCCGGCCCGCTGCCGCCCGGCCGCCCGCGACGCCCGTACGGTCGTCAGTCCGCTCAGCCCGCGCGCGTGGTCCACCCGCGGCTCACGCGCCAGCCCCGCGTCGACCACCACCCGCACCCCGGGCACGGTCAGCGACGACTCGGCGACGGACGTGGCAAGCACCACCCGGCGCCGCTCCCCGCCCGCCAGCACCGCGTCCTGCGCCGCGGCCGGCGCCCGCCCGTGCACCTGGAGCACCTCGACGTCCCCCAGGTCCCCGAGCTGCCCGGCCACGCGCGCGATCTCACCCACACCGGGCAGGAAGCACAGCACGTCGCCCGCCCGCTCGGCCAGCGCCCGCCGTACCACCGACGCCACGTGCGCCAGCAGCGCCGGATCGACCCGCATCCCGTGCGGTGGCCGTACCGGCCGCGCCGGAGGCGCCCACACCACCTCCACCGGATGCGCGACGCCCGCCGCCTCGACCACCGGCGCCCCGCCGAGCAGCCGGGCCCAGCCCGCCGCGTCCGTCGTCGCCGAAGCGGCCACGAGCCGCAGCTCCTGACGCAGCGTCTGCCGCACGTCCCAGAGGAAGGCGGCCGCCGTGTCCGCGTCCAGATGCCGTTCATGGCACTCGTCGAGCACGACGACGTCGACGCCCGGCAGCTCCGGGTCGCGTTGCAGCCGCTGGAGCAGCACACCGGTCGTCACGACCTCCACGCGCGTGTGCCGGCCCACGGCCCGTTCGCCGCGCACCGTGAAGCCCACGCTCCCGCCGGGCTTCTCGCCCAGCAGCCACGCCATCCGCCGCGCCGCCGCCCGCGCCGCGATCCGCCGCGGCTCGGCCACCACGACCCGCCGCGCCGGACCGCCCCCGACCAGCCCCGCCAGCACCAGCGGCACCAGTGTCGTCTTGCCGGTGCCGGGCGGCGCCACGAGGACGGCGGTGCCGTCCGCCTCCAGGGCGCCGGTCAGGTCGGGCAGGGCGGAGCGCACGGGCAGCGCGTCCAGGGCGTCGTAACGGATCACGCCCCCAGTGTCGTACGACGGGAAACGCAGCCCACGCGCGCGTACGCCTCCCGACGCAGGCGAAGGGAGGCGCACAGGGAACGCGGGTGAGGGGTCAGTCGCGCTCGCACACGAAGATCGCCGTGCCCGGGAGCAGGCTGCCGCGCAACGGGGACCAGCCGCCCCACTCCGCGGTGTTCCAGGCCGGCCACTCCGGTTCCACGAGGTCCACCAGCCGGAAACCGCAGGCCACGACGTCCCGGACGCGGTCGCCGAGCGTCCGGTGGTGCTCGACGTAGACCGCCCGGCCCTGCTCGTCCTGCTCCACGTACGGCGTGCGGTCGAAGTACGAGGAGGACACCGACAGGCCCTCGGGGCCCGGCTCGTCCGGGAACGCCCAGCGGATCGGGTGCGTCACCGAGAAGACGAACCGCCCGCCCGGCCGCAGCACCCGGCGCACCTCGCGCAGCACCAGCCGCGGGTCCGCGACGAACGGCAGCGCCCCGTACGCGGAGCACGCCAGATCGAAGGAGTCGTCCGCGAACGGCAGCGCGGAGGCGTCCGCACAGATGAGGGGAAACGATCCGCCGATCCGCAGGGCGTGCTGGAGCTGGCGGTGCGAGAGGTCCAGCGCCACCGGTCGGGCCCCCTGGGCGGCCAGCCAGCGCGCGCACTGGCCCGCGCCCGCGCCGATCTCCAGGACGTCCTTGCCCTTCAGCTCCTCCAGCGGACCGAGCAGCTCGGCCTCCACCTCGTCCAGGCCCTCCGGACCCCACACGAAGCGGTCGTCGCCCAGAAACGTGCCGTGTTCGACCTGGTACTCGTCCGCGTTGCGGTCCCACCAGCCCCGATTGGCCCGCGCGCTCTCCGTGACACCGGCATCACGCCGTGTGGCCTCCGAGGTGGAATCCACGGTGTCGCCCGGGTCATAGCTTTCCGGCTCTTGGATGATCGGCTCCCTCGTCGTACTCTTCCGTCCAACCCGCCGGGGTCTGTCACGGAAGGGTCCCGAGGCCTGCGTGTGGCCACCCGGGACGATTCTTCTGCGGGGTATGCGGCGATCCGCCCCCCGTGTGCGCCTTCGCGCATTGACCCTGTCCGGCTGCCCCCGTATGCTACAAGTTGCGCTGCGGGCCTGCGCACCTCAGACGTAGCAGGCTGCGCTCGCATCTGTTGTATGTCCCCTCGGTTTTCGAGGCGCCACCAGCGGTTTTGTGTGGCGCTTCCTTGGCTGTCCGGCTTCATCAGAGCGATACGGGCTCCCGGCGTAGCAGTACCTACGACTTCAATGTCCGTACCGGAGCCCTTTCCCACATGACGAGCAGCACCGAGACCACCGCCACCACCCCGCAGGTTGCGGTCAACGACATCGGTAACGAGGAAGCCTTCCTCGCCGCGATCGACGAGACGATCAAGTACTTCAACGACGGCGACATCGTCGACGGCGTCATCGTGAAGGTCGACCGGGACGAGGTCCTGCTCGACATCGGTTACAAGACCGAAGGTGTCATCCCGAGCCGCGAGCTCTCGATCAAGCACGACGTCGACCCCAACGAGGTCGTCGCCGTCGGTGACGAGATCGAGGCCCTCGTCCTCCAGAAGGAGGACAAGGAAGGCCGCCTGATCCTCTCGAAGAAGCGCGCCCAGTACGAGCGTGCCTGGGGCACCATCGAGAAGATCAAGGAAGAGGACGGCATCGTCACCGGTACCGTCATCGAGGTCGTCAAGGGTGGTCTCATCCTCGACATCGGCCTCCGCGGCTTCCTCCCGGCCTCCCTGGTCGAGATGCGTCGTGTCCGCGACCTCCAGCCCTACGTGGGCAAGGAGCTCGAGGCGAAGATCATCGAGCTGGACAAGAACCGCAACAACGTGGTCCTGTCCCGCCGCGCCTGGCTGGAGCAGACCCAGTCCGAGGTCCGCCAGACGTTCCTCACGACCCTCCAGAAGGGTCAGGTCCGCTCCGGCGTGGTCTCCTCGATCGTCAACTTCGGTGCCTTCGTGGACCTGGGTGGCGTCGACGGTCTGGTCCACGTCTCCGAGCTGTCCTGGAAGCACATCGACCACCCGTCCGAGGTTGTCGAGGTCGGCCAGGAAGTCACCGTCGAGGTCCTCGACGTCGACATGGACCGCGAGCGCGTCTCCCTGTCGCTGAAGGCGACCCAGGAAGACCCGTGGCAGCAGTTCGCCCGGACCCACCAGATCGGTCAGGTCGTCCCGGGTAAGGTCACCAAGCTGGTTCCGTTCGGTGCGTTCGTCCGCGTGGACGAGGGCATCGAGGGTCTGGTCCACATCTCCGAGCTGGCCGAGCGCCACGTGGAGATCCCGGAGCAGGTCGTCCAGGTCAACGACGAGATCTTCGTCAAGGTCATCGACATCGACCTCGAGCGTCGTCGCATCAGCCTCTCGCTGAAGCAGGCCAACGAGTCCTTCGGTGCCGACCCGGCCTCGGTCGAGTTCGACCCGACCCTGTACGGCATGGCCGCGTCCTACGACGACCAGGGCAACTACATCTACCCCGAGGGCTTCGACCCCGAGACCAACGACTGGCTCGAGGGCTACGAGAAGCAGCGCGAGGAGTGGGAGCGCCAGTACGCCGAGGCGCAGGCCCGCTTCGAGCAGCACCAGCAGCAGGTCATCAAGTCCCGCGAGGCCGACGCCGCTGCCGCGGCCGAGGGCGGCGAGGCTGCGGCTCCGGCCGCGACCGGTGGCTCGTACTCCTCCGAGGGCGCCGACACCTCCGGTGCGCTGGCCTCGGACGAGGCGCTGGCCGCGCTGCGCGAGAAGCTGGCGGGCGGCCAGAGCTGAATGCTCCCCGCTGAGGCTTAGCCGATAGCTGGTCCTGAGGGGCCGTACCTTCCGAGGTGCGGCTCCTCAGGCGTGTCCGGGGGCCGACACCTGCTTCCTTGATCAGGAAAGTGCCGGGCGGGAATGCCCGCGGTCCGGAGGGCGTTGAAGCCGGGGAACACGAGGAGGAGCGGTCACAGTGCTTGATCCGCAGGGTTTGTACGCATGGGAGCCGAAGGGCCTCGCCGTTGTCGACATGGCGCTCGCCCAGGAGTCGGCCGGTCTTGTCATGCTCTACCACTTCGACGGATACATCGACGCGGGCGAGACCGGCGACCAGATCGTCGACCGGCTGCTCGACTCACTGCCCCACCAGCTCGTCGCCCGTTTCGACCACGACCGGCTCGTGGACTACCGGGCCCGCCGGCCCCTGCTGACCTTCAAGCGGGACCACTGGACCGAGTACGAGGACCCGACCCTGGAGGTCCGACTCGTCCAGGACGCCACGGGCGCCCCGTTCCTGCTGCTCTCCGGGCCCGAGCCGGACGTGGAGTGGGAGCGCTTCGCCGCGGCTGTACGGCAGATCGTGGAGCGGCTCGGCGTGCGCCTGTCCGTGAACTTCCACGGCATCCCCATGGGCGTCCCGCACACCCGCCCGGTCGGCCTCACCCCGCACGGGAACCGCACCGACCTCGTCCCCGGCCACCGCAGCCCCTTCGAGGAGGCCCAGGTGCCGGGCAGCGCCGAGTCGCTGGTGGAGTACCGCCTCAGTGAGGCCGGGCACGACGTCCTGGGTGTCGCCGCGCACGTCCCGCACTACATCGCCCGCTCCCTCTACCCGGACGCGGCCCTCACCGTGCTGGAGGCCATCACGGCCGCCACCGGTCTGGTCCTGCCGGGCGTGGCGCACGCGCTGCGCACGGAGGCGCACCGCACGCAGAACGAGATCGACCGCCAGATCCGGGAGGGCGACGAGGAACTGACGGCGCTCGTCCAGGGCCTGGAGCACCAGTACGACGCCGCGGCCGGTGCCGAGACCCGGGGCAACATGCTCGCGGAACCGGCGGACATTCCGTCCGCCGACGAGATCGGCCGGGAGTTCGAGCGCTTCCTGGCCGAGCGGGAGGGCGACAACTGACCTCCGCCGGTTCCGTTGTCAGTGGCAGGGCCTAAGCTTCGGCACATGCTGAAAGTGGGCCTGACCGGTGGCATCGGCGCCGGCAAGAGCGAGGTGTCCCGGCTGCTCGTGGAGCACGGCGCCGTGCTGATCGACGCGGACCGCATCGCGCGCGAGGTCGTGGCGCCGGGCACCCCCGGTCTCGCTGCCGTGGTCGAGGCCTTCGGCGCGGACGTCCTCGTCGCCGACGGCAGCCTGGACCGGCCCCGGCTCGGGGCCATCGTCTTCGCCGACCCCGAGAAGCTCGCCGTGCTGAACTCGATCGTGCATCCTCTGGTCGGCCTCCGCTCCCGCGAACTGGAGGAGGCCGCGGCCCCCGACGCCGTCGTGATCCACGACGTACCCCTCCTCACCGAGAACGGTCTGGCGCCGCTGTACGACCTCGTGATCGTCGTGGACGCGAGCCCCGAGACCCAGCTCGACCGGCTGGTGCGGCTGCGCGGCATGACCGAGGAGGACGCACGCGCGCGCATGGCCGCGCAGGCCACGCGCGCACAGCGCCGGGAGGCAGCGGACATCCTGATCGACAACGACGTCCCCCTGGACACGCTGCACAAGCGTGTCGCCGACGTGTGGGACGACCTCGTACGACGCGCTCGCGAGGCGTCCGCGGAATAGCGGGCCCCTGACCGGGCGTTGAACGCTCCGAGCAAGGGAAGGACTCTGCCGTGCCCGAGACCAGCGGTTCCACCGGACGTACTCCGGAAACGCATGTCATCGACTTCCGTGCAGCCGAGCAGCTGCTCAACTCACGGGACCCGCGGGGCGCGGTGAAACTTCTCGACGGAGTCATCGCCGTACACCCGGAGAACACCGCAGCCCGACTGCTTCGCGCGCGTGCCTTCTTCGCGGCGGCGCAACTGCGGCCCGCCGAGCTGGAGTTCACCATCGTGCTGGAGCGCGAGCCGGACAACGCGTTCGCGCACTTCGCGCTGGCCCGCACCTACGAACGCCAGGGCCGCTCCGACCAGGCCAAACGCCACTTCCGGCTGGCGGCCGCGCTCGACCCCAATCCGGAGTACCTGAAGGCGGCCCGCTTCGACGACTGACCAGTGGCCGCGTCGAACGGCGGCGCTGTGCCGGGGCGGTCACGGATGCCGGTGCCTGGGCAGGTGCGGGTACGGCCGTCGGTTCCGCGGCGGCCGGTACGGCGGCGGCACGTCGTCCGGCGGCGGATACGGCGGTACGTCACGGCCCGGCTGGTAGTGCGGGCCCTGCCGCATGTGCCGCAGGATCATGGTCATGTCGACGGTGACGACCAGCCACAGCACTCCGCAGGCCGCCGCCCAGCCGGGGCGCCCGGCCAGCACGAACGCGGCCGTGCCGAAGATCGACCAGACCAGCCCCCACATGCTCAGCCAGAACCGCGCCCGCAGCGCACTGCGCGCGGTCGACGGTTCACTGCCCGTACGCATGGGACACCACCACTCCTCCCTGCAACGTACTCTTCGGGGACGATGTCCACCAACGGCGCGTACCCGGCCCTCACGCGCAGGCGGCACGTCAACCGCCGAAGGGGGATCCCGTGCTGCCGAACGCCGACGACCTGCCCGAACTGCTCCTCGACCTCGCCGTGCCGCACGAGGACATCAACGACCTGGTGGCCCGGCGGCGCAGGATCACCGCTGACCCGGGCCTGCTGCGGCTGGTTGAGGAGTGCGTCGAGGCGCTGTTCCACGGTCCGGAGGGGACCGGCCACCCGCCCGACCTCGCGGAATTCTTTGACGCGGCGCCGGAGGAGCTGAGCCGCACCTTCCCCGTGTACGTCTTCGTCGCCGCGGTCCCGCGCACCCTCGCCCGGCACCGGGACCGCGGCATCCCGCCCGAGATCTCCCGGCGTACCCTGGCCGACCTGGGCCGACAGCTGGCGGCGCACCGCCGACGGTACGGAACGACCGGCGTGCAGGCGGGAGGCTGGCTGGTCCGGCACTTCCGCGGCGAGCTGTTCCAGCTGGGCCGACTGCAGTTCGAGCGGGCGCGACTCGGGCAGCGCTCGGCACGGGGGATCGCGGCGGCCGGATCGGCCGTGGTGCCCGGTACGCCCTGTCTGAACCTGCACATCCCGGACTTCCACGGTCCGCTGACCCCGGCCGCCTGCGACCGTTCGCTCGCGTGGGCCCGTGAGTTCTTCGCCCGGCACTTCCCCGAGGAGCGGCCGGTGGCGGCGCTGTGCCACTCCTGGCTGCTGGACCGGCAGTTGAGGCGCTATCTGCCGGCTGACTCCCACATCATCCGGTTCCAGGACCGCTTCCGCACCGCCCGCGAGGACACCGAACCGGCCGACACCGATCCCGTCCAGTTCGTCTTCGGAGACCCCGGACTGCCGGTGGCGGAGCTGCCGCGGCGCACGTCCGTGGAGCGTGCGGTGGGAGACCATCTGCGGGCGGGCGGCCACTGGTACATCGGGCACGGATGGTTCCCGTTCCCCGGCTGAACAGTGCGGGGTGGGCGCGGATCACTCGAACGGGTGAACTGGCGCGAGAGGGGAACGGGCGTGCGGGGACCGGCCGTTGTTCGGGCATGACGGTCGAAATGCGCGAGGGACACGAGGGCACGGGACCCGGAGCCATCACCCCGGACGGCTGCGCGGTCGAGCTGTACGAGCGGCTGCCGGCGGGCGACGCGCCGGACATCATCGCCGCGGCGGTGCCGGCGGGGGCACACATCCTGGAACTGGGCAGCGGAGTGGGCCGGATGACCCACCCCCTGCTCGCACGGGGCTTCACGATCACGGCGGTGGACGAGTCCGCCGACATGCTGGCCCGCGTCCGCGGGGCACGCACGGTATGCGGTCCGATCGAGGAACTGGACCTGGGCGGCGAGAAGTTCGACGTGGTGATGCTGGCGTCGTTCCTCGTGCATGCCGGTGACGAGGAGGTGCGCCGAGGCCTGCTGCGCGCCTGCGCCCGGCATGTGGCGGAGGGAGGCTGGGTGCTCATCCAGCGGGAGGGCGAGGACTACCACACGAACGTGCCGAGGGAGCGGGCCGACCCGAGCGGCTTCACGATACGGATCGCCTCGGTGGAGCCCGCCGGAGACGGGGTGAACTCGGTCCGGGCCGAGTACACGTTCCCGGACGCGGTCTGGACCCAGACCTTCCTGGCCCGGCCCCTGACGAAGGAACAGTTCGAATCGGCACTGGCGGAGGCGGGGCTGAAGGTGGACACCTACCTGACACCGGACCGGACGTGGGTGCGGGCTGTGCCGAGGGGGTAGCGGGCGTCCCGGCGCTGCCGGGGACGGGAGCGGAGGGCGATGAGTTCCCGGGACTCGCCGGGTCCACAGGGTCGCGCTGTGTGCGGTCCAGGAGTTGCTCGCCCTGCTGACACCGCTCCTCCGGTCCGTGGCGGCGATCGCCCTCAGCGCGCTGAGGGCGATCGCCTTCATCGTCCAGCTCACCGCCTTCCACGGCCAGAACGCGACGACCCCTCGCTGATCCTGATGATGCCGCTCATCATGATCGTCTGGGGGCGCTGAGGTCCCACCGCGAACTGCTGGAGCTGGTTCGGCGGGGGTGAGCAGGGAGGAGGACGGAGAGGAGAGCCAGAACGAAAGGAGAGCCAGAAGGAGTGACGGGCGGTGGATCACCGATCCCGAGAGCGCCCACCCGATCCGCCACGCCCATCGGCCTGATCACGCCCACCGGATCCGTCACGCCCACCAGACCCACCGGCCTGATCCCGCGCACCGGTCCCACCGGGCCTGCCCGATCCACCAGCCCCGTCCGATCCGCCACGTCGGCCCGCACGGCCCCCAGTCCCACCGGCGCCCGCACGGCCACCAGCTTCCCCGGACCTGCCCCGCCCGGCCGCACCACCGGAGCCACCGCGACCACCACGTCCAGCGTGCTCACCGGCGCCACCAGGTCCGGCGAATCCTTCAGGCCGCGTGGAGCCTCCCGGGCCGCCGATGCCTCTTGGTCCCGCGAAGCCGCTCGGGGCGCCGGGGAGGGCATTGAGGCCGCGGAGTCGTTCCATCTCGCGGCGGTCCCGCTTGGTGGGTCGGCCGGTGCCACGGTCGCGGAGGCCGGCCGGGGCCATGGCCTCGCGGGGCGGGGGCGGCGGGGAGTTGTCGATGTAGCACTGGACGGCCACGGGAGCGCCGACCCGCTTGCGGATCAGGCGCTTGACGATCACCACCCGTTCCCGGCCCTCGTGCCGCAGACGCACCTCGTCGCCGACGCGCAGGGAGTAGGCGGGCTTCACCCGCTCGCCGTTCACGTGCACGTGGCCGCCCCGGCAGGCGGTGGCGCAGAGGGAACGCGTCTTGATCAGGCGTACGGCCCAGATCCAGCTGTCGATCCGGACCGTTTCGCCGGTCGTCGGCCCCGCGGCCTCGGCGGCGGCCACCGCGGCGAGGATCGCGGGATCGAGGGGACGGGCGGCCGGCGTTCCGGAGTCTGGGACGTCCTGGGCGGGGATCGTTCCGTCCGGTCCGCCGGTCTCACGGTTCACGTCGTCGTCCGCATCCTCGGAAGCCATGTCCCGACCTTAACTCCCGGGGCGGACGGAGCCGGTCGTGTTTTTCCGGGGCGCGCTCCAGAGGGCAAGGAGGCGGCGACCGCGAGCAGTGCGACGACCGCGAGGGGGCTGCCCTCGCTGTCTCGCCGACCGCACCCCCCTGGCTCACCCCGGATGCGTCGTACCGGCGTACCCCAGAGGCTGTTGTCGTCGAGTGGACCCGAGTGCAGGAGGCGGCGTGGACACGGCGGGCAGGGTGGATGCGTTGATGGAGGGGCTGCGCGCCGATCTGGTGCGGCTGGCCGAGATTCCCTCCGTGGCCTGTCCCGGGTTTCCGGAGGAGCCGGTGCACGCGGCACACGATCTGCTCGTGGAGCTGCTGCGCGGCGTCGGCGTGGAGCACATCGAGCGGATCGACCTGCCCGGCACCGCGCCGGTGATCTTCGCGGAGATCCCGCCGCCGGATCCGGCCGCGCCGACCGTCCTGCTGTACTCCCACTACGACGTCCAGCCGGCCGGTGACGAGAAGCTGTGGCTGTCGCCGCCGTTCGAGCCCACGCCGATCGAGGGCGGGCTGCGCGCCCGGGGCATCGCGGACGACAAGGCGAACGTCATCGCGCACCTCGGCATGCTGCGGGCGTACGAGGGGCGGCCACCGGTCGGGGTGAAGATCGTCTTCGAGGGGCAGGAGGAGTACGGCAGCCCCTTCGACGCGTACCCGCCGACCGACCCGGAGCGGTTCGCGTGCGACGCGATGGTGATCGCCGACCTGGGAAACCTGCGGCCCGGCACCCCGACCCTGACCACCGGGCTGCGTGGGGCCGCCGACGTGATCGTGGAGGCCCGCACCCTGACCGAGCCCCGGCACAGCGGTGAGTTCGGCGGGGCCGCACCCGATGCCCTGCTTGTCCTGCTCAAGGCGCTGGCGACGCTGCACGACGTGCACGGCGACGTCGCGGTGGAGGGGCTGTGGCGGGAGGCGTGGTCGGGGGCCGGGTACACCGAGGACGAGTTCCGCGAGCTGGCCGGGGTGGGCGAGGAGTTGCCGCTCATGGGCAGCGGGACGCTGGGGGAGCGGCTGTGGAGCGGCCCGGCGATCACGGTCGTCGGGCTCGATGCCCCGAGCGTCGACCACGCCACCTCCGCCGTCGTCCCGTACGCCCGGGCCAAGCTGAACCTGCGCTTCCATCCCCGGCAGGATCCGCGCGAGGCGCTGTCGGCGCTGGTCGAGCATCTGCGGGTGCTCAGACCGTACGGCGTGCCGCTCACCGTCACGCCCGGCGACACCGGCCCCGGATTCGAGGCCGTCACCGGTGGTCCGGCCTACCGGGCGGCGCTCGACGCGCTGGCGTGTGCGTGGGGCACCCAGCCGGCGTACATCGCCACCGGGGGCTCGATCCCGCTGGTCAACGGGCTCGCCAGGGCCGCGCCGGACGCGGAGGTGCTGCTCTTCGGCGCCCAGGACAACCTGTGCAATCTGCATGCCCCGAACGAGCGCGTGCTGCTGTCGGAGCTGCGCAACACGGTCGTGGCGATGTGCGCGTTCGTGGAGAACTACGCGAGCCGCGCGGCCGAGGACCGGGCCAAAACGAACGGGTGACGGCGCCGGCGGCGGTGACCGTGACGGCGGCGGTGTCGGCGTGGGCGTCGACGCCGGTGGCGACGGACGTCGGGGAGTCGTCGGGGCATACGGTGGCGGTATGGACGACAGTGCTGCCCTCGCCCGGCTCGACCGGCGCGTCGCGGACTGCCGGGCCTGCCCCCGGCTGGTGGAGTGGCGCGAGGAGGTGGCCCGGACGAAGCGGGCCGCGTTCGCCGACTGGACGTACTGGGGGCGACCGGTGCCCGGCTTCGGCCCGGCCGACGCCCGGCTGGTGATCATCGGGCTCGCCCCCGCCGCGCACGGCGGCAACCGCACCGGCCGCATGTTCACCGGCGACCGCTCCGGGGACGTGCTCTACGGGGCGCTGTACGACGTGGGGCTCGCCTCGCAGCCCACCTCGGTCAGCGCCGACGACGGACTGGAGCTGTACGGCGTCCGCGTCACCGCGCCCGTGCACTGCGCCCCGCCCGCCAACAGGCCGACCCCCGGCGAACGTGACACCTGTCGCCCCTGGCTGGTCCAGGAGCTGAAGCTGCTGCGCCCGACGCTCAGGGCCGCCGTCGTCCTCGGTGCCTTCGGCTGGCAAGCCGCGCTGCCCGCGTTCGCCGAAGCGGGCTGGGCCGTACCCCGGCCGCGCCCGGCCTTCGCCCACGGTACCCGGGTCGCGCTCGACGGCCTCGACCTGTTCGGCTGCTTCCACGTCAGCCAGCGCAACACCTTCACCGGCAGGCTCACCCCCGAGATGCTGCGCGAGGTGCTGCGCACGGCGGCGCGGGCGGCAGGACTGCCGTGACGCATCCCGGCCGGCTCGGCCGGCTCGTCACGCCAGCCGGCTTCGTCATCTCCCCTGCCTCGATCACCTCCGCCGCCCCGGTCACCTCCGTCGCCCCGGTCACCTCCGTCAGACGGCGTCGTCCCCGAACAGGTGCCGGACCGTCGAGCGGTAGTTGGCGCGGACGTGCGCCAGCGCGTGGGTGCGGGCGCGGTCCGGGTCGCCGGAGGCGATGGCGTCGTACAACTCACGGTGTTCGCTGAGCAGTTGGGGCCATTCCTCGTTCTGTCGGGTGAGCCAGCGCAGGCGGCCGTCGACCGGTTCCATGACCGAGATCAGCAGGCTGTTGCCGGCCAGGGCGCGGATGCGGTCGTGGAAGCGGGTGTTGATGTCCGTGATCGCCTCGGCGTCTCCCTCCTTCGTCGCCCGCGCCGCCCGCTCCAGCAGTGCGCGCAGCTCCGCCAGGGCCTGCGGCGTCACCCGGCTCGCCGCCAGCCCCGCCGCGTACACCTCCAACGCCTCGCGCAGCTCGAAGAGTTCCCTGACGTCGGTCGGGGTCAGCCGTCGTACCACCGTGCGCCGGGCCGACTCGAAGAGCACGAAACCCTCGGCGACCAGTGCACGGATCGCCTCGCGCACCGGTACCCGCGAGACGCCGAACCGCTCGGCCAGCTCCCGTTCGACGAGCCGGTCACCGGGTGCCAGGCGGCCGCCGATGATGTCCTCCCGCAGGCTCGCCAGGACGCGTTCGCGCACCGCGCCGAGGGGTTCGGTCTTCGTCGTCGCAGAGGCCGTCGTGGGGGTCATGGGCCCATCTTCGCCGACCCGTCGGTGCTTTTACGGGGCTGTAACGGCAACGACATCGGTCCGAACGGTTGACGGCGGGACCATGAGGGAGTTTGGTATACCAAACGGTCGCCGCCCTCCGTCTCCCCCCTGCCCCTGGAGGCCCCGTGTCCCTCGCCGACCGCGCCGAAGCCACCGGCGTCACCGCGTTCGTCCCCGACCCACGCCTCGTCAACGAGGACCTCGCCCCCGCGAAGCAGCGGAACTGGAAGGTCTTCGACCTGTTCGCCATGTGGATGTCCGACGTCCACAACCTCGGCAACTACACCTTCGCCGCCGGCCTGCTGGTCCTCGGCATGAACGTCTGGCAGGTCTTCACGGCCCTGCTCGCCGGCTTCGTGCTCATCTACGTCGGCATGAACCGCATGGGGAAGATCGGCCAGCGCCACGGAGTGCCGTTCCCCGTGGTCAGCCGCATCAGCTTCGGTATCTGGGGCGCCAACATCCCGGCGCTGATCAGAGCCGTGATCGCCATCATGTGGTACGGCATCCAGACCTATCTGGCCTCCGTCGCCGTCAACGTGATGCTGCTCGCCGCCTGGCCGGGCCTGGCCTCCCTCACCCATCACTCCTTCCTCGGCCTGGACGGGCTCGGCTGGATCTCCTTCGTCTCGCTCTGGCTGCTCCAGTGGGTGATCATCAGCCAGGGCATGGAGGCGGTGCGCAAGTTCCAGGACTTCTGCGGCCCGGTGATCTGGCTGGTGATGATCGCGCTCGCGGTCTGGGTCCTGGCCAAGGCCGGCTGGAGCATCTCGCTCACCTCCACCCCGCACCCGGTGTCCACCGGCGAGCAGTGGCGGCAGTGGTTCGGCGCGATCGGCCTGATCCTCGCCACCTACGGCACGCTGATGCTCAACTTCTGCGACTTCTCCCGCTTCGCGCCCGACCACCGGACCGTCCGGCGCGGCAACTTCTGGGGCCTGCCCGTCAACTCCACCGCCTTCGTCGTCGTCTCGGTGATCGTCACGGCCGGTTCGCTGAAGGCGTTCGGGCAGGCCATCACCGACCCGGCGGAACTGGTCGCCAGGGTGGGCAACACCTGGGTGCTGGTCGTGGCCGCGCTCGCCTTCGCGGTGGCGACCATGGGCGTCAACATCGTCGCCAACTTCGTCTCCCCGGCGTACGACCTCGCCAACGTCTGGCCGCAGAAGATCACCTTCAAGGTCGGCGGCATGATCAGCACGGTGGCCGCGCTGGTCGTCACCCCCTGGAACCTCTTCTCCAACCCGACCGTCGTCAACTACTTCCTCGGCGGCCTCGGCGCCTTCCTGGGCCCGCTGTTCGGCGTGATCATGATCGACTACTACTGGGTCAAGCGCGAGAAGATCGACGTCCAGGCGCTGTTCGACGCCCGGCCGGACAGCCCGTACCACTACCGCAAGGGCGTCAACCCCCGGGCGCTGTGGGCGTTCCTGCCCTCCGCGGCGGTAGCGGCCGTGCTGGCGCTGGTGAAGAGCTTCAGCGACGTGGCGCCGTACTCCTGGTTCATCGGCACCGCGCTCGGCGCCGGTCTCTACGCGCTGCTCAACCGGCGTGACCGCCAGGCCCGTACGACGCAGGAGGTCTGACGAGCGTGCGGATCATCGTCACCAACTGCAACACCACGCAGGAGATGACCGAGGAGATCGTGCGAGGTGCCCGGGCCGCCGCCGGGCCGGGCACCGCCGTCACCGGTCTGACCCCCGCCTGGGGTCCCGCGTCCGCCGAGGGCTGGCTCGACAGCTACCTCTCGGCGGCGGCCGTCCTCGACACCCTGCGCACCTACGACGGTCCCGCGTACGACGCCGTCGTCCTGGCCGGCTTCGGCGAGCACGGCAGGGAGGGCGTGCGCGAACTCGTCGACGTCCCTGTCGTGGACATCACGGAGGCCGCCGCCCACCTGGCCTGTCTGCTCGGCCGCCGCTACGGCGTCGTCACCACCCTCGACCGCTCCCGCGGCCAGATCGAGGACAGCCTGGAGACCGCCGGTGTGGCCCGCAACTGCGCCGCCGTCGTCGGCACCGGCCTCGGCGTCCTCGATCTCGCCGAGGACCCCGGCCGCACCGAGTCCGCGTTCCTGTCCGCGGCCGAGCGGGCCCGGGACGCCGGCGCCGAGGTCCTGGTGCTGGGCTGCGCCGGGATGACGGGCCTGCGGCGGACGGTGGGCGAGAAGCTCGGGCTGCCGGTGGTCGACGGCGTGGCCGCGGCGGTCCGGCTCGCCGAGTCCCTGGTGGCCCTGGGCCTGACGACCAGCCGGGCGGGCAGCTACGGCAAGCCGCTGCCGAAGGAGCGGAGATGGGGGCGGCCGCCCCACTGATCGGTGAGGGTCATTCCTGGGGGCGCCAGACGTACCGCACATCCGGCTCCCGCTCCTCGTTCCCGCTGCCGTCGGTGAACTCGTCGGCCGTGAAGCCGTGCCGCTCGTAGAAACGGTGGGCGGGCTTGTTGACCTGGAAGGTCCACAGGGCCAGCCCGCCCGGGCTGCGCTCCTTGGCCAGCGCGACGAACCGGTCGCCGATTCCGCGCCCCCGCCAGTCCGGATGCAGGTACAGCTGGGACAGCAACTCCCCGTTCAGCACCATCAGTCCGACGATCCGGCCGCCGGCCGCCTCCGCCACCCAGGTCTCCCGCGCCGGTACGACGACGCTCGCGAAGTAGTCCCGGACCTCGTCGTCGGAGCGCGGCCGGACGACGGTGGGCAGCGCGGCGGCGAAGGAGCGCAGCCAGACGTCGGCGACGGCCCGGGCATCCACCGCGACGGCCCGCCGCAGTGCAACCTCCTCCGTCTCCTCCGTCACCGCTGCTTCCGCCCCTCCGGCACCGTGGCCGTGGCTGTGATCTCCACCAGCTGTCCGGGGTACCCGAGACAAGCGACCCCGACCAACGTGGACGAGTGCGGCCCTGCGCTCAGCCCCGAGGCCTCGACCACGTCCCACACCGCCGACAGCACGGCGGGCTCCGTGCTCACCACGTACACCTCGGTCACGACCACATGCGCCAAGTCGCTCCCCACGGCGCCGAGTTGTTCGCGCAGGTTCCCGATCACCCGCTCGGCCTGCCGTACGGGGTCGCCCGGGCCGACGATCTCCCCCTTCTCGTCGAGCGGCACGGAGCCGGCGAGGAAGGCGAGCCTGGTGCCCGCCTCCACCACCGAGGCGTGCGCATAGGTGGGCGGCGGGAAGAGACCGGGCGCGTTCGCTCGGCGGATCATGGCGGCTCCTGGGGCGGCGGACGGCAGCCTCCCGATCATCTGCGTCCGGCGGAGCCGACGCATCCCGTTTTCCCGGTCCGGGTGCGACGGGCGCTCGAAGCGTGTGCGTCGGACGGCTGACAGACTGAAAGACATGCCCTCCTGTCCCGATCCCGAGTTCCTCGACACCACCGCCGACCGTCTCGCCGCCCTCCCCACCGTCCGGGCGGTCGCCCTCGGCGGCTCCCGCGCACAGGGCGTCCATCGTCCCGACAGCGACTGGGACATGGCGGTCTACTACCGAGGCTCCTTCGACCCCGACGACCTGCGGGCCGTCGGCTGGGAGGGGGAGGTGTCCGAGGTCGGCGGCTGGGGCGGCGGCGTGTTCAACGGCGGGGCCTGGCTGCAGGTCGACGGGCGCCGGGTCGATGTGCACTACCGGGACCTCGACGTGGTCGAGCACGAGCTGGCCGAGGCAGCGGAGGGGCGGTTCCGGGTGGAGCCGCTGCTCTTCCATCTCGCAGGCATCCCCACCTACCTGCTCGTGGCGGAACTGGCCGTCAACCAGGTGCTGCGCGGTGAACTGCCGCGCCCGGCGGGCTATCCGGACAGGCTGCGCGCGACCGCCGCCGAGCGCTGGCACGGCACGGCCCGCGCCACCCTCGACTACGCCAGGACCAACCACGCCCCGCACGGCCGCCTCACCGAGACCGCCGGGGCCGTCGCCACGGCCGCCGCACAGGCCGCGCACGGCGTGCTCGCGGCACGCGGGGAGTGGGTGACCAACGAGAAGCGGTTGCTGGAACGGGCCGGACTGCGCGGGATCGACGCCGTGGTGGGCGCGTTGCGCGCCGAGCCCGCGGTTCTCGTCCGCGCAGTCGCCCGTGCCGGAGAGATCCTGACGGAAGCCCGGCAGTAACGGGAGCGCCCGGGTGGGGCGGTGACACGCCGGCCGGAACCGCGTCATCGTGGAAGCGGTGGAAGCGGTGGAAGCAGAGGGGCCGCCGGGCAACAGCGGAAGCCGGGGAGCAGTGAAAACTGTGGCGGTCATGGACGTCGTGGAAGCGGCGGAAGCCGTGGAAGCCGTGGAAGCCGTGGAAGTCGGGGCAGTCGTGGCAGTCGGGGCGTTGCGTTCATAAAGAAACCGGCCGTCCCGGGCACCTTTCACCTTCCCGAAACGTGATCGCCCCGCTCGCCCGGCGAACCCGGCCTACCGTGGAAGCACGGTCCGCCGGCCACCGTCGTCCGAAGGCACCTCACCCCGCCCCGCCCTCGGACGAACAGGAGTCCCGTGTCCCGGCCCGCCGCACCCCTCTGGCTCGCCCACGCCCTGCGCGCGCAGCGCGGCCCCGTGCCCTGGAGCGCGGTGACCCGGGGTGCGCTCGCTGCCGGGCCGCTGCTGCTCGCCGGGCTGTCGGCCGACCGGCTGCCCAGCGGTGTCCTCGCCGCCATCGCCGCGATGCTCGCCGGCATCAACGACCGCCCCGGCAGCCGACGCGCCTCCGTCGGGCGGCTCGGGGGGCCCGCGCTGGCCGGTGCGCTCGGGCTGATCGCGGGGACGTACGCCGGGCAGGGGCTGGCCGCCGTACCGCTCACCCTGGTGCTCACCCTGCTGGGACTGGTCGCCGGCGGCATCAGTGCCGTCGGGCCCGTCGCCTCCGCCGCCGGGACGCAACTGCTCGTCGGAGCCGCGCTCGGCGCCGGGATGCCCGCGGCCGCGAGCGGCTGGCAGCGGGCGCTCGCCTTCCTCGCCGGGGCCGGCTGGCTGATCCTGCTGCGGCTCGCGCTGCCCACGCCCGGTTCGCTCGCCGGTGACTTCCGGTTCGACGGGGAGCGGGAGGCGGTCGCCGGCGTGTACGGCGCCGTCGCCGATCTCCTCGACGTCGTCGGCGGTGACCTCGCCACCGCACGGCGGGCCGCGCTGACCGCCGCGCTCGACCATGCGCAGGACGCCCTCGCCGGCCCCCGACTGCGCCGGCACGCCGGCTCCGCCGCCGAGCGTCGGCTGCACGCCCAGTACGTGGCCGCGCTGCCCCTCGCCGAGGCCGCCACCGCCCTGTACTGGGCGGGGGAGCCGGTCTCCGCGCGGGCTGCGGAGGGTCCCCGCAGGCTCGCCGCCGCGGTCCGCGGCAACACCGGCACCGGCCCGCTGCCCGCCCCCAGCCGCTCCGTACCCGCCCTGCGCGCCCTGGACGACGCCCTGTTGCGCGCCGCCGAGGCCTTCGACCGGGCCGAGGGCCCGCACCAGTGGCCGCCCGCCCGGCGCCGCGGCCTCCGGGACAGCCTGCGCGCCGCGTTCGGCACCGGCGGGCGCGAGTACGGGCTGCGCGTCGCCCTCTGCTTCGGGGCCAGCGCCGCCATCGCCCAGGCGCTGCACCACACCCGCTGGTACGGCCACCACCAGCACTGGTACTGGCTGCCCGCCACCGCCGTCTTCCTCGTCAAGCCCGACCTCGGGCCACTCGCCTCCCGGGTGCTGTGCCGGGCCGCCGGGACCGTGCTGGGCGCCCTGGCGTTCGCCGGGTTCGCCGCGCTGCTGCCGCGCCCGGCGGGGCTGATCGCGCTGGTCGCGGTCTGCGGGGCGCTCGTCCCGGTCGCCACCCGGCACTTCGCCGCGCTGACCGCCGTCGTCACCGTCCTCGTCCTCGCCCTCGTCATGGTCGGCGGCGAAGCGCAGGCCTGCGCCGGCCGGATCGGCGAGACGCTGCTCGCCTGCGCGCTCGTGCTCGTCGTCGGGCATCTGCCGATGCCGGGGAAGCGGGGCGGCGGGGTGCGGGCCCGGCTCGCGACGGCCGGGAGCGCCGCGCACGCGTACCTCGTGCACGTCCTCGGCGAGTCCGGCGACCGCGCGGAGCGCTGGGCGCTGCGCCGGGAGGCCTACCGCACCCTCGCCGAGGCCCGCACCGCCATCGCGCTCGCCGCCGCCGAACTGCCTGCCCTGGCCCGGCACACCGCCGGTACCGAGGCCGTCGCGGACGTTCTGGAGCGACTTGTCGACACGACCACCGCCTGCGCCGTACACCTCGACGACACCGGTCGCCTCACCCCCCGGCACGTCCGGCAACTGCGGGACGCGCTGGGTGAGTTGGAACTCCAGGAGATCGAGATGCCGCTGCCCGCCGCCGCGTAGCCGTACGGTGGTGTACGGCGCCCTCGCCGGACCCCGGCTGCGCCATCGGCACACGTCGGCCGACACCTCGATGGCGTGGTCGTCGAAGACGCATGGAAATTCTTCGCGGACAGCGATGAGTTCCGCTCCCGGCATCGGTCACCACCCCGAACCGACCGTCGGACAGGAGGGCCCATGTCGCTTCCGGAGATCGTCTCGCGCGAGCAGTGGCGCGCGGCGCGCGAGGAGTTGCTGCGCAAGGAGGAGGCGGTCAGACGGGCGCGCGAGGCACTGGTCGCGCAGCGGCGGCGGCTGCCCATGGTCGAGGTCGACACGGAGTACGTCTTCGAGGGCGGCGACGGCAAGGCCACGCTCCTCGACCTCTTCGAGGGCCGGTCCCAGCTCATCGTGCACCACTTCATGTTCGCCCCGGAGTGGCGGACCGGCTGCCCGTGCTGCTCGGCCTTCCTGGACCAGCTCGGCCACCTCGCCCATCTGCGCGCCAGGAACACCGCGTTCGCGTCCGTCTCCCGCGCCCCGTTCACCCGCATCCTGCCGTTCAAGGCGCGGATGGGCTGGGCGGTGCCCTGGTACTCGTACGCGGCGTCCAACGGCGACTTCAACCGCGACTTCGAGGCCACCGTGGAGTCGGACCGCGGCCCGGTGGAGCGCGCGGGCATCAGCTGTTTCCTGCGCGACCACGACCGGGTCTTCCACACCTACTCGGTCTTCGACGACGGGCTGGACGGCGCCTGCACCATCGCCGGCCTGCTCGACCTCACCGCGCTGGGCCGCAGCCCCGCCGGCAGCGACCGGCTCCGGCTGCACGACGAGTACGACTACTGACATGAATCATGCAACTCGCTGACACAGCGTGTGCACTTGATGTCAAAAAGTGAACGCGTTCTTCTGATTCGCGCCGAACGGGTGTAGGTAATGTCTCAGTGCCTTCACCGGGCGAAGCGTTCGCCGCCTCCAGGGCGTTAACTCCTCCGAGAGCGACGCTTTCTGGAGGTGCGCGATGGTGAAGGGACGAACGGTGCTCGAGCGCTTTCCCGCCGGCGGTCCGCGGGGGTCCTGGCCCGCGGAGGAGTTCGCGCATGCGCGGCGTCAGGAAGGCATGCCCGCCGAGGTCGTCATGGACCTCGCGACGGACACGTTCCTGGTGATCGTGCGCGGCGGCGACAGCTCGGAGTGAGCGTCCGGAGGGGCGGCTGCCTCTGGCGGGCTGCCGACGCCGCGTGACCGCGGACGAGTGCGTCGCCTACCGCCTGCCGCGCACCGCCCACCCTCGATCGTCTCAACCGTCTACGCCGAGACCGCCCGCGACCAGTCCGGGGCCGTGCCGAGCACCCGGCACAGGGCCAGGTACAGCGGGATCGGCGGGGTGTACGGCACCGTGCCCTCGGGGCGGTGGATGAGCCGTGCGGGGCCGGTGACCAGGGCGCCGGGGGCGTACTGGGCCGGAGCCGGCCAGGGCAGGGCGTAGTCGGAGTCCGACGGAACGATCCACCACCACCGCGCACCGTCGGTGTAGACGCAGCCCAGCCGCGGCAGCCGCGGTACGACCAGCGGACCGAGGCGGTCCGGCACGGCCACGGCGTCACAGCCCAGCGGGGCCGTCATGCCCTCGGGCAGCAGCAGGCGACGGGGCGCCTCAGGGACGGGCCGTCGGCGTTGCAGCCGTACGAGGGTGTCGAGACCGAGCGCACGCTCGGAGCCGGAGCCGGAGCCGGAGCCGGAGCCGGAGCCGGAGCCGGAGCCGGAAGCCGGACCGTTGTGCTCCGCGCCCGTGACGTCGGGTCCGCCGCCGGTCACGGCCGCTCCCCGGCGCGGCGCTGTTCGGGGGCCCGGTGCAGCGGGTGGTGCCAAGGGCGGTCCGGGGACCGGTGCCGGTGCGGCTCCGGTATGCCGTGCCGGAGCTGCTCGGATGTCCCGTGACAGTGCTGCTCGGACGCCTGCTGCACCCGGTACTCGGCCGTCGCGGCCCGGTGTTGCCGCTCTGGTGCCCGGGACGGCGGCTGTTCCGAAGTTCCGTCGCTTCCACGGCCGAGCGTCTCCGCGCGCGTACGGTCGTCGTCGCGGCCGGGCTGCTCGGGGATCCTGCGCTTCCCGTGGACCTCGTCGGTGGCCCGCCCCGCGCCCTCGTGGCCGGCCCCGGCCGGGTCGTCCTCGCGCGTGTCGGCGGGCCGGTCCGGCTTGGGGCGGGCACCCCAGCCGAGGTCGTTGCACGGCTCGGCGGTGTCGTGGGCCCCGCCGCTCCGGCGCGGCAGGTCGGCCCAGACCAGCAGGCCGGAGCCGTGCTCCTGCGCACCCCAGGCCCGGCACAGCGCGTCGACGAGGAACAATCCCCTCCCGTGCTCATCGTCCGGGCGCTGGGCAGACGGGTGGGGTTCGCCGGGAGCGCAGCCCTCGTCGAGGACGGCCATGCGTACGACGTCCTCGTGATCGTGCAGCTCACACACGACATGGCTGCTCGCGGTGTGCACGATCGCGTTCGTGACCAGCTCGGAGATGACCAGGACCGCGCTGTCACAGGTGTCCGCGCAGACGGACCAGCCCGTCAGCCGGGCATGCGCCAGGCGTCTCGCCTGGGCGACGGAACCCGGATGTGCGGCCAGCTCGAAGCGGAACCGGCGCTCGGCGGCGCCCCACCGGGGGGCCGCTTCCGACGCGGCACCGAGACCGGAACGGTCTGCGGCGGCATCTGTTCCTAAGGGCGCGGACGGAATCACGCTTGCCACTATCTCCCCGCCGTGAACACTTGGCAAGTGTCACTCTGAAAATTGCAGAGTGCTGTATGACTCGGTCAGAGGCCGTGGCACACTGCTCGCAACAGCACGTCGAGCGGCGCCAATTGGGGTCATCGGAGATCCGCCCCGGTCTTCGAACGAGTCGTGGAGTGGGGCTTTCGGTGGATTCCGTGGAGGTGACAGCGTGAGCGAGCCGCGGTCCGCGCCGACGGTGGGCCAGGTGGTCCTCGGCCGGCGCCTGCTGGACCTGCGGGAACGCGCCGGGCTGAAGCGTGAGGAGGCCGCCCGCGTGCTGCGTGTCGCCCCCGCCACCGTCCGCCGTATGGAGACGGCCGAGGTCGCCCTCAAGATCCCGTACCTGCAACTGCTGCTCAAGGCGTACGGCGTAGCGGACGACGAGGCCGACGTGTTCGTCCAGCTCGCCGAGGAGGCCAACAAGCCCGGCTGGTGGCAGCGGTTCCACGACATCCTGCCGGGCTGGTTCTCGATGTACGTCAGCCTGGAGGGCGCGGCCGCCCTGATCCGCTCGTACGAGCCGCACTTCGTCCCCGGCCTGCTCCAGACCGAGGACTACGCGCGCGGTGTGCTGAAGTCCGGTGCCATCGGCCAGACCAGCCCGGACGACATCGAACGGCACGTCGCGCTGCGCATGCAACGCCAGAACCTGCTCAGCCGTTCCGACGCCCCGCGCTTCTGGGCGGTGATGGACGAGACCGCCGTGCGTCGGCAGGTCGGCGGCCCGGAGGTGATGCGCGCGCAGATCGACAAGTTGCTGGAGGCCACGAAGCTGCCCCATGTGACGCTCCAGGTGGCCCCGTTCGCCCACGGGCCGCACCCGGGGACGTACGGGCCCTTCGTGCTGTTCCGATTTGCCATGTCAGAACTTCCGGACATGGTCTACAGCGAGTACCTGACCGGCGCGGTCTACCTGGACGCGCGCACCGAGGTGGCGACCCACCTCGAGGTCATGGACCGCATGGCGGCACAGGCCGCTACGGCACAACGCACGAAGGAGATCCTCCAGGATCTCCGCAAGGAGCTGTGAATGGATCGCATCACGCCGCGCGGACACGTCTACAACGGCATGCCCGCGCGGGAGCTGGGCAGCGAGGGGTGGCACAAGCCCTGGAGCGGCGGCAACGGCGGTAACTGCCTGGAGGCGATGAAGCTGGCCGACGGCCGGATCGCCGTGCGCCAGTCCACCGACCCGGACGGGCCGGCGTTGATCTACACCACGGACGAGATGACCGCTTTCATCGAGGGCGCCAAGGCGGGGGAGGCCGACTTCCTGCTGTCCTGAGCCTGCCCGTGCTCCTTGTTGCTCAGCCGACTTCCTCACCCTGGCACTGACTTGACCTCGACCTCTTGAGCATCCATCCGGACACCGCTGGCCCCCTCCGGCCCGCCTGCCGTCCGAACCGCCCTACGGCAGCGACCCGATGACGACCCGCGCGACGGCCGACTCCGCCTAGGAGAACTCGGCGCCGTCCCATGGAAGCCGAAGCCGGGGCGGCCGTCGTCGATCTGCTCCGTCCGGCCGGCGCCCCCGTTATGTTTTTCGCGGTCCTGCAAGA